>JAEEIS010000200.1 GCA_016281475.1 Bacteroidales bacterium
ACAAATATTTATCAACAAACTGTGGGCGAATTTGTTCATTTCGCACAATTTCCACGCGGCTCGCACGGTGGCCTGTTAATAACTCCGGCCAAATTGTTCATTCCGTACTATTTTTCAAAATTTTCATGCGTTTGCCCTGGATGAAAGAGATAGACTTCACCCTCCGTCGCGACGAAGGCGACCACATCCAACTCATACAGTTGCTGAAGGCAACAAACTGTGTTGCGTCAGGATCCGAAGCCCAAATGGTCGTGACCGAAGGTCTGGTGCGGCGCAACGGAGAAATTGAAATGCGCAAACGCGCCAAGTGCGTGGCTGGCGACACGATAGAGTTCGACGGAACCCGCATTCATGTAAAATGATAGTTAAAAATTGAAAGTTGAAAATTATCTGGGTGCGGCAGCCAATTTTCAACTTTCAATTTTCAGTTTAATAAGTTTACAACACTCCTTACTTCACAGGGGCCTCAGTCGGCTTGTCGTTACTCTTCGGGCTATATGTGTTAGCGCGGACTCCCACATATTCATCTTCCGGACTGAGGCTGCGCAGCCTATTCACCTTGTTTTTCCCTCCAGTAGTGACTATTTTGTCAACCATGTGTATGCGCCCTTGCGGCTTGTCGTAGGGCTCGCCAATCAGACCGTGCAGATTGTTCAGCATATAGTTCTCCAACGCCTGTAAGTCACTGACTATCTCCTTATTCAGCAGTTTGGCATTGGGGAAACGGATTGCGTCGCCACCCTTGAGCAGCACATAGTCGTTGCTGGCAATGGTGTAGCATTTATTCACATCCAAGGCTTCGCCACCAATCATCACATTGCTCACACGCCGAGGGCCGTCGACACGCAGAAACGTGCCGTTGCTGTCCAGCACCACGCCAGACTTCACGTTGGGGTCGAAAGTGAAAGTCATGCCGCTCACCTGTGCAAAGCAACCCTCTGCCTTGGGATACTCGCGCACGGCGGTCTCCAACGCGTCGAGCAGTTCCTGACCCGTAGTGCGAATCACGCAGATAGTGTTGTTGTAAGGCGACACCGCAAAAAGCATGTTGTGCGTGATTGGACCCACTGGAATATTGGCGCGAATGCTGCCGCCATTCACCCATCCGATGTCGGCACCCATCAATATACGATAGGCATCGGCAATGAGGTCGCCAAGGTTGGTCTCGCGCAAACGACACACGCGTATGTCGCCCTCTTCCGCCACCAGCGGATAGGCGGTGGTGGCAACCACGCGGCTGCCCATCGCGTCAAACGCCTCACGGATAGCCTTCACCGAGTCCGCAACAGCCTTATTGACACAACCTTTGCGTCCCAGACTGTCAGTTGTGAAAAGTTTGAATTTGAGCGACTCCTTAGCATCCGGATGCTGTGAAATAACCATCATGCCCACCTTCTGGAACTGCGTGCCCGTCGACGAGAGGGGCACCCTGCAGCCCGACTTATCCTCCACCATACGGCAGGGGATAATATGATGGTCGTGCCCGTCAAGCACCGCATCGACACCATTCAACTGCGACAGCACCTTCACCGAAGTAGGCACACCGTCGCTGTCGCCCAGATGCGAGAGCAGCACCACCACCTGCGCCCCTGCGGCACGTGCCGCATCCACGCTGCGTTGCACCGTGGCCTCCAGCGTGGCAGGCGAGAAGTTATAGATGTAGTTGCCATCCTTGTCCTTGAAACTGGCAGGATTGGAGGTGTACATCGTAGTGGGAGTCGTAACGCCCACAAACGCCACCGACACCCCGCCCAAATTGCGCAGCACATAGGGCTGGAACGGAGTATCGAGATAAGAGAACTGTGAGTTGAATGCCACACTCAAACAATTCTCCTTCTTCAACTTTTCATTCTTATCAAAGTTGCAGCACAACAGAGGCGTCGTCAACATCTCTTCGAGATGGCGCAACTGCTCAAACCCGAAGTCAAACTCGTGGTTACCCAGACAGGCCGCGTCGTAGCCCACGGCATTCATCAGCCTGACGACAAACTCGCCCTTCGAGGCCGCACCGATGGGGCCACCAAACGAAAAGTCGCCCGCCGACACCACAGCCACATGGCAGCCCATGCGCTGCAGGCTGTCGCGCAACCCCGCAAGCACGGGGTAGCCGTCGATTGCACAATGCACATCATTTTCATACAGAATCACTACATCACCCGGCCGTTGGGCACTGAGTGAAAGTGGCAGGAATAAAGAACTAAGGACTATGAGGGAGAATAGGAAAAACTTTTTCATCTTTTGAGTTTTTTGGGAATGTAAAGAAAGAACCATATTAAAGTAAGAGCTACGAACTCTGAAGTTTGTCGCCCTGCAACATACTTCATCGTTCTTAGCTCTTACTTCTTACATCAACTAGTTCCAGTTCAAAATCTTCTTAAAGTCGTACTCCTCGGGATTGGGGAGGTACTTCTTGGCGGCCTCGTAGTCGTCGGGCGTGATGTAGTCCATAATGTCGTTGATGTACGACTGCACCTTGTTGGTGTTCACATTCACCTGGCGCGGAGGAATCTTGCCCGTCGTCGGATCCTGCAGGTCCTTCAGATACAGCGGCGACACATTGCCCTGGTGGTCGCTGTATACCATACAACCCGTGCAGCCCTGTTTGTAGAGCGTGTGCACGCCCATGCCCATCAGCGAGCAATAGGTCAGGTCGAAAGCAATCGGCGTGTGGCAGCGAATCTCGTAGCCCACCTCCACCGGACGGCTCTTCACCTTCAGGCCCAGCTGCTTCACTTTGCGCTCCAGCAGGTCGTTGAAGATATGGGCCTTCGACACCTTGCCCAGCTCGGGGTGGCCGTGGTCGTCGTAGGTGAAATGGATTCCGCTGTTCTTAATCTCCTCGTCGCTGAGGCTGTGGAACACGCCTTCCGAAATCATCGCCGCGCCATAGTTGATGCCCATCAGCTTGCGTTTCACGATGCAGGAAACCACCAGGTTGATAATCTTATCGACAGTAATTTCGGTCTTGTTGAAGAATTCGGGGATGACCACCATCGGGTAGTGGCATGCGCCAGCAATACCCAGTGCCAGATGGCCTGCCGAGCGGCCCATGGCCGACACCACAAACCAGTTCTCCGACGTGCGCGCATCCTCCATCACGGCGGTGCAAATCACCGTACCCTGCGCCTTCGCGCTGTTGTAGCCGAAGGTGGGCGAGCTGTTGGGCAGCGGCAGATCGTTGTCGATAGTCTTCGGCACGTGGATGTTGGCAATGGGATAGTGCTTGCTCTCCAAGAACTTGGCGATACGATTGGCCGTCGAGGCGGTGTCGTCGCCGCCCACGGTCACCAGCAGCTTGATCTCGTTGTCCTTAAACAGGGCGAGGTTGAAACGCTTCTCGAAATCCTCGTCGGTAGGTTTGAAACGGCTCATCTTCAAAATGCTGCCACCTTTGTTGAAGATTTCGTCGGCGGTGAGGAAGTCGATATCCTGCATACGGGGCTTGTCGGTAAAGAGCGAGCTATATCCGCCGTGCAGGCCTATGACGCGAAAGCCGTCGCGCAAAAAAGTCTTGGCCACCGAGGCCACCACCGTGTTCATTCCGGGCGCAGGACCGCCACCTGTCAGTATTGCAATCGATTTCATGGTAAATATATTTTAAATATGATTTGCAAAAATACGATTATTTTTCCAACTATTGCAAAATAGAATGAAAAAAATCTCACCGCCAGTGCAAGAAACCACAATCTTGCGATACATAATAACGAAATAATTGGCTTTTTTTTATTGGTTTTGATTGCAGCAGGGTCGTCGTTCTGACGGCCTTGCATTTTTTTGCCATGTTTTTGCGAAAAAAGTTGTATCTTTGCATCTGAAAATGACAAAAAAATTTATTACTATGAGAAGACTATTTTATTTG
>JAEEIS010000201.1 GCA_016281475.1 Bacteroidales bacterium
CCAAGTGCGCCAGCGCATACGCTACCTAGCCCCCACGAAGGTGTGGTACGGCACCGAAAAAGCACGGCTGACAAGTCATGGAATGGTTCGTAACCTAGACTGCACCAAAGAACTAGCCGACAGCCATATCACCCTCACGCGCGAGGTGAGGACAACGGACAATGCAGACTCAGGCGATTCACCCTACGGGCAGTGCACCATACGGCTGACCGTCACCATCGACCGTCCCATGAGCCACCTGTACTTACGCTCGCCCTACGCCGCCTGCTTCGCATCTCATGGAGAAGTGCGTTTCGTGGCCTCCAGCACTGAGAAACTGAACAACATTAGTGTCAAATCGGTGGATGCCCGTCTGGGGTCTGTCGCCACGCAGTTTGTCGGCGCACCCGACTGTCTTGACATATACATCAAGGAACTCCCTGCCGGCACCCACACGCTGGAATACACCGTCACCACCGACCGCACAGGACGTTTCCACCTGCCACCCGCCACGGTGCAATGCCTAGCCCTCCCATGGCATGAGGCTAAGAAAGGACTGCTCCAGGCCGCCACAGAGGCTGAGACGATACGGCGGTAGATAAAAGTCGGAGTAATCGGAATTATCGGAGTGGTCGGAATAATCAGAATAATCCGACCACTCTAATTACCACGATAAAGCACTATCTCATAGCACTATCCACCCCATCGCCCAATTGCTGACAACAGCGGTGGAAAAAAGTGTCTTTTTTTTCGCAAATAAGGTACTGATATGTCAGAAAAATTTCGTATTTTTGCAATTTCTTATTGACTAAATATTCAGTACCTAAAAATGAGTGATACAGCACAAAACAAGTCAGACTACAGCGCGAGTAATATTACCGTATTAGAAGGCCTCGAGGCCGTGCGGGTGCGTCCCGCCATGTATATTGGCGACGTGAACTTCCGCGGCCTGCACCATCTGGTGTACGAGGTGGTGGACAACTCCATCGACGAGGCGTTGGCAGGCTTCTGCAACAAGATATATGTCAGCATCAACGAGGATAACAGCATCACCGTTGAGGACAACGGCCGCGGCATCCCCGTGGACATGCACGAGAAAGAGCACCGTTCAGCCCTTGAGGTGGTGATGACGGTGCTGCACGCTGGCGGCAAGTTCGACAAGGGCAGCTACAAGGTGTCCGGCGGTCTGCACGGCGTGGGTGTGAGCTGCGTCAACGCACTCAGCGACCACATGATTGTGAACGTCTACCGCAACGGCAAGACCTATCAGCAAGAGTATAGCAAGGGCAAGCCGCTCTATCCCGTGAAGGAGGTGGGCCCCGCCGACAAGACCGGCACCCGCATCACATTCCACCCCGACAGCACTATCTTCACCACCACCGTATACGACTACAACACGTTGCTGGAGCGTATGCGCGAGCTGGCATACCTGAACAAAGGCATCGACATCACCATCGAGGACCGACGCCAGACTATGTCTGGAGATAATAAAGCTGACGCGGAGGGGGATTCCACCCCTGTGCGGAGCGACCACTTTTACAGCGAGATGGGTCTGCGCGACTTTATCGCCTATCTCGACGAGAACCGCGAGAAGCTGATGCCCGAGGCTATCTATATCGAGGGTGAACGCAGCGGCATCCCCATCGAGATTGCCATGCAGTATAACAACACCTACAACGAGAACATACACAGTTATGTGAACAACATCAACACCCACGAGGGAGGCACGCATCTGGCAGGCTTCCGCAGCGGTTTGACCCGCACGCTGAAAGCCTATGCCGACAAGAGCGGCATGCTGGCAAAGGCGAAGGTGGACATCAGCGGCGACGACTTCCGCGAAGGCCTGACCGCCATCATCAGCGTGAAGGTGGCGGAACCCCAGTTCGAGGGACAGACCAAGACCAAGCTGGGCAACAACGAGGTGCGTGGTGCAGTGGACAGCGCGGTGAGCGAGATGCTGGAGAACTACCTAGAGGAGCACCCCAACGAGGCAAAGACTATCGTGGAGAAGGTCATCCTTGCCGCCCGCGCCCGTCAGGCCGCCCGCAAGGCTCGCGAGATGGTACAACGCGGCAATGTGTTCAGCAGCGCGGGACTGCCCGGCAAGCTGGCCGACTGCCAAGATGGCGACCCGGCGATGTGCGAGATTTACTTTGTTGAGGGCGACTCAGCAGGCGGAAGTGCCAAGCAGGGCCGCGACCGTCGCTATCAGGCCATCCTGCCTTTGCGAGGCAAGATTCTGAACGTGGAGAAAGCCATGCGCCATCGTGCTTTCGAAAGCGAGGAAATACGCAACATCTATACTGCCCTCGGCGTGACCGTCGGCACTCCAGAAGACAGCCAGGCATTGAACCTCTCGAAACTGCGCTACCACAAAGTCATCATCATGACCGATGCCGATGTCGACGGCGCGCATATCGACACGCTGATGCTCACCTTCTTCTTCCGCTATATGCCAGAGCTGATTGAGAACGGCTACGTATACCTTGCCACTCCCCCACTCTACCTCGTCAAGAAGGGAAACAAGAGTTTCTACTGCTGGAGCGAAGAGGAACGCGAACGTGCAATGGAAGCCGTAGGCGACAAGGGCGTGCACGTGCAGCGGTACAAAGGTCTGGGTGAGATGAACCCCGAGCAACTGTGGGAGACCACCATGGACCCGGAGAACCGCCAACTGCGCCAAGTGACCATCGAGAACGCCGCCAGTGCCGACCGCGTGTTTAGCATGCTGATGGGCGACGACGTGCCTCCCCGCCGCGAGTTCATCGAGCGGAACGCCACATACGCCACAATCGACGCATAATAATCTTAAACCTAAAAATACAATCTTATGGATAAGCGAAATTTATTGCTGATTAGTAACTCCACCATGCGTGGCGAGGCTTACCTCGGCTGGTGCAAGGACATAATTGCCGATTTCTGCCGTCGGCACAACGTTAAAAAGGTGCTCTTTGTGCCTTATGCCGGCGTGTCACTCGCCGAAGGCGGACTAACCAAGAGCTACGATGCCTATGAGGCAAAGGTGGCAAAGGTCTATGCCGAATTTGGCGTAAAGTTGACCAGCGTACACCACAAGGCTCTGCCCATCAACGCCGTCTACGACACCGACTGTGTAGCGGTTGGTGGTGGCAACACATTCCACCTAGTACGCCAGCTGCAGCGCACTGGCTTAATGCAGGCCATCCGCCAGCGCGCCTTCGACGGCATGCCCTACATGGGCTGGAGCGCCGGCAGCAACGTGGCAGGCCCCACCCTCTGCACCACCAACGACATGCCTATCGTCATGCCCGACTCGTTCGACTGCATGGGCCTCGTCCCCTTCCAAATCAACCCCCATTACACAGACTTCTTCGACCCGAAGCATGGTGGCGAAACCCGCGATGACCGCCTGAAAGAGTATATCATGGTCAATCCCAAGGCCACCGTTGCCGCCATCCGAGAGGCGACCGCCCTGCTGCTTGAGAACGGCAACCTCTCCCTCATTGGCAAGCCCAACAAGATGAAAGTCTTCAAGACCAACATCGCTAACACACAGGAACTCCCTCTCAATGCCGACATCAATTTCCTTTTAAAAGCATAAATCTATGAAATGGTTTTTTAAATGCTTCAAGCAGTACGCCGACTTTAGCGGTCGCGCCCGCCGGAAAGAATACTGGTGGTTTGAGGTAATCAACTTCATCATCATGATGGCATTGATGATAGGCTTTTGCATTCCCATCTTCAAGATGGGCTTTAATTCAGCTGCCACAGGTGTGGAAGACTTTGACGAAATGGAGGTAATGCTCACCGCGATGAAAAGTCCGTTCCTGTATATCTACCTCATCTACTACCTTGCAGTAATCATTCCCAGCCTTGCCGTCATGGTGCGTCGCCTGCACGATATCGGCAAATCAGGCTACTGGGCATTTCTCATCGTCGGTGGCTCACTGCTCGCTACTGTGGCTCAATACCTTCAGGTCACCAGCACCATTGCATACGTCATCCTTGCCTTGGTAAGTCTTGTCATCTGCATTATTGG
>JAEEIS010000202.1 GCA_016281475.1 Bacteroidales bacterium
CATGAAGCCCGACAAAACCGGGTACGGGATATAGCGCACATACTTGCCGATTTTGAGGATGCCGAACAGAATCTGGAAGAGACCGCAGAAGAGACCGGCCAGCGACATGCTGATGAGCACCGCGCTCATGGAATGCTGCGCCGCCCACACGCCGCTGAGCAGCGAGGCGGTGATGACGGTCATCGGTCCGGTGGGACCGCTGATCTGCGAATGGGTACCGCCGAAGAGGGAGGCGAAAAAGCCGAGGAACGTAGCCCCGATCAAACCTGCGAGAGCACCCATGGAGCTGGCGGAAGGATCGTCAATTCCCCCGAACGCCTGGATGCCGAATGCCAATGCCAGCGGCAGCGCCACGATACCCGCGGTGATGCCGCCAAATATATCTCCTTTCAGATTGTCGGTTTTGATAAATGCCATATTTCTATTTCGTTTATAATCAATATTTTATAAAAAATCAAAATCGGCGGCAAAAATACAAAATTTTCCGATATGGGAAACAGTGTCTATCTGCGTATTTTACCTTCCCGGTATCCAAATCACCCCTCCCGGGCCTCCAAATTACCCCACCCTGGCCTCCCCTAAAGGGGAGGAGTCCACTGATAGCGTTAAATCGGAACAATTACCGAGACTTTAGTCTCCCCTCTCCATTTGGAGAGGGGCCAGGGGGTGAGGGAATTCTCCATTGCGCTTATTTCGTTGTAGGACACAATATTTGTTTTACTCCTTGTCTTTTTTCCTCCTTGGCCTCACCTAAGCGGAGGAGTCCTCTGATAGCGTTGAATCGGAACGATTACCGAGGCCTCAGTCTCCCCTATCCTTTAGGAGAGGGGCCAGGGGGTGAGGAAAAAACATTCTTCCATTGGAGAGGGACCATGGAGTTAATGCAGATAACTTCTTATTTTTTCGATCACATTATTTATGTCATTATAAATCTCCTCATTGGTAAAGCGAATAACCGTAATTCCCATGTTTTCAAGCTCTACCGTGCGGTTAATATCATGTTCTTGTACTTCGGGGTTATTATGGATACCACCATCCAATTCTACTATCAGGTCGGCTTTGGCACAATAAAAATCAGCAACAAATTGTTTGATAGGATGTTGGCGGCGGAAATGATAACCATTGAGTTGGTCATTTCTCAAATACTGCCAGAGGATTTTCTCAGCTGGTGTCATATTGCGTCGCAGCTCTTTTGCCCGTGCAAATATCTCTGGCGATGCCCCTTGGAATATTTTTGTCTTACTGAAGTCTTGTTTCATGATTACTTCCTTTCTACGTATTTTTTACCCCTCCCGGCCTCCAAATCACCCCTCCCGGCCTCCCCTAAAGGGGAGGAGCCCACTGATAGCATTGAATCGGAACAATTACCGAGGCATTGGTTCCCCCTCTCCTTTTGGAGAGGGGCCAGGCGGTGAGGGAATTCTCCTCTGCGCTTATTTCGTTGTAGGACATACTGTTTGTTTTACTCTTTGCCTTTTTCCTCCCTGTCCTCCCCTAAAGCGGAGCAGTCCACTGACAGCATTGAATCGGAACGACTACCGAGGCATTGGTCTCCCCTCTCCATTTGGAGAGGGGCCAGGGGGAGAGGGAAAAACATTCTTCCAAATGGAGAGGGGCCAGGGGGTGAGGATTACCGTACCTTCACCCTCACCCCTGCCGAATGAGACTGGAACTCCGGCGCGTACATGCACTCGATGTGCGTGATGCCGTTGCTGAAGTTGCCGGACTGGGTGGCGAACAAAGTGTATTCGAAAACATATTTGCCCTTCGGCATCCAGTCGATGAAGAAGTGGGTGGCGGCGTCTTTGGTGGATTCGTAGTACCAGAGGCCGCCCTGGTATTTGTATTGCGAGAAGACGTTGACGGGCTCGAAAGTGGCGGCCCGCATGTCCTTGAGGTGCACGAACTCCATGTCGCGGTCGGCAGTGATGACCACCCGCACGCGCACCTTGTCGCCCTTCTGTAGCGGCTGATTGGTTGTAATGGCCTTCAGCACCTCGCCCTTGTCGGTGTTCTCCACCTTGTAGAGCTGCTTCTCGATGACCAAGTTCTTGTCGTCGCTGCGGGTAATCTTGTCGAGATTCTCAAAATACTGCCAGTAGAGGCCGCCCCACGCGGGACCGTCGGTGCCCTTCTCGATGCGCACATTGGCTTTGTCAGCGGTGATTTCCTCTCCCGTCCAGGCCTTCTTGAAGTAGCCAGTGCCCGCCTCGGTCTGCACGGTCTCGTCGGGCAGACGCACGTTCCCCACGGTGACCGCCACGGTCTTGTCCTCGGCTACGAGCGTCTTGTTCAGCAACAGCGCATAGATGGCTTCCGTGGTCGATTTCGTGGTGCTCCAGTGCTGGGTCTGCTTCTGTTTGAGGAGCCACAATTGCATCTGCGCTAACGACTCCTCGTCCTCCGGCGTGATGGTATGGAACGCCTCGATCAGCATCGCCTGCCGCTCAACGGGCTGCTCGTACCAGAACCACCCCCCACCCTGCTTTTTCCAGAACATGCCCATCTCCTCATTGTGCTGGGCCATGCTCTTAAGGTAGGCTATAATCTCCTTTGCCACTTTCTGGTCACCGTTGCGCCATGCTGTCAGCGCAATCATCGCCTGCGTGTAGTACGATTCCTGACGCCAGCCGCTTAACAGCACCTTGTAACAGGTGTCGTATGCGGCTTTATGTTTGGCGGAAACCTTGTCTTTGTAGAAACTGCGGGCGTAGAGGTAGTGTGTCTCATCGACGTAGGTGTAGTGGTATTTCTTGCGGTCGAGGTAGCGCTGGTACATCTGCTCGTCCATGTAGGAAACGGCGTTGCGGAGGGTGCTGTTGGCCACGTCGGTGCTGACACCGAGGGCTTTGAGGTGACCGAAGCCCGCCACGATGTGCCGTGTAATGAAGTCGCAGCTCTTGCCGCCGGAGAACCACGGCCAGCCACCGTCGCCGTTCTGCGCCTGCTGCAGTTTCCGCAGCGTGGAAGCTTCCTCCTGGGCCATCCGTTTGAAGTCGAACATCGCGGCCAGCGCCTGCTTGTTGGCGCCCTCGCGCTGTGCGTCAAGCACCCACGGGGTCTCCTCCAGCATCACCTGCTTGAGTTCCTGATTCTTCTCCAAGGCGGAGCAGAAGGCATCTGGCGACTCCACCTGCCAGCGGTTGAAGACCTCCTCGATAACGGGGTTGGCCTTCAGTATGTGCGTGGCGAGGGCGTTGGCGTAGTAGCGGCTGAAGCGCTGTTCGTTGCACTCGTGCGGGTATTCCATCATGTAGGGCATCGCCTGAATGGCGTACCATACGGGATTGGGCGTGCATTCCACGGTCAAACGGTAATGTTTCAATGTAGGGACGCGATTTATCGCGTCCGAAATGCGATTCATCGCGTCCGCATTCCGATTCATCGCGTCCGCATTCCGATTTATCGCGTCCGTCGCACCGAATGCATCCCGCAATTTGTTGAACGTAAACGTCTTCACGCCCTTTCCCGAGATATAGAACGGCATCGTTTCGGTCACCATCATGCGGTTGGTGAGCACGGGGAGGGTCTTCTCCTCGCCGTCGCCGGCCACGTCTTTCGGGTCGGTGTTGTGCGCGATGATGCGATAGGTGATGGCGGGGATGTCATCGGGG
>JAEEIS010000203.1 GCA_016281475.1 Bacteroidales bacterium
AAAATAGCTTCTCGTTACCATCACATACCATGTAGTGTCGTTGCCCGCAGCCGAAGTCGAAACCATCGACATCAACGTCATTGTCGAATTCGAGTCGAAACTATGCCAGCAGTCATAGCTGCGACCAAAATTGTTCTCCCATGGGAAGAGGGTCACCGTGTCGGTAGTGCACTGTGCCCTCAGGCCAAACACAAGCATGGCAAAAGTGATTCCTATAAATAATCTCTTCATTATAACTCCTTTATTAATAACTCCCCAAAAGGAGAATTATTATTGTCTGACTATGTTAGTAGCAAATAGTACCTATTTTGTTACAGAGAAAGAAAATATTTTTGTTCTATCAATACATATTATGGCATGAAAAGGACAATAATAGACGGCAATTTATATGCTTTCCGGCCTAATGACCGATTTGGGATTATGATAGGTTTTAATGGGTAAGAATCACACGGTTGAGGGTGTAGCCGTCGCGAAGTCTGATGCTCAGCAGGTATGTGCCTGATGGTAGATGCGAGAGGTCAAAGTAGTTGGTGTCAGTAAAAGTTGCCACAAGGCGGCCTGCATTGTCAATCACATCCACGCTGAGTAATCCGTCGGCATTAATGGTGAAACGCCCGTTGGTGGGGTTGGGGTAGACGGTGACGGGATTGGGCGATGCGGGGGAGAGAATGGACTGGGTGCCGCCGTTGCCGAGCTTGAGAACCAGCACTACGGTACTGTCGCAGCCTTGGACGGTGGAGAAGTGTTGGATGTAGGTGCCCGAGAGGTGGTAGGTGGAGTCGTTCCATGTGTATGAGTTGGCGGATGTGGAGTCGCAGACTGTGTCGAGAACCGAGTAATGAACCACTAGGTGATAGTGCATAGTGGAGTCGCAACCGTATGCGGTGGTCAGTTGTTCGGTCAGGTCGGTCGAGGCGGTGTATAAGGAATTGTTCCACCACAGGGAGTCGCAGGCTGAAATGGTTTCGTCGGCGGTGTAGGAGGGATGAACCGTTAGATGGAGGGATATGACTGAGTCGCAGCCGTGGGAGCTGGAGGCGGTGTATTGGTCGAGGGAGGTAGATGAGTAGTAGGTGTGGCCGTTCCAGTTGATGCTGTCGCAGGCCACCAGGCTGTCGACAATGGAATAGGTGGGGTAAACGGTGTAGTCGACAAGCAGCACCGAGTCGGAGGCGGTGTTATCGACAATAGTATAGCTGCCGGACTGGGAGGTATTGATTGTATCGCCTGCCACGATGTAAAGGCTTCCGGCGCAGAGGGTGTCGGATTGGAAGTGTACAGGCCGAGACTGGTGGGGCAGGGTAACGTTGTCTATCCAGGCGCAGTCGTCATTGCTGTACATGCTGCCATCTTTGGCATAAGTAAACCTAAGTGTATGACTTCCGGCAGGGACAAGGAAAGCGGCACGGGTCCATGCCACTATGCCCGACTCGGCGAGGAGGTCGGAATTGTCGATATAGAAATGGAACTTGTCATAGTTGGCTTCGGACGACACCCTGTAGTAGAAGCTGACGCTGTCGGGTGCGGTGAGGGAGACGGGGATGCTGATTTCGGACGTCTGGTTGTTGCCGAGGCTGGAAGCGGAGCGCAGGCAGTAGATGCCTGCATAGGCTCCGTACATGTTGATTGTCCAAGGATAGGTGCCCTGTATCCAGCCAGAGGTATGGAAGACACTGCCTTCGAAGGTTTCCACTGGATTGGTGCCTATATAGAGGGGGTAGACTGCGTTATCGCTTGATTGTGTTAAGGTGAGCGTCAGGGGTACTTCGATACCAGTAGGCAGTTGACTGTCGGCATGGACCGGGAAGGTGAGTAGGACTGCATCACCGGGGGTGAGCGAGAAGAGCGACGAGCTGTCGGCTGTGCCTGTACCCACAGTGAGTAGCTGTGTGGGCGAAGAAAGCATGAGACGGCAGGAGTTGAGGGTGGCGTGGCCGTTGTTGACCAGGAGGGCAAGGAGCGAGTCGGTAGTGCCGGGGAGGATATTGCCGTCGCCTACAGCGATGTCGAACGAGATGTCGGGGGCATTGAGAACAAGGCTATAAACGGCCGTATTGGGAGTGCCGCTGCCCGTCCAGGTGGTGGAAGTGGTGATAGGAATCACTGTTCCGTCAGAAACGTTTTGGCTCACTTGGGTCTGCCATGCAACCACGACGGTGTCGCCTGCCGGCAGGCTGTCGACGGGGATGCCTGTGGGGTAGAAAGTGACGGCAGTGGCATCGGATGGGACGACAGAAAATGACACATTGTAGGCAGTGCTGTCGCCCATGTTGATAAGGCTAAAGGCAACTGACACAGAGTTGCCAGCATCAAGCGGCTGTAGAGCCGCGACGTTGCCCACTACGGGGTAGGGACCGCTGGGGCTGATGACCGACAGAGGGGTAAAGGCTGTGCGGTATTGCTGCGCCGAGGCGGCCAGTTCGTAACCACCCACCGGTAAGGTGGAAGGGATGGAGAGGACTGCGATGCCCGAGTTGTCGGCATAGGCCGAGGCTATAAGGCTGTGGGAAATGGTATCGGTGAGTGCCACATAGGCGTAAGGGGCTGCGGAGACGGAGAGTGTGGTAGCACCCCTGACAATAACTGATGGGGCTGTGACAGTCATCACCGAGGCCTGGGTG
>JAEEIS010000204.1 GCA_016281475.1 Bacteroidales bacterium
ACAGTGGAAACCAATCCCCTACATTGATTACAAGGGCAGCAGCTCCGTGTTCCGGAAACAGCGTTGTTTCCATCACGGATGTTACCTGGAGTGGTTGAAGAACGACATGACCGCCCAGCCGGACAACTCCTGGTGGAAGGTTGAATCGTTCGATGTCAGCCAGGATGTCGCCTATGCCGAAGTGCAGTTCAAGTTCAAACTCAAGAAGGGAGCTACAGTTGGTACCAACTTCGCATGGGGATGGTTCATCGACAATTTCGAGCTGATGGCCTCCACAGCACAGATCACCCCTCCGGTGATCCAGTACGTCTCCCCGTTCACCAATGGTCTGGTGTACGGCCCCGGCCCCTACACCATCTATGCTAAGGTGGCCAAACGGACACTGGTTCCTTTGAAGACACCGGTGCTTCGTCTCGCCTACACCTCCATGGGAGGAAAGGTTACCCGCGATTCCATGCTGATGATCCCTTATGAGGGCGACAGCATGTGGAAGGCCACCATCCCGCAGCAGTTAGTCGGAACACAGGTGACCTATACGATTTTTGCGACCGATACGGTCGGCAACAACGCCACCGCCACTTCCGGCTATACCATCGGAAGGGAATGGGGGCTTGACAGCAACTGCGTGGCTGTGATTGCCATCGACACCCCTGTGGTGGGCGCTTTGGCAGGACAGGCCAACAAAGTCTATGCGAAGATTCAGAACAGAGGCCTGAGCAACCTTAAGTCGGCCTATATCCGTTGGACCGTGAACGGTGTGTCGCAGACCCCTGTGAAATGGACGGGCGATCTGCCTGAAGGCTTCACCGTCTCCGCATATCTCGGCACATATATGCCTGTGGCCGGCAGTGTCGACACTATCACGGCGTCGGTAAGCCTGCCAAACCAGGATACGATCAATAACACAAGAGATACTTTTGTCCGCAAGAGCGTCTATGCCTGCGGAGCCTACCTGAGCGGCAAATATGTTGTCGGTCCTACTGGAAAATACAAGAGCATCAGTGAGATTCTTGAGCTTGTCCGCGTGTGCGGCCTTAGCGGGGATGTCCTTATTTCCGTTGACAAGGGCGAATATGAGGAGATGCTTGATTTCTCCGAAATGTGGTATGCGCTTGACGGCCATAGCCTGACGGTCACCTCTTCCAGCGGCAAGGCGGAGGATGTGGTCATTACCGGCGAAACTCCTACCGGCACAAAGGCCTATTTCAGCAACACCCGCAACATCGTTCTGAAAGACCTTACATTTGAGGGTACCGGAAGCGGTATCGTCTTCGCCGACACAAGCGACAATGTTGAAATCAACGGCTGCCGCGTGCTGATGGACACTCTGACCACCACCACCTATGCCTGTATCGCCATTGCCGATTGCCAGCCCAATAAAATCAAGATTGTCAACAACTACTTGAAGGGCGCATATTACGGATTCTATACCCGCGGCATCAGCGCCTCGCAAAAGATGACCAACATCACCTTCTGCGGCAACAAGGTCATAGAGCCCTATTACGGTACATTATTATATTATACCGATTTCGACTATGTGAACAACAACTGGATTTTCTCGCGTTCCAAGGATGCCGTTATGCTGTATGGTCTGGACATGACCAACTGCAACGCCGAGGAAATTAACGGGAACCATATCATCACCAAGTCGGTGGTCGGCCAGGGGCAGGGCATCTACGCCTCCTATTTCAACGAGGACAGCTCCCGTGCGGGTGTCATCTCGAACAACGAGATCATCTACAACTCCTCCGGTACGGCCTACGGTATCTATACCGGCTATTCCGAGGCGGAGTACATCCATAACACCGTCATCATGTACGGTTCCGGCGCCTCCCGTGCCGTCTACTGCATCAACTCCATGCAGGGTAGGGACATGCACTTCTACAACAACAGCTTTGTCTGCTATTGTGGAGGCTATCCGCTCTATTTCTCCACCACTTCGTATATCGGTGCGGAAATCCTGCTGGATTACAACAACTGCTATGGCACCAGCTATATCGGGTATCTGGGTGGAAACATCAACGATATCACCAACTGGTCAAAGGCCACACAGGACCAGAATGCGGTCAGTGTGAATCCTGCCTTCTACGACTACACCACCAGCGCCAAGTGCGCACACTATACCGGACTCTCCTGCCCGGTGGGCCGTGTTGTCACGGATATTCTGGACACTGTGCGTAAGGGTTCCACAGCCATGGGCTGCTACACATCCATGCCTGTCGACTTTGACGCTCTGCTGACCCGTTTTGAGGATTGGAAAGCCTCTGTCACTGTCGGCCAGGCCGCTCCGGTCAAAGTACGGCTGATGAACAACAGCGCCAAGACCAACCTCACCTCGGTGCAGATCAACTGGATGGCCAACGGTACGGTCATGACCCCGTACAAATGGACCGGCAGTCTCGCCCCCTATCAGGATACGGCGGTCTCTTTGGGCACATTTATTCCGAAGGGTGAAACCAACCGCGTGATTGTATGGCTTACCCAGCCCAACGCGCAGAAGAGGGACGACAATGTCGAGAACGACACCATCAGCGCCACCGCATACGGATGTATCGGAGCTTTGAAGGGAAAATACACCATCGGTGAGAACAAGGATTTCGCCACCATAGCTGAGGCTTTCGACATCCTCTCCATCTGCGGAGTGGGCGGTCCTGTCTCCTTCCTGCTTGACAAGGGCGAGTACGGATTCCTTTCGCTTGGAGCTATCGCCGGCACGAACGGCACCAACACGGTGACCATCACCTCCGCCAGCGGCAAGGCTGAGGATGTTGTCTTCACAGGCGGCTCGCCGGTGATCGACTTCAACAACTCCGCACATATCCGCCTGACCCATGTTACGGTTGATGCACACAACAGCAGCTATGGCGTCCGCATTTACGGAGCCAACCGCGACATCCAGGTGAAATACTGCAATATTATACTTAACCCCGCCACCACAAGCGGACAGTACGGTATCTATTGCACCTCCGGTATCTGCGACAGCATCTATCTCGTCGGCAACCGGATCGACGGCGGTTATTACGGCATCTATTTCTATGGCGGAACAGGCAATGCCGCTGCAAGCCACGGACGTTACAACCGCATCGACAGCAACTCAATCACCAATGCCTACTACTACGCCGTCTACACCTATTATTCCGACTTTGAGAGCTTCTCGCACAACTATATGAAAGACAGGAGCGAGAATGGTAACGGCTACTTCTACGCCCTCAATTCCTACTACTGCAAC
Organism: Bacteroidales bacterium; assembly: GCA_016281475.1. The sequence goes on from JAEEIS010000204.1 coordinate 3,230, forward strand.
CATCATTTTGTGGTTGGCAACAAGGTCAGGTCGACAGGTTCCTATCACACCAACTCCTATGGCCTGTACATATACTATTCCAACTATTCCACATACGCCCAGAGCACGACTGACACCACCTATGTGATGGACAACGACTGCTAT
>JAEEIS010000205.1 GCA_016281475.1 Bacteroidales bacterium
GACCATTTACGACCCTTGTCCTCCGGGCTTCATGGTTCCTCCCGCAACCACCTGGAATCTTGTTAACAAGAGACGTGATGTACGAATTGTAGATCAGGGTGTTTACATATACGATTCTTTCTATCCTTTTGCAGGCTACGGTGCAATAAGTAACGAAGGCAAGGGTGAGAATGGATGGTACGGTTATTATTACGATTCCGTAACAGGATCCGGCTTCCACGACGACAAAGGCCAGGGCAGGCATGACCGTATCATGCAGGTATGGACCAACACTACAGGAAAATTCAGTTATTGGATTCCAAATCCTGACCATCCATACGTACATGCCCCCGATATGTATGGAGCAATCAATATCTCAACCATGTTGTGGCTCTCGAATATGGATGATGTGAATGATCAGATGTATTTCGAATATGATTACTCGCATGTCCGTCAGCGTGCAATCCCCGTACGTTGTATGAGAGTCCCCGGAACATACTAGAATTCGGATTATCTTCATAGCAAGGGCGACCCGGTTGGGTCGCCCTTTGTTTTATCCCGATTAATAGTTATCTTTACGGGCTATGAACAAAGATAATATCATCATCTCTATCGACCACGTTTCCAAGTGGTTCGGAGAAAAGTGCGTCTTGAATGACATCAGCCTCAATATCAAAAAAGGGGAGTTCGTCACTATTCTTGGTCCGTCCGGCTGCGGCAAGACCACGACATTGCGCATAATCGCGGGTTTCGAGACTCCCGACGAGGGTAATATCTTTATCGACGGCGACCTTATGAACAAGGTGCAGCCGCACAAACGCCCGGTCAACACCGTGTTTCAGCGCTATGCGCTGTTCCCGCATCTGAATGTTTTCGACAACATCGCCTTCGGCCTCAAGCTGCAGGGGGTTGCAAAGGACGAAATAGAGAAGCGGGTGATGCGCGTACTCAAGATGGTCAGCATGACCGACTATGAGTGGCGCGACGTCGATTCGCTATCCGGAGGCCAGCAGCAGCGTGTGGCCATCGCCCGTGCCATTGTCAACAAGCCGGCCGTGCTGCTTCTGGACGAGCCGCTCAGCGCCCTTGACCACAAGATGCGCAAGGACATGCAGATAGAGCTCAAGCAGATGCACAAGCAGTTGGGCATCACGTTCGTATATGTCACACACGACCAGGAGGAGGCGCTCACCCTGAGCGACACCGTAGTGGTCATGAACCATGGAGAAATTCAGCAGATCGGCTCGCCGACCGATATCTACAACGAGCCTGTAAACTGCTTTGTGGCCGATTTTATCGGTGAGAGCAATATCTTCAATGCCATTATGGTAGCAGACCGCAAGGTATCCTTCATGGACCATGAGTTCGAATGTGTGGACGAAGGTTTTGGAGAGAAAGTTCCGGTGGACGTCGTGGTACGTCCGGAAGATATTTACATTATGCCCAAGACCGATAAGGGGCAGTTCGACGGGGTTGTATCCAGCTGTATCTTCAAAGGGGTTCACTACGAAATCATAGTCAATACGCCCAACGGTTATGAATTGATGATTCAGGATTACAATCCGTTCGAAGTGGGAATGGAGGTGAGCATGATAATCAAGCCCACCGACATCCAGGTGATGAAGAAAGAGCGCACCTGCAACACTTTTGAGGGTGAGATGATAGATGATACCCACGTGGAGATTCTGGACAGCGAGTTTGAATGCCTCAAGCAGGAGGGAATCTCTGCCGGCGACAAGGTGCTGGTCGAGGTCGATCTGGACAAGGTGGAACTCACCGATGACAAGCGCGACGGTACTTGTGAAGGTGACATAAGGTTCATCCTTTATAAGGCCGACCATTACCAGCTGTCGGTGCGTGCCTTGAACCGGGAGTATATTTACGTGGATACACAGGACGTCTGGGAAGACCGCGATATAGTAGGTATCAACATCCGTCCGGAGGATATGCGTATCAAGCTTAAAGAGGCTAAGAGCCAGGCTTAGAGATGAGTAAACTGAGTAACTTTGTCGGCAAGCGCAGCAACTGGAGCATCCCGTACGCGGTGTTCCTGATAATTTTTGTCGCTCTGCCTCTGGTGCTCATCATGGGCTACGCCTTTGTGGACGAGGGTGGGGGATTCACCCTGTCCAACATCTCCCGCTTCTTCAGCGATTCCGATGCCCTGAGCACCTTTGCGGTCTCCATAGAGATTGCCCTGGAAACCACCGCCATCTGCCTGCTTCTGGGCTATCCGGTGGCGTGGTTGCTGGCCAACAGCAAGTACAATTCCAGCAGCGTAACCATCATCATCTTCATCCTGCCGATGTGGATAAACGCGCTGATGCGTACCCTGGCCACCGCCGACTTGTTCAATATGCTGGGCATCACCCTGGGCAAGGGGACGCTGCTCTTCGGTATGGTATACGACTATTTACCGTTCATGATTTACCCGATATACAACGTGCTGCGGCGTATGGATCCTTCCTATGCCGAGGCGGCGCAGGACCTTGGCGCTAAGCCTTCTACGGTGTTTACCAACGTCACCCTGCCGCTCTCGCTGCCGGGCATCACCAGCGGCATAATGATGGTGTTCATGCCCACTGTGAGCACCTTCGCCATATCGGAATTCCTGACCAACAACAAGATCAAGCTGTTCGGTACCATCATCCAGGAGAACATCAACTCCTCCATGTGGAACTACGGCGCCGCCTTGTCGTTCATAATGCTGATAATAATCGGCCTCACGTCGCTGCTCACCGGCGGAAGCGAAGAGGAAAACAGTGCACAGGGAGGGCTCATTTAGGCTATGAAAAAGTTTTTTGCACGTCTCTATCTGGGCTTGATACTGCTGCTGCTATATGCCCCGCTTATCTTCATCGCCGTCTCTTCATTTACCGAGAGCAAGGTGCTGGGCAACTGGACCGGGTTCTCTACCAAGTTGTACAGTAACCTCTTTACCGGAGGAATGCAGGGTAGCGGCCTGATGAATGCTGTTTACAACACCCTCATTATCGCCTTGATTGCCGCTTTGGTTTCGACATTGCTGGGAACGTTGGCCGCCATTGGCATATTCCACTCCCGCGGCCGCGGCAAGAATATGGTGATGTTTCTCAACAACATCCCCATGGTCAACCCCGACGTGATCACCGGTGTGTCTCTGTTCCTGCTGTTCGTATTCCTGGGTATCTCCCAGGGCTATGTATCTGTGGTGCTGGCACATATCACGTTCTGCACGCCGTACGTGGTGCTAAACGTGCTGCCCAAGCTGCATCAGATGAACGCCAAGACCTATGAGGCGGCGCTGGATCTGGGCGCAACCCCTGGCCAGGCGCTTCGCAAGGTGCTCATTCCGCAGCTGATGCCGGGCATGATTACCGGCTTCATCCTGGCCTTCACCATGTCGCTGGACGACTTTGCCGTGACATTCTTTACCCGCGGCACCGTCGGCCTCGAAACGCTTTCGACATTCATCTATACAGACGCTCGCAAAGGCGGCCTTACGCCCGAGCTCAGGCCTCTGATGACAATCATATTTATTGTTGTTTTCGCACTGCTGGTGGTAATCAACATCCGCCAGGAACGTGCGGCAAAGAAAAAAGCTTCTTTAAAGTAATGAAAAGATTATTTCTCTTTGCAGCTTTGGCTGCAATGCTTCTGATTGGCGGTTGCAAGGCCGACAGGAGCACAGTACTCAAAGTTTACAACTGGTCTGATTACATCGACGAATCGGCTATTGATGAGTTTGAGCAATGGTATGAAGAGCAGACAGGGGA
>JAEEIS010000027.1 GCA_016281475.1 Bacteroidales bacterium
GCACCCGTGCGGCATATTCCACTCCCGCTGCCAGGCCTCTCAAGGTGCATTCGGGCGTGGTGGTTGCCAGTGTGGAATACCCTTCTGGGTCGTCGTTCGCCGGGCCGTATGCCACCTCCCATGCGTGGTTGTTCTCGCCACACTCCCAAGCCAGGTACACTCCATCTGTGTCCTGCGATTGCAGGTTGAGCCCCACAGGCCTCCAACACCTCGGCTGCGTCGTGTCAATGATGGGGAAGATAATCCAGACCCTGTCCTCATATTTGTGCTCCCACTGAAAGCCGGTCCAATCCCCTTTCCTTTTAAAATGCTGAGGATAACATAATGTTATATTTCCAAATGGCGAGTAATACGCACTCATGGCAGGTGGCCCCGGATAGGTCATCGTTGACGAATCAACAACCCCATTATAATTAGTGGTAGCAACATAGAATGAATCTGTCACAAAGACAGGTTCGTCAAAATACACCTCATATATGGGGTAATATCCTACCTCGACAGAATACCGCGAGTCACGCCATACATAATAGAGTTTCATCATCCGCGTAGTATCGCGAACATTGTAAGTCTGCGATGCCAGTACGGTCATTCCCGTGTCGGTTGGCTTATACAAAATAAAGCTCTCATGCCAATTGTCGAAAGACGTATCAGCGCATTGTGCATAACAAGGGAGCGGTGGGTCTGGCACATATTCTGACCTAGAATACGCCGCAATCCCTATCACTTTAAGTGTAGAGTCCGTGTAGTTATATTTCGCTACTTCTGTTGGTTGAGCCATCGAAAGAGACTTGTGGCACTCGGGTTTGCTCACATGGAATTCTGCCGAGTCGAACCAAAATTGATAAAAATAGGTTGGCTCGCGCCCCATGATGGTGTCCATTATATGGGGTGTTTGCGCCACCGAAATGTTGCAACTAGCAAGAACGGCAAGAACAAGAATAAGTTTCTTCATATTGATATTATTATTGTTGGCAGATAATCTCCTTTGTATACACTTCTATTGTTACGGATTGTATGACAGTGCTAAAAGCCGCATTATAGTCACCATCAGCTGTAGGAGATATTCGTAGATGCGTGAATTGAGGGGCATTATTTACATGGTTGATAATGTCGCCTATGCTACCTTTATGATAGTGGGTGGCTATCGGTTCGGACACTGAAACACATTCGTAAGGCACGGCTTTTATCGACCCCAATAGAAGGGGCGGGTCTGTAAGGCTATAGTTACCAGAAATGCAGAAATGTGCCGGGGCCAGTCCTCCCGATAGGGAATGCAGGGGGCGTGTCGGTTCGGCGAGGTGGTATCGGCTTACCGGGGCTGTGGGCTGTTGTATAGGGAACGCATCGATGGAAAAATTGTTGTCGGTGACCCCAGGGGCATAGCTTTGACGTTGCAAAACCAACACGCAGCGGCTGACCGAGTCGTACACCATGCCCTGAATAGTCCATTGCGCGGCCGTGTCAATAGGTGAGTCTGACAGTCCATGGTCCTGTAGGTCAATTATTCTGTTGTAGTGAAGTTTTATAGTGTCATCAGGGTCGGGGGGCAGTATAAGCCCGGGGTCGGGGTCGGGGCCGATAACTCCTCCAGAACCTCCGGTAGGGTCATAATAAACCCCACCCGCTCCATTAGGGGGCGGTACATGAAGCATATCGGCAATATCTATGACCTTGACGGTGGTTCCATAGATATGCTGGTCCAACCACGAGTAGGTAAGATAGGCCAGAGCCACAGTATCCTTGTTGGTGTGTATGAGCAATGGATACCTTATTTTTAAATTATTAAAATCACCAACTCCGGAAAGTAAACCGTCTGCCCACATGAAATTGTAACTTTGGAATGGAGGGGTACGATGAATTGTGTCGAATATGGACGGGTCACGGTTTTCATTAATTGGATCATAGCTTACGCTCTGAGGCTTAGTGAAAACCCTCAGATATAAATATTGTAAGTTGGCTTTAGGTGCAACTGTCATGACATAATTGTCTGTCACTGCCACATCGGAATATACTTCCATACCGTTATCCCTGTGTATGTAATACCACCAGTCGCCAGATGAAAATTCATGCACCACGTCTGCGATGAAATTTCCTCCATTAAAAAGAGAGTCCCTCGTAGTACTCCATCCTCCAGTACAGATAACGTGGATGCCGTTTGCAACCTTGAATACCTCAATCTTGGAGGGATTGTTTATAAACCAATATATAGGTGAATCAGGTGTGCCTGGCTGCTGGTTGAACGTTAACGTGTGAATAAGATCTGTGCCAGCAAATAGTTGCGGGATGCAGAAATAGCCGACATAACCCATATAGAATGGCGACGTGCTTGACGCGGTAACATTAGCGTACCCGCAGAAATAGAGCGTGTCCTCCAATATCTCCATATCGGTCACTCTCGGCCAGTAACTATTGTCAAACTCTGCCACTTTGTATACGTTGCCAGTCGGGTCGTAATACACAAATTTGGCAGTGGAGCTAAGTATCACATCCGCATTATATGGGTCGTATTCGATGTTCTGAATATAGGTTATCTGCGCGTTGTCCTTCCATGCGCGGGTAATCGACTTGGTCGTCTTTGAGTTTTCTGGGGCCGACAGCACTTCTTCATAAGCTCCCTGCCCAAATGCTACACCCTGCGACACCAGCAATGCAATAAATAAAAAACTAATTCTCAATACTTTCATGGCGCATCTTTTTTAAGTTATGTATTTTTTCGCCTGCAAATTTACACTTTTTTTTTCAATCACAAACTTTTTTTGTAAATTTGCAGGCGGATTCAAAAAACAAATTACCATGGGACTTTTAGACAAACTACTTGGGAACAAAGACATTATCAAACAGGCCGAGGCCCTCATTGGCAACGCCAACGTGATGGAAATCCTGAAATCGCTGACCGGCAACAAGGACTTTATGTCCAAGCTGGCAGGTGCCAAAAGCGAGAACGAAATCCAGAACCTCATCACCAATGCCATCGACGCGCTGAAGGACAAGAAGCTGACCGACGCGGAGAAGAAGGCCCTCTCCGACCAGCTCAAAAATCTCGCTGGCGGCATGATGGGAAAGAGGTAGCAACTCCCGACATAAATCTCTAATTATTGCACCCATCAAGTATCCTTTTTCGCTATATAAGCGAAGAAGGAGCGAATAAGATACGAACATGGAGCGACCATTCTCGGGAGTCAGGCTGTAGCCAGTAGCACTTTTGTCGAGAGTGGCGGGCGATGTTTGGCGCAAATCCGAGTGCCGAACAGCAAGCGTTAGATAATCGACGCGGGGCGGAAGAGGATGGCGGCGAGCTGCTCGAGGTAGTGGCGGTCGCAATCGTCGAAGGTGGCATGGTGCTGGCTGTCGATGTCGAGGACGGCCACGATGTTTTCTTTGTCGAATATGGGCACGACGATTTCGCTGCGCGAGGCGGCACTGCAGGCTATGTGGCCGGGGAATGCCTCCACGTCTGGGACGACCACGGTGCTACGCTGCTGCCACGCGGTGCCGCAGACTCCACGGCCGTAGCCGATGTGCATGCAGGCCACGGGGCCTTGGAAGGGCCCCAGCAACAATTCCTCCCCTACCACGCGGTAGAATCCCGTCCACCAGAAATGGAAGGTGTCGTGCAGCAGCGCGGCGGTGTTGGCCATGAGGGCGACGAGGTCTGTCTCGCCTTCGGCCAGTGAGGTCAGCTGACGCAACAGGAGGTTGTAGCGTTCGCACTTCTCATGCGTGGCGGTGTCGCTATTGTTGCGGGCGTATGCAAAGAGCTCGACGGGCAGGTGGCAGTAGCCCGCGGGGTTGGCATCGAGATAGTCCTGATGGTAGTCCTCGGCACGGTAAAAGTTGGTGAGGGGCAGCACCTCGACTTGGAGGGGCAGCCCGTAGTGCTTGGCCTCCTCGGCCATGAGGTAGCGGATGAGGGGAAGGTCGGCGGGGTCGGTGTAGTAGATACCGGTGCGGTAGCGGGTGCCGCGGTCTTCGCCCTGCTGGTTGAGGCTGGTGGGGTCGATGGCCTTGAAATACATTTCCAGCAGGAAACGCAGACTGACGCGGAGGGGGTCGTAGCGCAGATGCACGGTCTCGGCGTAGCCGGTAGTGTCGGTGTAGACCTCCTGATAGGTGGGGTTCACGGTGTGTCCGTTGGCGAAGCCTACTTCGGTGAAGGTGACACCGTCGATTTGCTTGAAAAAATGCTCGGCGCCCCAGAAGCAGCCGGCGGCAAGGTATAGTTCTTTTTGCATGTTATGAGGATATTTGAAAGGGAGTTGTAATTTAATAGGGAGTTTAAGAGGGAGTAAAAGTGGGAGTAAAAAAGGGAGTTAAATAGGACAAATGTTTTGTCGACAATTGTATTGTCCACTTTAACTCCCATTTTAACTCCCATTTTAACTCCATATATGCCAATTTATATAAGTTTACTTTTTATAGTGGGGATGGTAGGTGGTGATGGTGTCGCGGAGGTATTGGTGGGTGAGGTGGGTGTAGATCTGGGTGGTGGAGAGGCTTTCGTGGCCCAGCATCTCCTGCACGGCACGGAGGTCGGCACCATTCTGTACCAGCTCGGTGGCGAAGCTGTGGCGCAGGCTGTGGGGCGAGACGTTCTTGTGCAGGCCCGCCTTCTCGACGGCCTCCTTGATGAACTGGAAGACGGCCACGCGCGTGAGGTGGTGCCCCCGTAGGCTGAGGAAGACGTACTTCTCCTCGCCGGGCTGGGGCGTGATTTGGCTGCGGAGGGTGTGGATATAGTCGTAGAGCAGGCGTAAGGCGCGGGGGTTGATGGGCACCCAGCGTTCCTTGTTGCCCTTGCCTACGACCTGCAGCATCTCCTCCTCGAAATAGATGTTGGAGAGGCGGAGGCCCACCAGCTCGGAGACACGGAGGCCGCAGCCGTAGAGCACTTCGACGATGACATAGTTGCGGGCCTGATGGGGCTGGCTACGGTCGAAGGTGGCCTGGAGGGCTGTGACATCCTCGTCGGTGAGCACGTCGGGCAGGTGCTGGGGACGGCTGGGCATGTCGACCAGCTCGGCAGGGTTTTCGGCTATCACGTCTAGGATGACCAGCATACGGAAGAAGGTGCGCAGGCCCGAGAGGATACGGCACTGGCTGGTGACGGCAATGCCGGTTTCGTTGAGTTCCTTGAAAAGGCCTTGGATGTGGGCGGGGGTGACATCCTGCGGCTCGACGCCCAGCGGCTCGACATAGCGGCGCAGGTGCTCCACATCGCGCAGGTAGGCCTGCACCGAGTTGTCGGCGAGGTTGCGCTCCAGGCGTAGGTGCGCCTCAAAATCGCGGATGTAGCGTGGCCAGGACATGTGGGGAATTGAAAGTTGAAAATTGAAAAAGGGTGTTAAAGGGGGAGCAATAAAAGGGAGTTAAATGGGGAGTTAAATAGGACAATACATTTGGCGACAAAGCATTTGTCCATTTTAACTCCCATTTTAACTTCCACTTTAACTCCCATTTTAACTCCCCATTTACACCAATTATTTCTTTCTTTTATTAAGGGTCTCGCCGTCGGTGAGGAGCCACCAGACGAAGTCCCAGAGGTTCTCCTCCTCCATCATCTCCAGATAGCGCGGGTTGAGGTCTTCGCGCTTGGCATCGAGATTGATGCGGCCGTAGCTGTTCATGCGTCCCTGCACCACGGACGACTGCCTATTGAGGTAGCGCGACGGCCGACCGGGATTGCTCTTTAGGGGGGTGGGCAGGCAGACGGCCAGCAGGGCGGCCTCGCGCTTGGAGAGCTTGGCGGCAGAGTGTCCGAAATAGTGCTGGCTGGCAGCCTCGCAGCCGTAGATGCCGTCGCCAAACTCGATGATGTTCAGGTAGCACTCCATGATGCGTTTCTTGCTCCAGACAAGTTCGATGAGTGAGGTGTAGTAGGCTTCTGCCGCCTTGCGGAGCATGCTGTGCTTGTGGGTGAGGAAGCAGTTTTTGGCGGTCTGCTGGCTGATGGTGCTGCCGCCACGGTGGCGACGGCCTTTCTTGCCTTCTACATAGGCCATCTTCATCTGTCGGATGTCGAAGCCATGGTGGTACATATAGAGTCCGTCCTCCGACACCACGACGGCATTGACCAGATTTGGGGAGATTTCGTCAATGGGCACATAGTCGCGCTCGAAACGCACCACGCGGTCGGGATCCTTCACCTGCTGGAAGAAGCGTTTGACCATCAGCGGGGTGAGCGGAGGATTGAAGATGGCGCAGAAGAGCACCTGGAAGATGGTGAACGCCCACACGGCCAGTATGGTGACCCATACGACGCGCCATATCTTACGTCCGAGACTGAGCTGACGCCAGCGTTTGCGGGTTGAGCGACGACGCTTGTTCTTTTTGCTAGTATTCTTTTTTGACATAGTTAACGGGGGTTAGAGGTTAGGGGTTAGAGGTTAGGGGGACATACCTCCCCCGCTTCGCGGTACCCCTCTCAAGAGGGGACTGCTGACGCACCAAATAATTTTCAATTCTCAATTTATGCAGTATGAGCCATTTGACAAAGTAGAAAAAACCACGACTGCCCCTGGCCACCTTATCGGGGTCAGGATTCTGGCATCTTTGTTTCCAAGTGAGTGGGGCATATTCACCTATATGTCTATCAATCATGGCAATGCGCGCTTCGTAACGTGGGGTGCGGTGGTACGGGTCGGCCTTCAACGGTGCCGCCAACATGGCCGCCAACAGCTCGGCCTCCTCGATCGAAACCGTCTTGGAGGAATGATGGAAATAGTGGCGGCAGGCCGCCTCGCAGCCGTAGATGCCGTCGCCCCACTCCGCCACGTTCAGGTAGCACTCCATGATGCGCCGCTTGCCCCAAATCATCTCAATCAGAAAAGTATAGTGCGCCTCGACGGCCTTGCGCAACAGTGTCCTGTCGAAGGGGAGGAAACAATTCTTGGCGGTCTGCTGGCTGATGGTGCTGCCGCCGTGCGTCGCCCCACCCCGCCTATAGTCCATATAGGCATCCCGCAGGCTGGAGAAGAGGAATCCACGATGGTACAAGAACAGCCAGTCCTCGGCAATCAAGACGGCGTTTATCAGATTGGGCGAAACGTCGTCAATAGGCACACAGACCCGTTCAAACCGCACCGTGCGGCCCGAATCGGCGCGCTGCCCCATGTAGCTGCCAACCATGTGGGGTGTGAAAGGGGGCATGACAAACTTGCATAGTACCACCTGCAGGGCGGAGACAAGCCAAAGCGTCACCGCCGTCATCCACAACACCCGCCACGCCTTGCCGCCAAAGCCGAGCCGATGCCATGGCCGAATGCAGCGCCTTGTGCCACTGCGTTCCCGTCTGCACGGCACGGCGACCCGCTCCGAGCCACGGCCCGTCCCCACAAGCCTTCGATACACCCTGAGACACCACCACTTGACAAAGAAGAGCAGCCCCCGGTTGCCCTCCGCCAACCGCTGCGGGTCCATATCCTCGTATCGGGCACCCCAGTCGATAGGCTCGTGGTCGCGAAGATAGGCATGGATGGTCACAATCCGCTCATCGTAATAGCGTGTGTGACAATTCGGATTGGCCCTCAGCGGCCACGGGAGGGCCGCGGCGAGCATGACCGCCTCGGTCCGCGTAAGCGTGGCGGCCGAATGATGGAAATAGTGCTGGCTCGCCGCCTCGCAGCCGTAGATGCCGTCACCCCACTCCACCACGTTCAGGTAGCACTCCATGATGCGCCGCTTGCCCCAAACAATCTCCATAAGCACGACATAATGAGCCTCCACCAACTTGCGGAGCAGCGTGCGGCAGTGTGGCAGGAAACAATTCTTGGCCGTCTGCTGGACAATGATGCTGCCGCCGCGCAGCTGGCGGCTGGTCAGGTTGCGCCGGTAGGCCCAGCAAAGCGACCTGAAGAGGAAACCCCGGCTATACAAAAACAGCCCCATATTCTCCGCCACATCCGCCGCATCCACCATATAGGGCGAAATAGCCTCAATGGGGACAAACTTCCATTCAAACCGGACGCACCCCCTGCCCCTCTTGCGCTGCTGCAGATAGCGACGCACCATCAGCGGCGTCGCTATCGGGGGGAAAAACTTGCAATAGACCACCTGGAGGAGCGTGACCAGCCAAAAGCCTAGCACCACCCACGACACCACGCGCCAAAACAACCCCAGCCGGAGATGGGAAAAAACAACAAAGAAGAAGATGAACGCCACCCCCATTGCCACCAAAAACGCTCGTCGGGCAATGAGATACTTTCGTCGGCGGACAGAATCTTCAATTTTATAGCTCTTTCTCTCTGACACTTAATTATCTATGTACGATACAGATGATTTTTCTTGGTGCAAAAGTACTATTTTTTTATCAATATAAGAAAAAAAATGTATATTTGTAAAATCAAAAATTAAGTAATTTTATATATAAACATTTAAAATACAACACTATGGCAAAAGTTGCAATCAACGGTTTTGGCCGAATTGGCCGTATGTCCTTCCGTGCTATGCTTGACCACCCCGAGTTGGACATCGTAGCAATCAATGACCTCACAAGCGCCGACACGCTGGCTTACCTGTTCAAATACGACTCCATCCACGACAACTTCGAGGGTGAAGTGTATGCCGAGGGCGACTGCATTGTGGTCAATGGTAAAAAAGTGAAAATCTATGCCGAGCGCGACCCGCAGAACCTGCCTTGGGGCGAACTGGGTGTGGACATCGTGGTTGAATCCACCGGTCTCTTCAAGAAGAGAGAGCAGATGATGAAGCACATCAACGCTGGTGCCAAGAAGGTTATCCTCACCGTTCCTGCCGGCAAGGCCGACGACGTGGACGCCACCGTGGTGATGGGCGTGAACGACAACGTGCTGACCAAGGAGATGCAACTCGTCAGCAACGCCAGCTGCACCACCAACTGCCTGGCTCCCGTTGCCAAGGTGCTGAACGACAAATTCGGCATCAAGCGCGGTCTGATGAACACCATCCACAGCTACACCAACGACCAGAAGATTCTCGACCAGCCGCACAGCGACCTGCGCCGTGCCCGCGCTGCCGCCATCTCCATCATTCCCACCTCCAGCGGTGCTGCTAAGGCCGTGGGTCTGGTCATCCCCGAACTGAAGGGCAAGCTGGACGGCTTCGCCATGCGCGTACCCACTCCCGACGGCTCTGTCGTTGACCTGACTGCCGAGATGGCATGCCCCGTCACCAAGGAGGAAATCAATGCCGCCATCAAGGAAGCCGCCGAAGACTCGATGAAGGGCGTGCTGCAGTATGTCGACGAGCCTATCGTCAGCGTCGACATCATCGACAACACCCACAGCTCCATCTTCGACAGCCTGCTGACCCAGGTGATGGATGGCAACTTCGTGAAGGTTGTCAGCTGGTACGACAACGAGAAGGGCTACAGCACCCGCGTCGGCGACCTCGCCGCCAAGCTGGCAACCCTGCTGTAATCTGTTCGAATTCTTAATCTTAATCATAATCAAAAGAGCAGCCGCGCCATCTGCGACTGCTCTTTGTAATACCATCAAAACACCATGTTACTCGAAAACAAAGTTGCCATTATCACCGGTGCCACACGGGGTATCGGACATGCCATAGCCAAACGCTTTGCCCAAGAAGGGTGCGACATCGCCTTCTGCGGACGCAGCCGCAGCGAAAACATGATTGCCGTAGAAAAAGAACTGAACGAGATGGGTGTCAAGGCCAAGGGGTATGTCGTAGATGTTGCCCAATTGGAGAGCTGCCAGAAGTTTGTGGCCGAGGTGCTGGAGGATTTCGGACACTTGGACATCCTCATCAACAATGCCGGCATCACCGACGACGCAGCCATCAAACGAATGACCGAGGCGCAATGGGACAATGTGATAGACAACGACCTCAAGTCGGTATTCTGCATGACCAAGGCGGTGCAGCCCACCATGTGGAAACAGGGATTTGGAAGCATTGTGAACATCAGCTCGGTGGTAGGCATTGGCGGCAACATCAACCAAGCCAACTATGCCGCTGCCAAGGCGGGCATCATCGGATTCACCAAGACGGCAGTGAAGGAATTCGGCTCCAGAAACATTCGCATGAATGTCGTCGCCCCAGGCTTTATCGCCACCGAGATGACCGGCGAGGTGTCGGAGCAGCTGAAAACCTACTGGCAGACACGCATACCGCTGCGCCGTCCCGGCACACCCGAGGAGGTGGCCAACGCCTGCCTATACTATGCCTCGGAATTGGGCAGCTACTGCACTGGTGACGTGATGCACCTGTGCGGCGGCATGGTGGACGCATAATTTAAATTGAAAATTGAAAATTGAAAAAATGACTGCCGTTCCCCGTAGGGGCAGACACCAGTGTCTGCCTCTCGTTCTCACAGTTATTATTGCAACCCTCTCGATAGGAGGGTGCAACCGTGCTTCATCCAACAGGGACGGGCAACAGGCAACCGTCGCCTATACCGACGACTACAACAACACGGTGGAGATACCCCTCCACCCCAAACGTATCGTCAGCACCTCCCCTGCCGTCACGGAAATCATCTTTGCCCTTGGCGGAAGCAATCTGCTGGTGGGTCGCACCGACTTCTGCTCCTATCCTCCCGAGGCGCTCCAGATTGAAAGCATAGGAGGAATCAGCAACCTCAACATCGAGCGCATCATGTCGCTCAATCCCGACCTGGTCATCAGCGGCTCGATGATACCCAAGAAGAGCACCATCCAGATGGAAAAGATGGGGGTGCCCACGGTATGCGTCATAGAGCAGCAACGATATGAAGGACTCTACGACAATATCAGCAAGATAGGTGGCCTGATTGGCCGCACCGAAGCCGCAGACAGCCTCAATGCCTTGCTCCGCGACCGATTGAAGCAACTTGACGTACAGACCACTGCCAAGCCTAAGAGCGTTTATTACGTGGTAGGCTTTGGCGCATCGGGCAACTTTACAGCGGGCGGAGACTCGTTTATCAACGACATCATCCGCCTGGCAGGCGGACAGAACATCGCCGAAGGCATATCCGGCTGGAGCTACAGCTTGGAAAGCCTGATGCAACAAAATCCTGAATACATCGTCATTCGCAAGGAAGACAGTGCCTCATTCTGCAAGATGGCCCCTTACAACCGACTGGATGCCGTCAAGGACGGACGGGTAATTGCCATCGAGAGCAGCCTCATCGACCTGCAGGTCCCCCGCAACACAGAGGCCGTGCAATTCCTCTTCAACCGCCTGCACCAGACTGATATAAAGTAAAAAGTAAGAGCTAAGAACCATGAAGAAACTGGCTCATGCATAGTTCCTAGCTCTTACTTCTTACTTCCTCACTACTCGGGCTGGTCCCAAATGCACACCTTGCGCAGGTAGTCTACCGCACGGTTTAGTTGGGAATCCTTGTGCCCATCCATGAGCGTACTCGAATTGAACGGCACTTCGATGTCAGGTTGCACACCGACACCCTCTATATCGTTATAGTCGCAGTCGACCATGTGGTAGGTGCTGGTATAGACATAGTATGGGTAGATGTCCTTGTATCTGTAGATGCTGCTGCCATATTGGAAATACTCATAGTCGCCAAAGCATCCGCTGTAGAAATAGTCGTGCTGACGCTGCGAGTCAGGCCATAGCGCACCCACAGCACCGTATGTGCGCTCGCCAATAAAGGTGCCGTTTGGCAAGTTCTTTATCAACATAGTGGCCAATTCGGCACAACTCACCGAATTGATGTCAGCCAGCACCACGATGGGCTTTTCCGACCGCAGATGCAATTTGGGGCATCCCACAACATATTTTGACCAAGGACTGTAGTCGAGCCTACCAAAGCCGTCCTTCACACGGGTATAGCCCACCAACGTGGAGCTTTGGGACAACGAACCGATGAATGGCAACAAATCCGACGTGTTGCCGCCGCCGTTGCCTCGTAGGTCGATAATCAGGCCCACCACAGTCTCGTCGTTGGCGTAGCTGCCCTCGCTGCTAATTCCCTCCCAATAACGGGGGCCGAAGAACTTGCGCAAGGGCTCTTGCACCGACTCACCTTGACTGATGACAGAATAATACTCATGCACATTAGACAGATAAAAATTGGTGAAACGGAAATAGGCAACATTCTTGTTAGTCTTGAGCTTTATCAAGGCGCAATACATACCCGGAATGGAGAACGACACGTAGTCCTCAGGGTCGTATGCATAATACGAGCCCGGCACAAGGTCGTTACGGTTCCTCAATATCTTCAACTCCTCGCGTCTTTCGGTGTACGGGTCCATATCATGGGAATAGTTGTTCATACCCGGATTGACATAAACCTCATACTGAGCCCTTGGCACGGTAAACATGCCATAGAGGTGGTGGTCCAAAAGACCCGCAAAAAGACCCTGATAGGCGGCATTATACTCTGCTGCCGAGACAGGCTTATTGGCAGGGCGCGCGTCGAACTCCTCGAAAATAGGCTTAAACTGATCATAGCGGGCATCCCAGTCCACGGTATCGCGTCCCCAAAACACATAGCCCTGACTCATGCCGTTCCATACGGCCTCAAATTGCTGGGTATAGGTCTTACACGTCCGGCTATTGGGATTCACCAAATCCGACACCTCCGACTCTTTGCGGCACGAAGTCATGCCCACCAACACCACCAACGCAAAAAACAATGCTTTATTAATTGGATTCTTCATCTTTTCAATCTAGTAAAGGTTAGAGTTTAATGTTGAAAGTTTAAGCTGACGCATCAAACAATCTTCAATTTTCAACTTTCAATTTTCAATTTCTTAAACATTCCTTCCGCTCAAAACCAATAGCTGACACCCCCTTGGATGACAAAGGTGGTATTGTAGCGTGGGTTGAGGTGAGCCATGTAGTCTTGCTGAATATCTTTCAAGCCATAATACCAGCGGGCTTCCACGCCCAGCTCTATCCGACACTTTATCAAGGTGCTAAGGCCTCCGCCCCACACCAGTCCGATGTCGCTGCGATTGTCGCGTACTTGTGATTCAGGAGAGTTGAAATCCACATTTTCAGAATACGATACCAATCCATTCATACCGTTAGTGACACCCACGCGCTTGCTTTCGAGCCAACGGCCCCAATAGCCTCCACCATAGGCATGCAGCTTGATTGTCTTGCCCACATTCAGCATCAGCATCACCGGCACATTCACATACTGGTTGTACGTGGTGTCAGGCAGCGAGGTGGTGGAGCCTCCAACGACGTGGGCGCGAAAGTAGTTCTTCTGCAGCAGCACACCGTCCACCCGCAGGGTGAGCCAGTTCCAAGGCGTGAACCCGATCTGCACGCCGTAGCTGCTCCCCTTGGCGTATTTGGCATAGTGATAGTCGTTCATATACGACATATCCACAATGTGATAGTTCTGGTCCAGACCGCCCGTTACGCCGAAACTCCAATAGAGATGTTTTGGGGCAGTCTGCTCCCCTAGAGGCTCGGCAATTTCGCCTTCTTGTGCCCATAGCGATGCCGTCGCAGCCAATAGGGAAAGTAGTAGGATAATCTGTTTCTTCATGTAATAATGTCTTAAACTAATAAATGGTGAATTGCGAATTGCAATCGGGCACAGCCTCTCACAATTCACAATTCACCATCCTTTGGTCCACTATTCAGCGTCGCTGATGAAAGGATACTTGTAGTCGTGAGCCGGGTCGAAAGTCTCCTTGATGGCCTGCGGGCTGGTCCAGCGAATCAGGTTGAGGTACGAGCCTGCCTTGTCGTTGGTGCCGCTGGCGCGTGCGCCGCCGAAGGGCTGCTGACCCACCACGGCTCCCGTGGGCTTGTCGTTGTAGTAGATGTTGCCTGCGGCATACTTCAGTATCTCCGCACCCGTGCGCAAAGCCTTGCGGCAGGAGGCGAAGATGGCACCCGTCAGGGCGTAGGGCGAAGTCTCGTCGCAGAGGTGCAGCGTCTCCTCGTACTTGTCGTCGTCGTAGACGTAGACGGTGATGATGGGGCCGAAAATCTCCTCGCACATGGATTTGTACTTCGGGTCTTTGGCAAGGATTACCGTGGGCTGGACGAACCATCCCTGGCTCTTGTCGCCCGTGCCGCCGAACACGATTTCGGCATCGGGGCTCTGCTTGGCGTGCTCGATATAGCGCATGCAGTTGTCGAACGAGGCCTCGTCGATAACGGCATTGACGAAGGCGCTGAAGTCGCGCACGTCGCCCACCTTAATCTCGGCCAGCATCTCGCCCACGATACGCTTCACCTCGGGCCACAGGCTGGCAGGCACGTATGCGCGGCTGGCTGCCGAGCATTTCTGGCCTTGGAACTCGAATGCGCCACGCACGATGGCCGTAGCCACCTGGTCGGCATGGGCCGACTTGTGGGCAAAGATGAAGTCCTTGCCGCCCGTCTCACCCACAATCTTGGGATAGGTGCGATAGTTGGCGATGTTGTCGCCGATAGACTTCCAGAAGCTGTTGAACGTACCCGTCGAGCCGGTGAAGTGCACACCGCTCAGGTTGGGGTTGGCGAAAGCCACCTTGCCAATCAGCGAGCCGCTGCCGGGCAGGAAGTTGACCACGCCGTCGGGCAGACCAGCCTCTTTGTATATCTTCATCAGCAGGAAGTTCGACAACATGGCGGTGGTGCTGGGCTTCCAGATGCACACATTGCCCATCAGCACGGGCGACAGGCAAAGGTTGCTGGCAATGGAGGTGAAGTTGAATGGGGTGATGGCAAACACAAAGCCTTCCATCGGACGGTAGGTGACATAGTTCAGCGTGCCCTTGTCGCTGCAGGGCTGGTCGCTGTATATCTGCGAGGCGTAGTAGGCGTTGTAGCGCAGGAAGTCCACCAGCTCGCAAGCCGAGTCGATTTCAGCCTGCATGGTGGTCTTACCCTGTCCCAGCATGGTGGCGGCATTGATGAGCCAACGGTACTTGCCGCTAACCAAGGTGGCAATCTTCAGCATCACGCTGGCACGGTCCAACCAAGGCGTGTTCGACCACTCCTCGCGAGCCTTCATGGCTGCGTCGATAGCCATCTGAACCTCCTTTTCGCCCACTTTGTAGTACTTGGCCAGCACATGGTGGTTCTCGGTGGGCATGACGATGGTGCCGGTCTCAGCAGTGCGCACCTCCTTGCCGCCGATGATGGCGGGGATGTCGGTGACCATGTTGTAGAGCTCGTCGAGGGCTTTGCGGATTTCCTTGCGTTCGGGGCTACCGGGTTTGTAGCCGAGGACGGGTTCGTTCTCAGGCTTGGGGAATGAGAAAAGGGTGTTGTTCATAAGGTTCTAAAATGTTAGTGTTTAATTATAATTATTTCCAAAATTTGATTTGCAAATGTACGATTTTTTTTCGAAGTGCAAAAAAAAATGTATCTTTGCACCATAAAAAATTAACTATTTATTATCTACTTCGACACGCAAGCACCTCATTAATTGAAAATTGAAAATTGAAAAATGATAATTGGCTGACACGTCAAATCATTCAAACAATCAAGAAATCAGATAATCAAACAATATATCAATCAAACATTATCTCAACAATGAAGAGACTCAGTATTCTTATCATCTGCTTCGCCACGCTGGCGTTTGCATCTTGTAGCTCCACTATGGGGAGCGGCACCGCCTCGTCGGCCGCAAAGGACAACGGCCGTGCCGCTGGAGCATCCATCATTTCGCTCTACAATTCGTATCGTAGCACCGGCACCGTCAACCTCGGCAACGCCGCCGACCTCACCGCGGCCCTTGGCCTTGCCACCGCCTACACCAATTTCCGCAACAACCAGGCCGACCCCAACTACAAGAAGGCTTTTGCCGCCGGCATGGTCTCGGCAGGCGCGGGTCTTATCACCACCGCCAACGTCAATAATCTCATCAACACGATGAACAACCTGACGGGTCTGAATGTCAACGCCGCCACCATCACCAACAGCGTCGGCACCGCCACAGCCATCGTGCAGCTGCTGCAGGCCCTCGGCTCGGCACAGGCACAGTAAATTATCTTTTTAGGTTAATAAAGGGACGAGTCTTCACACTATGTGGGAACTCGCTTTCTTTTTATAGGTTAGAGATTAGTGCTAAGATTTGCTGCCGCCTCTAACCCCTAACCTTTCAATTATAATATGATACCGCGTCGGCGACGAGGAAGATGCTGCCAGTGACTAGTACCAGGTCGTGCTGGGGGTCGGCTTGGCTGCGGGCCTTGGCTATGGCATCGCCGACCTGTGGAAAGGCTTCGCCCGCCATGCCTAACTCCGTGGCAGCTTCGGCCAGCTGTTCGACAGGCAGGGCACGGGGGACGCTGGGTTGGGAGTAATAATAGGTGGTGCGCTCGTGTGGCAGCATGCGCAGGATGCTGCGGAAGTCTTTGTCGTTGACACATCCGTAGATGAGGTGCAGGTGGCGATAGGGTATTTCCGACAGCTTTTGCAGCATGGCCCTCACACCGTCGGCATTGTGTGCCGTCTCGCAGATGGTGAGGGGATTCTCGTCCATCTTTTCCCAACGCCCATGCAGGCCGGTGTCCTGCACCACACGGGCTATGCCGTCGCGGATGTGCTGCTCGGCGATGGTGTAGCCCACTGAGGGCAGCAGCTCTAATGCTTGGAAGAGGGTGGCGAGGTTCTTGAGCTGATAGCTGCCCGTAAGAGGGGAGGAAAATTGGGATTTGGAGTACATACCCCGGCCTTCGGCCACCCCTCTAAAGAGGGGACGGCTGACGCATTTTAAACTTTCGACGTTAAAGTCTAGCATGGGAAAAGTTAGCTCATCGGTCAGCGAGGTAGGTTCAATGATAGGAACGATATGGTAGTGTTCGTCGGCGAAGTAGATGGGTGACTGCTGTTCGGTTGCTTTTTGTTCGAAAACGGGCTTGGTCTCGGGGTGGGTCTCCCCTATCACAACGGGAACATGCGGCTTGATAATACCCGCCTTTTCGGCAGCAATCTTGGGCAGAGTGTCACCAAGAAACTGGGTGTGGTCGAACCCAATATTAGTGATAACGCAGAGATCAGGCATGATGACGTTGGTGCTGTCAAGCCTTCCACCCATGCCCACCTCCACAACAGCCACGTCGACCTGCTCAGCGGCGAAATAATCAAATGCCAGCCCTACCGTCATCTCAAAGAAACTGAGCTGAAGCGACTGCATAAAGTCGCGATGCTGCTCAACAAAGTCGGTAACACACTGTTGGGGTATCATCTGCCCGTTGATGCGGATGCGCTCGCGGAAGTCGATGAGGTGGGGCGAGGTGTAGAGCCCCACTTTGTAGCCCGCCTGCATGAGGACGGAGGCAAGC
>JAEEIS010000206.1 GCA_016281475.1 Bacteroidales bacterium
AGGAATTGCTGCAGGTGGGTTATCAATGCCTGCTCAATGTCGCTTTCGTGCAGGGCTGGGTATTCTTTTAGGTTGAGAAACTCCAGTACAAATGGGTCGTGAATGAACATCTCCGGCTTGGACTGTTTCATCTTCTCCTTGGCCTCCATAATGACGGGAGTTTTATCGCGACTTGCTAATAGCCTCTCGTAATATAGTGTGGATATTTGCCTATCCATTTGGCGGGTGCTCCACATGCCGTCGGCAGCTTCGTTCATGTACCATTGCCGTGCGGCCTCATCTTCAACGCTTATCAGGCGGCGGTAGTGCGACCACGTCAATTCGTGACGCAGTGTGTCACGAATTGGAAAGTTTCTGTAAAACAGGCGGATGTATCGAAGATTGCTTTCGTCAAATCCTTTCCCAAACTCTTGTGAAAGGCGGTCTGCCAATTCCTTTAAGAGGCTCTTGCCATATTCCGCGCGGGCTTCTCCATGTTGTTCGTATTCAACGATACTTTGTCCTATCAGCCAATAGCTTTCAACCATGGCGAAGTTCACAGCGGTATATGCTCGCTGTCGGGCAGAGGCGAGTATGTCTCGGATTTCGGCATAGGGTTGCTCTGTGCCCTTCTGTTTGCTGGTTGATATTATTTCAGCAGTCATCAGCGTGTGTCGGTTGTGCTACTTCTTATATATCACTTTCCCGTCCACCAGGGTCATGACGACGCTCTCGCCGTGGGTGGCGTAGACGAGGTTGGAGAGGGACTTGCTGTCTGATACTATGTCTGTTGGAGTAGGACCGTTGAGTTTGGCTAGGAAGAGGCATGCAGGCTGGCCGGGGGCGATGCTGTGGCCCAATGTGGCAAGGGCGAGTATCTGCTCGGCAGGGGCGGCGGTGGGGTCGCCGCGCCAGCCTTTCTGCAGCAGGGCGGCGGTCTTCATCACCTCTATCATGTCGAGGTTGTTGCTGGAGGCAGATCCGTCGGTGCCGAGGGTCACGCGGGCACCCGCGTCGAGCAATTCTAGCAAGGGGAAACGGTAGCCGCTTCCGAGTTTCAAGTTCGAGTTGGGGCAGTGGACACAGGTGATACTGTGGTCGCCGATGAGCTTAATTTCGTTGTCGGAGAGGTGTAGCGAATGGGCTGCTATAATGTTGGCTCCCAGCTTGTCGAGGATGCCCAGACGGTCGAGATATTCCCACGGGCGGCAGCCATGTTCGCGCAGGCAGTCGTTCACCTCCTTCTCTGTCTCGCTCATGTGGATGTGCATGGGCACGTGCAAGTCGGCGCAGGCATCGGCACAGCGGCGCAATCCCTTCTCGCTGACGGTGTATATCGAATGGGGTGCCACGGTGAAACGGATGGCGTGGCTGGCATGTTGGCGCAATAGTTCCTCCACGCATCCGACCTCGTCGCCGTCGCCGAAGATGTTGTAGCCCAGCATCGCACGCATACCGCTGTCTTTCACTGCCTGTGCCATTGCCGGCAGGCGGAAGTACATGTCGTTGAAGGCGGTGGTGCCGCTAGCCAGCATCTCGTGGCAGGCCTGGAGGGTGCCTTGGTACACCAGCTCGTCGGTGAGCTTCTGCTCGGCTGGCCAGATGTATTGGTTGAGCCACACGTCGAGCGGCTGGTCGTCACCGAGTCCGCGGAAGAGGGTCATCGGCGCGTGCGAGTGCATGTTGCACAGCCCCGGAAAGACTGCCAAATCGGAGCAGTCAACGACCTCCGCGTCTGTCGGTTCTACATTTGTGTTTGCTTCTATCACATTATCAATAAGGCCGTTGTCAATTGTAATGTCAACGGCCTTATTGTTAAGAATTGCGTTTCGCAGTATGGTCTTCATTGTACCAATATAAGAATATCGTTTTTCTGACCTTTCACCACACCGCCGCGGATGTCGAACGTCTTGGTCTCGTCGCCATCGATCACAAGGCGCAGGGTGCCTTTGGTGAGCGATGAGATGATGGGCGCATGATTCTGCAGTATCTCAAACAGTCCCCCCGTGCCAGGCAGTTGCAGCAACTTGGCTTCGCCTTCAAACAGGGTTGTGTCGGGCTTTGTAATCTTTACTTTCATCGTTATAAAGGTTTAAATGTTTAAAAGGTTTGGGTGTTTTAAAGGTGCGAGGTTGTTGGTAGCTTACCCTTTCAGCCTTTTCAACCTTTCAATTGGAGCGACCCTTTTCAACATTTATTTCGTCTCGGCCAAAATCTTCTCGCCCTTCTCAATGGCCTCTTCGATGGTGCCGACGAGCAGGAACGCCTGTTCGGGCAGGTAGTCCACGTCGCCGTTGAGTATCATGTTGAAGCCCTTGATGGTATCTTCGATGTTGACGAACTTGCCGGGCAGGCCGGTGAATGCCTCTGCCACGTGGAACGGCTGCGACAGGAAACGCTGCACACGGCGTGCGCGCGAAACCACCAGCTTGTCGGCCTCGCCGAGCTCTTCCATACCGAGGATGGCGATAATATCCTGCAACTCGTTGTAGCGCTGCAGTATCTGCTTCACCTGCTGGGCCGTGTTGTAGTGTTCCTCACCCACCACGTCGGGCGACAGGATGCGCGACGTGGAGTCGAGCGGGTCGACGGCGGGATAGATACCCAGTTCCGAAATCTTACGGCTCAACACCGTCTGGGCGTCCAAGTGGGCGAATGTGGTGGCAGGTGCGGGGTCGGTCAAGTCGTCGGCAGGCACATAGACGGCCTGTACAGAGGTGATAGAGCCGCGCTTGGTGGAGGTGATGCGCTCCTGCATCATACCCATCTCAGTGGCCAGTGTGGGCTGATAACCCACAGCCGAAGGCATACGGCCCAGCAGTGCCGACACCTCCGAGCCCGCCTGGGTGAAACGGAAGATGTTGTCGATAAACAGCAGGATGTCGCGTCCGCCTGTCTTCTCGTCGCCGTCGCGGAAATACTCTGCCAGCGTCAGTCCCGACAACGCCACGCGGGCACGTGCGCCGGGGGTCTCGTTCATCTGGCCGAACACCATCGTGCACTTCGAGTCCTTCACCGCCTGCGGGTCCACCTTGCTCAGGTCCCAGCTGCCCTCTTCCATGCTCTTGCCGAACTCGGGACCGTAGTTGATAACGCCGGCCTCAATCATTTCGCGCAGCAGGTCGTTACCCTCACGGGTGCGCTCGCCCACTCCGGTGAACACCGACATGCCCGAGTAGGCCTTGGCGATATTGTTGATAAGCTCCTGGATAAGAACGGTCTTGCCCACGCCGGCACCGCCGAAGAGGCCAATCTTACCGCCCTTCAGGAACGGCTGGATGAGGTCGATAACCTTAATACCTGTGAAAAGGACCTCCTGGCTCGTTGCCAAGTTCTCGAAACGGGGTGGCTCGCGGTGAATGCCGTAGCGTTTCTCGTGCACGGGGTCGGGCATACCGTCGATGGCCTTGCCTATCACGTTGAACAGACGGCCGTTGATGTTCTCGCTCACGGGCATCGAGATGGGGCCGCCGAGCACCTCTACCACCGTCCCGCGTTGCAGGCCGTCGGTGCTGTCCATGGCAATGGTACGCATCGTGTTTTCGCCAATGTCCTGCTGGCATTCGAGGATTACTTCAGTGCCATCGGGACGCACCACCTTCAGCGCGTCGTAGATGTCGGGCAGGCTGATGCCGTCTTCAAACGTCACGTCCACAACGGCGCCGATGATTTGGGAGATTTTTCCTTTTACAGTTTGTTCCATTTATCTAGTA
>JAEEIS010000207.1 GCA_016281475.1 Bacteroidales bacterium
AAACTGTCTCAATGTCGCGTCCCTTCGGGACGCTAGGAGTGAGTTTATTCTGTCACCGCACTGCGCTACGCTTGTACGGTGTTATTGAGATTCAGCCTCTTCGAGGCTGTAAAAAATCAGTCTTTTATCAAACTAGAGCCTCAGTCTTTTATCAAACTAGAGCCTATTTTTTTCAATTCTTCACCGTCACCACCTGCTGCTCGCCGTCGATGTTGAACTGGAGGGTGGCGCCGTCGGGGCGGACATCGATGGTGACGGGGGCACCCATCACCAGGGGGAGGTTTACCTTGCCGTGACCGCTGGGGAAGCCACAGAGTAGGGGAATCTTATACTTCTCAATATAAGGGCGGAGCATCGCCTCGACACTCTCGTAGGTAAACTCCTTTTCGCAGTCGGTGAAGGTGCCCAGCACCACGCCCTTACAACGGTCGAGTACGCCGTTCATCATGAGGATGTTGAACTGGCGGTCTATATTGTGCATCCCCTCCTCCACCTCTTCGATAAAGAGGATGAGGTCGCGCCCCAACGTAGCGTCGGCCTGCGTGCCGAGATTGGGCGCGAAAGTACAGATATTGCCGCCCACGAGGATGCCGCTGGCCTTGCCCATGATATTCTGCGGATGCGGGGGAACCTCGTAGCGCGGCACGCAGCCCATCAGCAAATCGAGCATCAGTGTGCTAGTCTCGTCGGTGGCACCAGCGGCAAGAAACATGCTCATCGTGCCGTGGATGCTCATCACACCCGCACGCGCCAACAAGCCGTGCAGCGTGCTGATATCGCTGAACCCCACCAGCCATTTCGGATGCGCCCCCCATTCGGCAAGCGAGATCTGGTCGATATATTGGATAGTGCCGTAGCCACCACGGTTGCAGATAATTGCCTTGATGCTTGTGTCGGCCAACGCCCAGCGGAGGTCGGCGGCACGCTCCTCGGGCGTGCCGGCATATTTGCCCGCATACACCTTGCCCACATTGGGTCCGACCACCGGCACTAACCCCAGCCCACGTAGCAAATCGGCGGTCTTCTCCACCTCCTTCATCGTCTTAAAATACGACGGCGACACCAGTGCCACCCGGTCGCCCGCCTTCAAGTAGGGCGGCCTGACGCAGCGGAGCGTCACCGCTTTGCCCTTCGGCCCGTCCGGCACCTTCTTGTCGAAAGCCGTCAATCCCAGTGCCGTCGCCAGCAATAGAAACGCTACAACACACCTTTTCAATACACTACCCATAATCAAAAAACAATTCATACGACCAAACATAATCAAAAAATTTTGCTGCAAAAATACACTTTTTTTCGCAACTAACACAAAAAACCGCATCCTCGACCAACAATCGCCCTACGCTCAAACGCCAATACTGTCCAAGAAAAGCCCACCTGCCCCCCACCTGGCTCCCGACAACCGCCGAATTTCATTCAATATATCAGCAATCGTTTGTCGCTATATGAGCGACGAACAGACTCCTTATCGGTAAGAATCGGTAGAAATCAGTAGGGAGCGTCACGGTGAGATGGGTGCATATATCCATGCATTGAAAATACTACCCCTGGGACGCAAAAAGAACAATCGTTCAACCGCAACAAACAACCTGATTCATCCGACCGTCTATCACAATAGAAAAATAGCAATAAGACCCTATAACGCAACACATAAGGGCTCTGTCACCAGCATCAGGAAAGTAACCATTTTTTTGCGCAAAATCACTATTATTGGCTATTGTGCGGTCTGACGGATAGCGGTACTTTTGCAATATGGAGGAAAACTTTGCCATTATGAATAAAACGCTGATATTCATTTTTTAATCAATAAAATAAATAAAAATAAGATATGAGAATTCTCAACAAGATTTTCGGCAACGCCCGCAAACCCGAGGGTTTCTTCGGACGGTTGATGGTGAACGGTATGAACGGTGGCTCGCACGCCGCTTTGGCACAGTGGGGACTTCGAGGCGTGGAGGTTAGGCCCGATGCCAATGTGCTGGACGTGGGCTGCGGCGGGGGTGCCAACATTGCCCGGCTGCTAGAGCGCACACCTCAAGGCAGTGTGAAAGGTATCGACTACTCGGCCGTGAGCGTGGCGAAAAGCCGCAAGGTGAACGACCGAGCCATTGCCAATGGCCGCTGCGAGATACTCGAGGGCAGCGCGTCGGCACTGCCGTTCGGTGATGGCGAGTTTGATTTGGTCACCGCCTTCGAGACCGTCTATTTCTGGCCCGACATCGAACAGTGTTTTGTCGGCATACGGCGCGTGCTACGGGAGGGTGGACGTTTCGTAATCGTCAACGAGGCCGACGGCCTGAGCAGCGACAGCATGAAATGGGAGAAAATAGTGGGCGGCATGCACACCTACACTCCCACCGAGCTTCATTCACACCTCAAAGTCGCCGGGTTCAGCCAAATAGAAATCCGCCACGACGCAGCGCACCACCGTCTGGCGGCAACCGCAGTGAAATTGGATGAGGCTCAGCGGCCCCGCCCTGTCGATCAAGAAGAAATAGATACTATTCAGTGAAACACCCCCTCATCATCCTCGCCCTGCTGACGTTAGGTTGCATTGCCGTCGCACAATCCCGCCCACGGTTTGACGGCGGCATGATGATGCATACCGGCTACGTGGACGGCACCATAGCGGCACTGAACTACCGTGCCGAAGGTGCCACTTTTGGCATGGGGGGAGTGCTGCGCATACACCTCGACACCCATCTGCGCATAGGTGGAGAAGGCTATGTCTCGACCCTCAGACAGATGGGGCACGGCTATGTGCGCACAAGCTGGGGAGGTGCCATGACCGATGTCTATTGGCAACTAGGGCGGTGGATGCCCTACGCAGGCCTCTGTTTCGGAGGCGGCAAGACATCCACAATGCTGGTCTTCGACGGTATAGACAATGATTGGTGCGCTGAGCTCAACACGGTGCTGCATAACGAGAGTTTCCTGTTTCTTAATCCCTATATAGGTGTAGAATACGCACTAACTGATGCGATTCATCTTACCGTCCGTGCCGACCGCCTCATGCCCATGGCTGGCGTATTTGCACCCATAGGTATACGCTGTTATGTCGGGTTTGTATTCACGCATTAGTTTTCGTGAAGCAAAAAAAACTTAAGAAGATTCAATAGAGAAGAAGTTTTCTTCTTATATTGAAGATTTTTCGTATCTTTGCTTGTTTGCATTGTGTGTCATGGACACACCAAATTGTTTATTGTCAGAAAAGTATAAAAATATATAATAATAAAAACGCTAATGAAAATGAAGAAGTTCATTGCCCTGTTTGCCATTTTGGCGATGTTGTCGCCGTTTGGAGCCTGCCCGCAGGCTAATGCCCAAAGCAAGAAAAAGGACAAGACCGAGAAGAAGGCCAAGTCGGACAAGAAGTCGAAGGCCAAGGACGAGAAGAAAGGCAAAGCCAAGTCGAAGAAGGAGGCCGCCGCCGAGGCCGAGGCCGCCAAGGCCGAGGCTGCCAAGGCTGCCAAAGAGGCCGCCGAGGCCCGCGCCCTGGAGCTGGCAGCGATGGACACGCTGCTGCGCGCCAACACCGACACGCTGATGAAGCACATCCGCACGCTCTCGTCGTCGCAGTACGAGGGCCGCATGGCGGGTTCGAAGGCCTACCTGGAGGCCGCCGAGTATTGTGCCGACGTGCTGGCATCGTATGGCGTGAAGCCTTTCGACGGCGAATGGGGCCAGTATTTCCAAGTGGAGTACAACGAGATAGAGAATTGTAATTTCGACACCTACGTGAACGACAACGACACGCGGACACGCTATGTGCTGGGGCGCGACTATGTGTGCTCGAGCATGACGGGACGCGGCTACACCAACGCGCCCGTGGTGTTCTGCGGCTGGGGCATCGACAACCTCGCCTTCGACGAGTACAGCAAGGTGGACGTGCAGGGCAAGATAGTGCTCTGCCTGTCGGGGGTGCCCGAGTTTGTGCCCGGCAACGTGGCGAGCCGCTACACCACCCTGCGCCAGAAGGCCGATGTGGCCATCAAGCACGGCGCCGTGGGCCTGGTGTGCATCAACATGTCGGAGACGTGCCGCCCCTACGAGGTGCAGCACCACGCCTACTGCGGCGAGGGTGCCCACCAGGCTACGTTCCCCGTGGTGCAGACCACCCGCGACATGGGCGCGGCACTGCTGGCCAGCGAGCAGATGACGCTCGACTCGGTGTACGACGTGCTGCAGAACGAGATGAAGCCGCAGTCGTTCCACCTGCGCAAGAAGTTTGAAATCAACATCAACGCCCATTACCACCCCAAAGCCACCACCGCCAACGTGGTGGGCGTGCTGCCCGGCGTGGACGACAAGATGAAGCACGAGTATATCGTGGTGGGCGCACACCTCGACCATGTGGGCATACAGGGCAGCACCTGCCTGTTCCCGGGAGCGGACGATAACGCCAGCGGTGTGGCCGCGGTGCTGGAATGCGCCCGCCTGCTGACGGTGAATGTCCCCGCACAGATTGAGTACAACAAACGTTCCATCATCTTCGTCCTCTTCTCGGGCGGAGAGTTGGAGCAGATGGGGTCGAACATCTTTGTGTCGAACTTCCCCAAGCTGAAGAATGTGGAGTGCTTCATTAACGCCGAATGTATCGGCTCGGGCGACAGCATCAACGTGCTTGGCAACAAGCGTTTCCCCCAGTTGTGGAACATTGCATCAAGAAACGACTCGATTTCCACCAAGTCGCTGCTGCGCGGCTACCGCACCATGCCTCGTGGCGATGCGGCGCCGTTTGCACAGATTGGCATCCCCTCCATCGTGTTCACCAACCACATGGGCGGCAACTACGACCATGTGCCAAGCGACATAGCCGAGAATATCAACCGCGACATACTGACCAAGCGCGCCAGCCTGATGGCAGAGGTGGTGTACGAGCTGTCGCTGGGCGACTATCAGGGCCGTTCGTTCCGGTCGAAACGTTTCAAGTTCGAAGAGTAGCCGGCGTGTCGCCAGTGACATTCAAGGCTGTCGCAACTGGTTTTTAGTTTTTTGTTTTTACCTTTTACTTTAAAAGATGCTCACATTATTCAAGAAAGAACTATCCAGTTTCTTCTCCTCGCTAATCGGATACCTGACCATCATAGTCTTCCTCGTACTCACTGGACTGATGCTGTGGGTATTCAAGTCGGACTTCAACATTCTCGACTACGGCTTTGCCGGCATGGACGGACTCTTTATCATAGGGCCGTTCCTCTACCTCTTCCTCATTCCCGCCATCACGATGCGCATGTTTGCCGAGGAGAAGAAGAACGGCACGATGGAGCTGCTGCTCACCAAGCCGCTGAGCGAGATGAAACTCATCTGGGCCAAATTTCTCGCGGGGTTCACGTTGGTGTTTATCTCGCTGCTACCCACGCTGGTGTGCTATTTCAGCGTGGTGACGCTGGGCGACCCGGTGGGCAATATAGACACGGGCAGCGTGGTGGGTTCGTATATCGGAATGCTGCTGCTGGGAGCCGCCTTTGTCGCCATAGGCCTGTTTGCCAGCTCCATCACCAACAACCAGATTGTCGCCTTCATCCTTGCCGCACTGATGAGCGCGTTCATGCACCTGGGATTTGAGTCGATATACCGCATGGGGTTCCTGGGCGATGCCGACCTGTTTGTGCGTTCGCTAGGCATGAGCTACCACTACGAGTCTATCAGCCGCGGCGTGATAGACAGCCGCGACGTGATATACTTTGCCAGCGTAATAGCGGTGTTTATGATGGCTACACGCATCGTGCTGCAGAGCCGCAAATGGCACGGCTGGCGCAACAAGAAAGACCAGCGTCGGAGCCATTGGATCGAACTGGGGGCAGGCATTCTGATTGTGGTGTTTGTGAACGTTATCGGATACTACGTGTTCGGCCGATTGGACCTGACATCGGAGAAACGATACACCTTGTCGAAATCGACAAAGAACCTGCTGAAGAAGATTGACGAGCCGGTGCTGTACCGCGTGTATCTGGAAGGCGAGTTCCCCGCCGACTTCAAACGGCTGCAGAACGAGACCAAGGAGATGCTGAACCAGTTCCGCGCCTATAACAAAAACGTGCAGTACGAGTTTGTCAACCCCAACGACTTCGACGACCAACAAGAACGGCAGGTGTTCTATCAGAAATTGGCACAGAAGGGCATCCAACCCACCCAGATACAGGTGAGCACGGGCAACGGGGTGACAACGCAGGTGCTGATACCCGCAGCCGATGTCATATACAAGGGCAACGAGACCTCCATCCAGCTGTTGCAGAGCCAAAAGTATGTCGACCAGACACAGCTGCTGAACAACTCGATACAGAGTTTGGAATATGTGCTGTCGAACGCCATACGCGCCCTGTCGCAGGGGCAGAAGCCCTCGGTTGCCTTCATGCGCGGGCATGGCGAACTGCCGATACCCAACCTGTCGGATATGATAGGGTCGCTCTACGAGTATTACAACCTCGACACCGTGCGCATGGACGAGAACATCAACTCGCTCACCATGCGCGTGGCAGACCCGAAAGACTCAACAGCCTACCATTTCCGCAACAAATACGACCTCATCGTCATTGCCAAGCCGACCAAACTGTTCAGCGAACGGGACCTCTATATCCTTGACCAGTACGTGATGTACGGTGGCAAGCTGCTATGGCTGGTGGACCCGCTGGATGCCGACCTCGACAGCCTTGCCCATGCCGGACAGGCAGTGGCAACGCGGTTCCCCCTCAACATCGACGAGATGCTGTTCACCTACGGTGCGCGCATCAATCCCGACATCATCATGGACATCCGCTGCAGGCCTATTCCCATGACCGTGGGCATGGTGGGGGAGAAACCGCAAATACAGTTCCAGCCGTGGATGTACTTCCCCGAGATAGTGCCACTGTCGCCACACCCGATTGTGAGGAACCTCGACCTTATCAAGACCGACTTCATCAGCAGCATAGACCTAATCGACAACGACATTGAAAAGACGGTACTGCTGGCCACATCGGAGTTTTCGCGCGTGAAGAACGCACCCGCCATCTACGATCTCAACGAGGCCAAGATTGAGCCGGACAGAAGGCTGTACAATCGGCAGAACATCCCCGTGGCGGTGTTGCTGCGAGGGAGCTTCAAATCGGTGTTCCGCAACCGACTGACACCCGACTTCATGGAGATTCCCGCCATGGGCTATCGCGAAGTGGGCGACTCGACCAGCATGATTGTCATCTCGGATGGCGACATCATCAAGAACCGTTTCAACTATAACGACGGGACAGGCTATCCGCTCGGCTACGACTTTTACACCGAGACCATGTATGCCAACAAGGAATTGCTGCTGAACTGCATCGACTACCTGGTAGGCGAAGAGGGCTCGATAGCCAGCCGCTCGCGCGACATCAAGATTCGTAAACTTAACGTGATGAAGATAAAGGAGGAAGGAACACGCTATAAGTTAATCAACATACTGATTCCCTCCGGCATTATCATTCTTGCTGGAATCGCCATTATCATCATCCGCCGCAAAAAATATCGTAGAAAATAATGAAAAAGAAAAACATAATCATCCTATCCATTGTCGCAGTAGTTG
This sequence comes from Bacteroidales bacterium, assembly GCA_016281475.1. Next base: position 7,538 of record JAEEIS010000207.1, read on the forward strand.
GCATCGCCGCCTTGCTGATAGCCAAGCATGGCTCGAAGCCTGCCACTTTCGACCAAGACTTCCACGTGGAAGACATAGATGCCGTGACCAAGATATATATGGCCGACAAACAAGACCACCAAGTACTATTACAACGTGTTGCCGACAGCACGAGCGACACAATGTGGACCGTGGACGGCATCTACCCTGCCAGCCAACCGATGGTGGACCTGCTGCTGGAGACGCTGCACGACATGCGCATACGCCAGCAGGTGAACAAGAATGCCGTTCCGCAGGTTGTGAAGCTGCTCTCTACCCGCGCAATCAAAGTGGAGGTGTACCAACGGAAATACTTTATCAATTGGTTTGACGGCAAAATCAGGCTCTTTCCCCATGAGAAACTTGCCGTCACATATTATGTCGGACACGAGACGCAGGACATGATGGCATGCCACATGTTCCGCCAAGGAGATAAGGAACCCTATATCATCCATATCCCCGGCTTCCGCGGATACTTGACCCCACGCTTTGTCACCGACCCGATGTCTTGGCGCAGCCACAATATTGTGCATTGGGACATCCGCCAGCTGCAGCGAGTAGAGTTGGACATTCCGTCCAACCCCGGAGAGTCGTTTGCCGTGGAACGTCAGGGTGACGGCTTCGCATTTGTGCTGACACAGACGAACACCCCTGTAGCCAACTTCGACACTGCCCGTGTAGCGCAGATGCTCTCATGCTTTGCCAACCTCAATTTCGACGAGTTTGCCAGCCGCGTGCCCAACAGCAATATGGACACCTCGTTCAACACGGGTCCACGAACCATACTGCGCATCACCAACACCGAGGGAACTACCCGAGAACTGAAGACCTATCTCAAATACAATAACCCCTCAGACTCGCTGGCCATACCCGAAGACGACATGTATGAGATGTTCGACCTCAACCGCCTGTATGCCACCATTGACGACAAGGACACGGTACTCATCCAATACTATGTGTTCGACAACATCCTACAGCCGGCCAGCTTCTTCCTCGGACAACAGAAGAGCCCCTTTGCCAAAGAATAAATGAAGCCGCTGATACTCATAACCAACGACGACGGGGTCAACTCCCGGGGACTGCGACATCTGACCACGGTGGCGCAGGACTATGGCGAGGTGGTGGTGATGGCTCCCGACCACAACGCCTCGGGGGTGAGCACCTCTATCACATGCACCCGACCGCTACGTGTGAATCAAATCAGCCAAGGCGAAGGCCTATCCATCTACTCATGCGACGGCACCCCTGCCGACTGCGTGAAGATGGGAATCGAACACTTCTGCCCCCGCCAGCCCGACTTAGTACTATCCGGCATCAACTATGGCAGCAATGCCTCCATCAACATCATCTACAGCGGAACGATAGGGGCCGTGCTGGAAGCGTGCCTCAATGGCTGCCAAGCCATCGGATTCTCATTGCTCAACCACAATCCCGCTGCCGACTTTGACGCCTGCACCCCCACCATCCGACACATACTGGACCATGTGACGGCAAATCCGCTGCCCGACTTCACTGCCCTCAACGTCAACATTCCCCGATTGCCAGCAGACCAGATAAAAGGCATACGCGTATGCCGACAGGCTCGGGCAGCATGGAAAGACGGACTTGAGAAACGCATTGACCCCATCGGAAGACCCTATTGGTGGATGACGGGCAAATTCGTATGCGAAAACCCACCTGCCGACAGCGACGAGCACTTCCTTGCCGAAGGCTACGTCAGCGTCGTGCCTATACGTCCCGACCTCACCGCCCTGCATCATCTAGAAACCCTCAAAAGTATCGAGAAATGAAGAAAATACTACATAAGGACAGCATCGCCCTAGGCATTGTGGCAACCCTTCTGTCGGAATTGCTATGCGCACTGGTAGTATTGGTCGTCATCCTGTTGACGCATACCCCCATTACCGAAAGTGCCCGTTGGTTTGCCATAGCCTTTGTACCGCCACTGCTACTGCTACGCTACTACGCAAAGATACAGGACTACCCCACCACGCTCAAAACCGTCATCACCACATTCTTTGTCACCTTTGTGGCATTCATGTGGTTTATGATGAGATATAAATATATTTTATTCTAATATATGAAGTACTACATCATTGCAGGCGAAGCCTCTGGAGACCTTCACGGAGCCAACCTGATGCGGGCATTGCGGCATCACGATGGTGATGCGCAATTCCGTTTCTGGGGGGGCGATGCCATGCAAGAAGTGGCAGGTACTCCAGTACGCCACATTCGCGACCTGGCGATAATGGGCTTTGTCGAAGTGGTGATGCACCTCAGCACCGTGCTGGGAAACATTCGGTTCTGTAAACAGGACATTCTGCAATACAAGCCTGACGTGCTTGTCACCATCGACTATCCGGGATTCAACCTCAAGATGGCACAATTTGCCCATCAACACGGCATTAGGACCGTACACTATATCTCCCCCCAACTGTGGGCATGGAAAAAAGGGCGCATCAATGGAATGCGCCACAGCCTCGACAAGTTGTGCTATATATTGCCTTTTGAGCAAGACTTCTATGCCAAGAACGACTTCCCACAGGCGGTATACGTGGGACACCCGCTACTTGATGCCGTGGCGAGATTTCGCGAAGACACGACCGACACTCTCAATTACGGAAAACCTATCATCGCCCTGCTGCCTGGAAGCCGCCAACAAGAAATCAAACGCGTGCTGCCCACCATGCTCAATATCGCCGACAGGCATGCGGACTATCAGTTCGTCATCGCAGGCATGACATTGATTGGGGACAAATTCTATCAAGACATTATCGGCAACAGGAGCAATATCGCCATCATCAAGGACCAGACCTACCGCCTTCTCGGCAATGCCTACGCCGCCGTCGTATGCTCTGGCACCGCCACATTGGAGACGGCACTGTTCAACGTGCCGCAGGTGGTATGCTATCGTGCCAACGCCATATCGGTAGCCATTGCACGAAGACTAATCGGGACGAGAATAAAATACATCTCATTGGTCAACCTCATTGCCGACAGGCCCATCGTCACAGAACTCATTCAAGACGATTTGAACCTCGACCAACTCGAGAAAGAGTTTGCACGCATCACCAACACCGAAACTCGTCAACAGATGCTCGACGATTATGCCTACCTCCACACCCTGCTGGGCAACGCCGGAGCCTCCGACCGTACTGCATTAGAGATAATAAACACACTGACTTGAAGAAAACACTGCTCATACTCTGCCTATTACTACTTGCCTCTGTTGCCTATGCCGACCGAGTGAAGGTGAGGCTGTTTTCGAACAACAGCATCGACCAGATTGCCATCTCATTCGACTTGGGCACGTACAATATCTATGCCGACGATACCATCTTGATCGAACCCGAAGTGGGTGTCGGCAAATCAATCGAACTCACACCCGCAGGGCAAAAAGTACACGTGACTATCGACGGCTACAACTATGGCAACCACAACGCCATCCGCTTCACCGCCAACGACACCGCCTGCATCCTCTGCCTCAATCCACGCAACATAAAGCACCGGACCTACGAAGGAGACCTTCTTGTCAAGGTCAACAAAAACGGCAAATTGCTCCTCATCAATGATGTGGAATTTGAGACCTATATTGCCGGTGTTGTGCAGTCGGAGATTTACGGCGACAATCCCGATATCTTCCGAGTCCAAGCCATCATCTCTCGCACATGGGCAATGAAAAACATCAACAAACACAAGGCAGAAGGCTACAATTTTTGTGACCAAGTGCATTGCCAAGCCTACCTCAACCGCTGTGTGCGAGCCGACATCATGCTGGGCACGATGCTCAGCAGCGGCATGACCATTGTCGACGAAGAAGGCAAACTGATAGAGACACCTTTCCATTCCAACAGCGGCGGACAGACAGCCAATTCTGAAGATGTGTGGCGCAGCGCGTTGCCTTACCTACGTTCTGTCCCCGACACCTTCTCCTACCACATGCGGCAAAGCGAGTGGGTAAAAGTAATCGACAAGGATAAATGGCTCAACTATTTTGCGTCAAAACACAAAATAGACATCCACAACGACAGCCTCCGCAACGAACTGCTCACCTTCAGCCAGTCGGAACGAAAGTCCCGCCTGTGTGACGTGCCGCTAACACGAATCCGCACCGACTTCCAACTCAAATCAACCTTTTTCTCTGTTATTTACGACAGCAACTCGCACCGTCTCACCTTGTCTGGTCACGGTTTCGGACATGGGGTAGGACTGAGTCAAGAGGGAACCATACGCATGGTCAATCTAGGCATTGACTACGACAGCATCATCCATCACTACTACACCGGTGCCCATATCCATCGCGACGATGCCTATCCTCATTCATACGTTGAAAACTACATCCAACAGATATCTCAAATCATCGAAGAAGACAAACTGTCTAGCACACAGACAAAATCGAAGAAAGACGATTGGCTGGGGCGACTCTTCCGCATCCGCGACCGCGAAGAGCGTGAAGAAGTATACGACCCACTCTCCGAGGAACTTGACTCCGATTGGAAGTACGACTGGTAATTAATATTGACAAAATAACAAACCATTATGAAGACAAAAATACTATTATTCCTCACACTCAGTTTCCTCTTGGGAACTCATGTCCAGGCACAACAGATAGAATGGAAGACCATCGAACAGGCCGCCAAAACAGATGCTAAAGGCAACACAAAACTCTATTTTGTTGATTTCTACACCTCATGGTGTGGATGGTGCAAAAAGATGGATCGCGAAACCTTTACCGATCCAACTGTCGCACTCATTCTGAACAAATACTACATCCCCGTCAAGTTCAACGCCGAAGGCAGTTCTGAATTCACTTGGAACGGAAGCAAATACACCAACATGGCCGCCGCCCCCGGCAACAGGCCTAACACCCACTCGTTTGCGAAGAAGGTGTTAGGAGCCAAGATGGGATTCCCCTCGTTCGGACTGTTTGGTACCGACCAATCGCAACTTACCGTCATCCAGGGATACCAAAGTGCCAACGACCTTGTAGTCATGCTATGGTACTTCGCCTCGGGCGACAATAAGCGTTACCCCTTCGACAAATACCGGCAGATTTTCGACAAAGAAATTCGCCCCACCATGAACGAAAAACTTGCCAGCGAATAAAACCGTATAACAAATAAATCTAAAACAATTACACCATGGGCCTATTCAGCAAAAAAGAAAAGAAAGAGACCCTCGACCAAGGTCTCTCAAAGACAAAAGAAAGTTTCTTTGCAAAGCTCTCAAAAACCATCTTGGGCAAATCAACTGTGGACGAGAGTGTGCTCGACAATCTCGAAGAGACTCTCATCACCTCCGACGTGGGGGTGGAAACCACGCTGAAGATTATCGACAAGCTCCAAGAACGCATCAAACGAGACAAATATATCAGCACAGCCGAGCTCAACTCAATCCTTCGGGCAGAGATTGCTACCCTGCTGAGGAAACACGATGGCTCTTTCCCCGAAGACTTCGACTCGCCTCTTCCACACCAACCCTACGTGGTGCTGGTAGTCGGTGTCAATGGCGTGGGCAAGACCACCACAATTGCCAAGCTTGCCTACCAATACAAGCAGGCGGGCAAGAAAGTCATGCTCGGTGCCGCTGACACTTTCCGTGCCGCTGCTGTCGAACAGCTCCAATTATGGGCCGACCGCGTGGGAGTTCCCATCGTACAGCAGGGCATGAACGCCGACCCCGCCTCGGTGGCATACGACACGCTCCAATCCGCCCTCTCCAAAGGTATGGACGTGGTGCTCATTGACACTGCCGGCCGTCTGCACAACAAAATTGGTTTGATGAACGAATTGGGCAAAATCAAAAAGGTGATGCAAAAACTCATGCCCGACGCGCCACACGAAGTACTCCTTGTACTCGATGCCAGTACCGGACAGAACGCCATTGAGCAGGCAAAGCAGTTTACCGCAGCCACCGATGTCAACGCCCTTGCCCTCACCAAACTCGACGGCACTGCCAAGGGTGGTGTCATCATAGGCATCAGCGACCAATTCCAAATCCCAGTGCGCTATATTGGCCTAGGCGAGAAGATGACCGACTTGCAAGTATTCAACGCCGACGAATTTGTCGACAGCCTGTTTGAAAAATAGTCACCACAATTGAAAATCAACATCATCACCCTCGGGTGCAGCAAAAACACCGTCGACTCTGAAAACGTCGCCGGTCACCTCACTAAGGTGGGACACCATGTCTATTTCGACCGTCGGCAGAACGACTGCGACACTGTCATCGTCAACACCTGCGGTTTCATTGGCGATGCCAAGGAAGAGTCTGTCAACACCCTGCTTGCACAGATTCAGGCAAAAAAGTATTTCAACCAGCGTCACGCACGCGACGGTCGTCGTCGAAAGCTGATAGCGGTGGGTTGTCTTGTAGAGCGCTACCACGACCAGCTGTCCGCCGAACTGCCAGAAGTGGACGCATGGTATGGCGTTCATGCATGGGACATGCTCATCGAAAGCGAGACACCTTTCGCCAGCCAACGCCAAACTAGCACACCTACCCACTATGCCTATCTCAAAATAGCCGAAGGCTGCAACCGCAGCTGCTCCTATTGTGCCATCCCACTCATCCGTGGGAAGCATGTCTCACGTCCCATCGATGAACTCGTCGACGAGGCCAAACGACTCGTAGCAAACGGTGTCAAAGAGCTCATCGTCATCTCGCAGGACACCACCTACTACGGCCTTGACCTTTACGGTCATCGCCGCCTCGGCGACCTTCTAGAACGCCTTGCCACCGAAAGCGGAGCCACATGGATACGCCTGCACTATACCTACCCCACCTCCTTCCCCACCGATGCCATCGATGTTATCCGTCGCCACGACAACATCTGCAACTACATCGACATCCCACTCCAGCACATCAACAGCCGCATCCTTGCCTCCATGCAGCGTGGTATCGACCGCGAAGGCACTCTCCAGCTCCTGCAAACCTTCAGAGCCCAACTACCCAACGTCTGCATCCGCACCACCCTCATCGTTGGCTATCCCGGCGAGACCGAAGCCGAGTTTGAAGAACTCAAACAATTCGTCCGCGATGCCCAATTCGACCGCATGGGCTGCTTTGCCTATTCCCCCGAAGAGGACACCCCCGCCGAAAAACTAGGCGACACCGTGAGCGAAGAGGATAAACAACGCCGCGTCAGCGAGCTCATGGCGATACAAGAAGACATATCCCTTGCCAAAAACCAAGCCCGCGTCGGCAACAGCTACCGCGTCATCATCGACCGCCACGAAGGCGACCACTACATCGGCCGCACCGAATACGACAGCCCCGACATCGACGACGAAGTCCTCATACCCGACACCACCCCTCTTCGCGTCGGTGAGTTCTACCATGTCCGCATCACACAAGCCCTCGAGAACGACCTCTTTGCCGAGATGGTGTCGTTCTAATAGCTGATTTGGGTTAGTCTCGTGTATAAAAGCAAGCCCGCCCTTCCGTAAAGAAAAGGCGGGCTTTATAGTTCCACAAAAAGTTCTTTGGCTTACGCCTCAGCGTTCTTTTCGATGGCTAGTCTACCTCTGTAATATCCGCATTCGGGACATACATGGTGATACATTACAGGAGCGCCGCAATTGCTGCACGTCGTGAGCTGGGCTTTCTCCAAACTGTCGTGTGTTCTGCGCTTCGCTGTGCGAGTTTGCGAGAATCTGTGTTTTGGATGTGGCATAATTTATTATTTTTTATTTGTTTATTAATCTAATAATTGTTTTAATGCGTCCCAGCGGGGGTCGCTCTCACCCTCTCCAAGCTCTCTCACCGTCTCTTCTCCTCCTGCTCCCTCTTCCGTCGGCTCATCCATGATGAAACTCAACATTTCAGGGTCGCATTCGCCCTCTGGGTGGACATGTTGCATGGGCATACTCACTACCACATACTCGTACATCCATTGGGCAAGGTCTATCTGGTAGGCACTCTCAGGGAGATACACCACGTTCTCATCCTCACTCGTCTCGGTGTCACTGAATTTCACCCACAACTTCTCCTCTCCCTCCACCGGTACTTCCATCTCCCTTAAGCAGCGGTCGCATGTCGTCTTCACCGTCCCTCGAAAGGAAAAAGTGAACATCAACATTCTCTCGCGACGCTCCAAAACGACCTCAAAATCGACTTTTCCGTCCTTCAATTCGTCATTTTTATACTCCTCGAAGAAGGTGTTGCCCAATACGTAACTATACTCGTATTTCCCTGTCTTTAAACCACTAAACTGGACAACCGTATCGACTTTTTGACTCATTTTTGCACTCTTATTGAGTTTGCAAAATTACAACTTTTTTTTAACATAGCAAAAAAAAACTCTTTTCGCACAAAAAAACTTTGCCGCCACCACGACGGCAAAGCAATTATGAAAAATTTGAAATTCAGCCTAAACTTATTTCCGAGCAGCCAGCAGCAGTTCCATCATCTTGATGGCACTCTCGCTGATGACCGTGCCAGGTCCGAATATGCAGGCGGCTCCCGACTGGAACAAGAACTCATAGTCCTGCGGCGGGATAACGCCACCCACAACGACCATGATATCCTCGCGACCCAGTTTTTTCAGTTCCTCAATCACCTGGGGGACTAAGGTCTTGTGGCCTGCTGCCAGTGAGCTGACACCCATGATGTGGACATCATTCTCCACGGCCTGCTTGGCAGCCTCGGCAGGTGTCTGGAACAGCGGTCCCATATCCACGTCGAAGCCCAAGTCGGCATAGCCTGTGGCCACCACCTTGGCACCGCGGTCGTGACCGTCCTGACCCATCTTCGCCACCATGATACGGGGGCGGCGGCCCTCCAACTTAGCAAATTCGTCAGTCATTGCCTGAGCCTTCTTGAAGCTCTCACTATCTTTTGTCTGAGTACTGTACACGTTGCTGATAAGGTTTATTTTTGCTTTATAACGTCCGTACACCTTTTCCAGGGCATAGCTGATTTCGCCCAGCGACGCACGCTTGCGGGCTGCGTCGATTGAGAGTTCCAGCAGGTTGCCCTTGCCAGTCTTAGCACACTCTGTCAGTGCATCCAATGCGGCCTGCACCTCCTCGCCGTTACGCTCGGCACGCAGTTTGGCCAGACGTTCAATCTGAGCCTTACGCACGGCGGTATTGTCCACCTCCAAGGTCTCGATGGGGTCTTCGTGGTCAAGACGGTACTTATTGATACCCACAATGGTGTCGACATTGCTGTCTATACGGCTCTGCTTGCGGGCACTTGCCTCCTCAATACGCATCTTCGGCACGCCGCTCTCAATGGCCTTTGCCATGCCGCCCAGGCTTTCCACCTCCTGAATATGCGCCCAGGCACGGTGTGCCAGCTCGTGAGTCAGGCTCTCCACGTAGTAGCTGCCTGCCCACGGGTCAACGACGCGGCAGATGTTGGTCTCTTCTTGCAGATAAATCTGCGTGTTACGGGCGATACGGGCACTGAAGTCCGTCGGCAACGCGATGGCCTCGTCCAACGCGTTGGTATGCAGGCTCTGCGTGTGTCCCAAAGCAGCGCCCATAGCCTCGATGCAGGTACGTGCCACATTGTTGAACGGGTCTTGCTCCGTCAAGCTCCAGCCCGATGTTTGGCAGTGTGTACGCAATGCCAGCGACTTCGGGTTCTTGGGGTTGAACTGGTTCACAATCTTCGCCCACAGCATACGGGCCGCACGCATCTTGGCAATTTCCATAAAGTGGTTCATGCCCACGCCCCAGAAGAAGCTCAAGCGCGGTGCGAAATCGTCCACGCTCATGCCAGCGTTGATACCCGCGCGCAGATACTCCAAGCCGTCGGCCAACGTATAAGCCAACTCAATGTCGGCCGTGGCACCCGCTTCCTGCATGTGGTAGCCCGAAATGGAGATGCTGTTGAACTTCGGCATGTGCTTCGACGTATACTCGAAGATGTCTGCGATAATCTTCATCGAGGGCAACGGGGGATAGATATAGGTGTTTCTCACCATAAACTCCTTCAGAATGTCGTTCTGAATGGTACCCTGCAGCTGGTCCTGCGGCACTCCTTGCTCCTCGGCAGCGATAATATAGAATGCCAAGATGGGCAGTACCGCGCCATTCATCGTCATCGACACAGACATCTTGCCAAGGTCAATCTGGTCGAACAGAATCTTCATATCCAGAATGCTGTCCACTGCCACACCGGCCTTACCCACATCACCCACCACGCGCTCGTGATCCGAGTCGTAGCCGCGGTGCGTCGCCAGGTCGAATGCGCAACTCAAACCCTTCTGGCCCGCAGCGATATTTCTACGGTAGAAGGCGTTCGACTCCTCGGCAGTCGAAAAACCGGCATACTGTCTCACCGTCCAAGGCCGCATCACATACATCGTGCTGTACGGTCCGCGAAGGAATGGTGCAATACCGGCGGCATAGTTCAGATGCTCCATCCCTGCCAGGTCGTCTTTACCGTAGACAGGCTTCACATCTATCTGCTCCGGAGTCTTCCAGTTCTTCTGAATATCGTTCTCTTTTTCCCATTGCACAAAGGATTCTCCGTTTTCCTTTGCCGCCCGGAAGTCAACTTTTGAAAAATCTGGTCTCATTATCAATCTTTTATATTAATATCTACATATTACTATGAAATGCAAATATAATATTTTTTTTTAATACAACAACCTTTTACCCCTATTTTTTCTTGTACAAATTCCTTAAATAAAGTATCCGCCTACTGTTCACCGCGTAGAACAGCAGATGCATAAAGTACAGTTGCTTCTGTTTCAAGTCAATCAATTTCAATTTCTCAAACAGCGCATCCGTCAATTCCTCTAACGACCCAATTCCGCACCTCGACTGCAAAAAGGCATAAACGGCTTCTGTCTGCTGCCACAGGAAGATAACACTGCTCTATTGTTGGATTTTGCATAATTAATCCTATAATTTCATCCTGTTTATCAATTGGTTAAACCAACACAGATTGCCGACATCGGACAGATTGGGAACAGCAAATCTTTTCCGTTTGATATTGACCATCACTTCAACCTCTTCGGGGTGAATGTTACCATCAATGCTGGCAGCATAAAGCATCAGCAACGTCTCGGATTCATCTTAGATGAGTTGCATGATTATTTTCTATAGTGCTTATTTTTACGTTTTTCAATTCACAGGGTTGAAGATAGGGTTTTCCTTCGAAGGTGGCTTCGAGGAGTTCGACGGAAAGGTTCATTTCGGAGGCGATGAGAAGGTATTGCCCATTGTTAACCAAAGGGAATGAGGTTAAATCCACTTTGTCGCCTGGTTCCAGTGGAATGAAATCCATATCGTCGAAATAATAACAGATAGAGACCTTCTTGTTCGTTTCCTTTGGCGTTTGTTCGTCGTGGCGTTTGGGTCTAAACCGATTGGTTTTGTGATTATACAATTCGCTAACCAACACTACATTGCAATAGAGCAGTTTGTCAGAAGTGTTCTTTAGTGTTAATGAAAGAGTGCCTTCGGGAACGTATGTCTTTTCTACAACAATGTCATTAGTTTCATTGTCGGATTGTGGAGTGTTGGAGAAGTACACTATATTTGCGTAGAGAGAATCATAAATATCTACCGGGATTGGGCAAGTATCACACCCTCTTGTCACCACTCCGACAGCACCATAGTGGCGGTTGTCATTTCCATGTTTCTTTACAGACTTACGGACTTTGGAATTGAGAGCAGAGAAAACGCTTTGCGCATTTTTTTCCACATCAATCAAACGGTTTTGAACAGAGACCTTTCCTGTTTTGTTGGAGAGGAACACTCTTCCTGTGCTGTTTTCGACTATGGTCACACTGCCACCCTTTTTGATGTCGAGGATGTCGTCAAGGTCAACATACCTCAAAGGGCTGACCTTTACCCAATTTGCTTCGTTTGCATGCCGTAGGGTAACATCACCCACCACATGCTTGATTTGGTAATTCTGCTGTGCATTGGCAATCATTGGAAACACAATGCATAATACGATAAGTAAACGTTTCATTTATTTCTGTTTTGAAGTTTGACGGTTATTTTCTTATACAGGGCTACGAAACCGAAATAGATGTCGTAAGCCAACAAGCCAATGGCTATCATGGACAATGACGGTGCAAAGTCTATACATAGATTATGTTTTGCAAACAATACGCATCCAATCCAGAAGAATAGATATAGAGCAAGTATTTGTGCCAATCGGAACAGCAGTTTTCCTGTGGCGAGTTTCTTGCCGGTCAAAATAATGTTTAGCCCAACAAAAACGGCACAAGAAATGATAGCAATGAACCAGTTGAGCCAGTTTGGTGCGTTCTGGATGTCGTGTTCTCCAATGATGGTTTCGAGAATGACAGCCTGAATCTTCAAACCACCCATGGTGCCTATTGGTGTTTGGTGCATATCCAATATGTTTGCAGTGTCGCCAACGAGTACAATCTTATCCTTTATCCGTTCGGCACAACTTTCGTATTGGTCAATGAACAATTCAGGCTTCAACGCCCAAAAGTCAAGCGTCGGATAATAAATGCTGGCTTCGTCAAGTTCTCTTTTGTCAATGTCATACCCCGCCAATTTTGCCACTTCAGCGGCGAAAGAATGATATACAGAGTCGCCGACTTCGAATTGCATACAGTAATTCCTTATCACGCCATTCTCCAGATTCACCATGCCCCCATGCGATAAGTGATTACTGTCGCAGAAATAGGATTTGTGGATCGCGTTATTGTCTTGTGGGGCGAATGACTCTGCCATAACAATATTGGGATCCGATGTGGCATCAATTAGTGAGCTATCTCCGTCATATTGATATTCAAATACGACATCAACGCCAATGGCTTTCGGTTCGGCCGCTTTTATGTCGTGCAGCAGTGCCGTTATTTCCTCCCTTGACAGACCTTCAACATCTACGAGAACGACATTCTCGCTGATTATTCTCGGAAGGCTGCTGTCTGCCACAGCGTAATATAAGTCTGAAAGTTTATAGTCTTTCACCTCGATACTGGACTTCAGTGCCAGCATCGAAGTGAAGCTATACAATAGAGTTTTTGACAACGCCACCGCCAGCAGTGTAATTGCAGTGGTATGAAGCGTCACGTTCAGTATTCTTTTATGTTGTTTGCTTTTCATTAGAGTTGTTAATCTAGTCCATCAAGAAGGATGAATGCTGCCCAGTATTTGGGGTCTTGGTAAGGTTTAAACATTTGTCCTGTGTCGTGAGTCTTTTTGGACTTGCCTGTAGTAGACTTGGAGCGGAAAGTTCCACCACTGCCTCTAAATTCACCTCTCTGTTTGCGTTGTTCTATAGCCCATTCGATTTTATCAACCTCGTAGTTGCGTACATATTCTTGTGCAGCCTTCAGGGCTTTCTGTTTTGACATCTTCTTGATTAGCCAATTTTCATAAAATTGAGTCATTAACATTTGTGTGGCACGGTCATCCACCTTCCAGAGACTCATAATAATAGAGTTGACCCCTGCCTTTTTAAACCCACGCTGAAGGCCGAAAACGCCATCGCCTTTCAACTCACCCAATCCCGATTCACAAGCAGAAAGAACAACCATATCAACATTTTTCAGGTCCAGTTGGGCAATCTCCGATGCTGTGAGGATACCATCGTTATAGGTGCTTGTGTTGGGCATGCCATTCTCCAATGTCATGTTGGCTCCAGCCAAAAGCAGTCCAGACCGAGTCATGGACTTGTCTTCTCCCACAATGGACTCTCTCTCTGATTTTGCTTCTTGTTTTCCTTCGTAATAAAAGCCGTGCGTTCCTATCTGAATAACATTGACATCACTGCCAGACATTTGCTTGAACGAAAATTCAGTGCCCAAGGAATCTGTAAACATCTTTGTCTTGATAGATGCCCGTCTCATAAAGTCATAGATAGACATCGCTTCGGCGAGAGTGCCAGGCAAAAATTCAGCATTATTTCCCCTACTGACTGAAATTGAATCCGAATTCCACGGGAAATAGGTGAAACTACGCTGCCCGTCGGCTCCACGCAAAGTGGTATCAATCGTTGCGTCATAACGCAGACCACCGTAGATGCTACAGTTCTTAATATAGGCTTTCTTTTTGTCTTTTGCTAGTTCGCGAGTTGACGAGAGACGATAGAGATTATACCTGTCCGAAATCAGGCGTGTCGAATCCTCATAATCGGGCAGAGATTCTATCGCAATATTATACAACTCGCCAGTTGGGGCAAAATAAATTGTTTTTGCACCATCCAGAGTTGTAGACAGCTCCTCCCAGATGACACGTGAGAGTCGCGAATTGGAATAAAGATTATTCGTTGACAGCGATTCTCCCTTTGTCAGTTTTGCCAGCACTACTTGTTTTGGTGCCGTCCATTGAGGACGTATCACGTATGCCACATATATTGTCGTGTCATTGTCTGTGGTAAAAGAGTTGAATTCAATCGCTGCTTCATTTGAGTTAAGTTGTTTTTTTACATCAGTCCATTCTATAGACATGTCTCGAGTGATATCGCCAAAGGCCTTGGCCCTATTTGATAGTTGCTGCTCTGCTTTCAATATTTCTATCCTTAAATAGTCTGGTGAATATTTTGTTTTTGATGAAGACATTGTGTCAAGCTGCTTTAACAATCCCATATAAAAACTGATAGAATCATACCATGAAAGTGCCATTGAATCCTTGCTGCTAATTATGGTTTCATGCAGGTTTTGTTCTGTATTTAATAGTACACCTTTGGATAATAACAAAGCATTCGTTGCACAAATAATATTTGAATCAGAGGCCACAGAATATGAAGTTATTGGTATTGTTTCTAAGAACGAATAGCTTATTTCATTCCAGAATCTTGATCGATAATTGCCCGGCATTACAGTAAAACCCAGTCTGATTTGATCTTTACGAGCATTAAATAAATCTAGTAAAATCGAAGAAGTTAGATTGTATAATCCCATATTTATCAAGCATTCTAATTCGGACTCTAAAATCAGGATTTTGTCTACAACAGCGTCCTTTCTGTTGCCAATCACTGTTAGGTATTTATATGCAGCATCATACTGTCTTAACAACATGTAGCATTTGGAAATATTTAATAGTCCCCAATCATATCTATTGTCAACATTAATATCATTTGCATTAACCTCTTTCATACATGAATCAATAAGATCTTCAGCCGAGTTTAGGAAAAAACCATTTTTAAAATAATCATATAAACATTCTGAAGATGCAATAAAATAAGGTGATGATGACGCCCCCAATGCTTTTTCATAGGCATCAGCTGCCATATAAAGATAGTTTAAACTAGCCTCAACATTATTAAGTCGCTTGTATGTCCTTGAAACGGTATATAAACGATTGGCGACCTCAACAGTAGGTTGATAGTTTGACAATCCAATCACATAGTTCAATGCTACGGTGTCATTGTTTAATGCCGACTGATAATCACCCATAGACTTCAAATACAAGGACTGATAACTTAAATATGCGAGGCTATACATTGTAATTCTATCACGGAATACATCTGTTTCTTTTGATACATTCTCCATAAGAGTACCACTTACATACATGCTCTGTAAAACAGAAAATGCTTCGCCCAAATATCCTTCATCGGAGAAAAATGCAAAACATGGTATATACAAATAAGAGGCGTTAATATAATCCCCAACTCCGACATTGTATTTCATTGGTTTACAAAAATCTTTTACTTCTTCATGTAACCACCTCGAATAATCCAACGCCTGATCCTTTTGGCCTAATCGCACATAACTTGTTATGGGCAAACTTAGTAATGTTGGTGATGTAGGATTGTAAACGATAATATCCTTAACTGAACTATGGTGAATAAGGTCATTTATATTTTGCAACACCATATTGTCTAATTGTTTCGCATAGGAGATGTTTGTTTGGTATAATAGTCCAGCAATAGAAAAGACGCATTCTGCATTTAAGGCAGAAAACGAGAAAGCATTACTGTTGATATAATAATAAGCTTTTATGGTAAGAGAATCTGCAACATCCAACCTTCCGATATTGATAAATGATGCGGCCAAATCATAAATCGTAGCCAAATACACACGTGAATACGACTCACCTAGTCCATTATCATTTGACCCTTCCAATGTTTTTAATAATTCAAGATTGGCATCGCGTAGTTTTTCTGCATCACCAGTACGTCGATATTCTCCCGTTAATAATTGCGTGGTTAAAACATATTCAATGATTTCTATGTTGTCAGAGTCCGCCTTTATGTATTCTCTGGCCCTCAGCGCATTCTGAAAGGATTCATCGTACTTGCCTTTTGCATAAAAACTAAGGCCAATTCTATTGTGAAGCATAACATAAGCACTTGGCTTTTTTATGGAGAGACTATCCATATATGACAATGCCTGTTGGGCTATCTGTATGCATCTGTCCAAGTCACTATGATAATAAGCCTCATTGCATTTTTGCAATTCTAAATCAATATTGTAACTTGTGGATTGTCCTATTGCCGATGTAAAACAGAAAAAGGTTATAACAAGTAATCCTATTTTTTTCATAAAAAGCACTATTAAAAATCGTGATTCCAATTGTTTAGTTGTTTGACATACTTGTATTGTAAACATTTTTTGTCCGAGCAAATTAGATGAAGTTTTATTTCGTGAATGACTAACGGTTTATCAAATTCACGATCATAACGCACTTCATTGCAGATTGAAAAAAGGGCAGGAAGAAAGTTCCTTTCTTTTACTAAAAGAGGGTATAGCTTAAACTGAGCGATGTCATCAAGATAGATATGTAGTGTAGACTTCTTTGTTGTTTTATTCCACCATCGATGAACATATTGTTTTATAACCCCAAGAATTTCTTCTGGCAATATGTCACTTGGGCGAACACTCCAGCAATGAATGTGTGGAAGACCATCGCACTTGTTCTGTTGATTTGCCTCACTTTGAATTCTATCGTAAAAAGCAATTTCATCTTTCCCCAAAAGAAGGACAATTATGGTGCCATTCTCTGAGTTTTGAATGAAAGTTGAGGGGCAAATCTGTTCCCTGACATCTATTGTCAAATGTGACTTTTTCTCTTCCGACAATGGCGTTCCTTTTATTTCTTTGACTATTTCCTTAAAATGTATGTCGTTTTTGTTTCTATCTTCCTTGTCAATGGAGTTGACTGCATCTTGAAATTTCTGCAATAATGGTTGAGGGAATTTGAAAGAGTCTCGCTCCAAGCGTGTCAATGCATATGTGGAAGCAAAACGATGGGACATCAATGCGTGAATATTTGGGAACACCTCAATGCTCAAATCTCTGAGTTTCTTGTAGTGGTGCCAGCCGTATACATGACGTTGTAAATCGCTTTTGGCCACCCTTAGTTCATGGTGGATATAATGGGTTTGTTCATCTTCACGAACGCGCATTTCAATAAGGATATCAGCGTTTAGGTGAAGATCTTTGCCACGCTCGTCAAATACAAGGATGGATACCTTTGCCTTGTCACGCAACAAGTCCATTAGAGCGTTGTAGGGCAACTTTTCGAGGCCTTCGCCAATTGCCGTAAATCCTCCAACCACAATTGAATTCAAAAAATCCTTATTCGGCAGTTCCTTTATTTCTTGAAATATGCAATTATATTTTTGAATAGGAGTTTTGTTGTCAAGATTTTGGCAATCAAAAACATTGAAGAAATCATTCGCCCGTTCGGGTTTTATGTTGGCAAATGTGTTGCACTCATCGCTTCGATTAGCAACTGTCCAATGTAAGGAGTTTGTGCGATCATTATAATTAATTATTTCGTGCCTAATCATTTTACACATATCACAAAACTTTTCTCCTTGATACTTATCGTTTCCACAGCAATTAACTATGAATTTTTCGTTAATGTGCCAATTGTAACCCATACCTTCAATGGAAATATGACCAACTTGTGACTCTTTGAGTTTTGGCAAATCAAAGTGCTTACACAATTCGCACTTGGGCATTTTAGATGGTTGTGGTTGTCGAATTTCTTGAATGATCCTGCCCACATGCAATCCGTTATATCTTGTTTGCATATCTCTCGCTTTACGATTAATATCATAATAACGACAATTCGAGTGAGACTCTGCTGACATGCCATACATCATCTGTAGAGCAATGTCCATTTTACTTATTCCACGATTGCCATATATGGCGATGCATATTCCTTTTTCTCCATTTGGATTGGGAAGACGAAAGCCTCCATAAAATAGTTCATCTAGGCCGGAGATACCGGTCGAAATTTTGGACTCTATTTTTGTATTCTCCATAATACTATTTTTTTATTATTCTATCATTTATGTCTTTGTACAAAGGATAATAACCCAGTTGATTGTCGACGACATTCAATCCAATATGTTCATAATAGGAGTGCAAAAGAGACTCTCCTTCTCCTATTTGACGCTTTGTGTTGCTATGGGCTGTAAGATAATAAAGTTTCTCGGTCTTTCTGTCTTTATCGGAATATGATATCATCCGCAAGGTTGACATGTCGGTCAAAGATAGTCCTGTAATCAGACAAGTATAATGAGAAAAGAAGTGCAACTGCACCGTCGTTTGCCATGAGTATACATTACGTTGCATATCGAATGTTTCATCTTGTGACAAAACAACATGGTTGGCTTCTGGATTTGGCATTACTTCATACAATGGAGGAATATAGCCGTGGATGTGATAAACACGTATGGTATTGCTGCAGTCATGTAAACGTTCCATGCCGTCGAATACCTCGATGGTTTTGAGTTTCTGCTCTTTATCATCATTTGATTGAACCAAATCGATAGCGTCAGACAGAAAATTGTCATAATTCTGGGTGACGACGGCTGCTATATTATTTTTTTTCACAATCAACTCGGCAAGGATGAAGAGGGAATAGAAAGGAACCTCCCAAAGCCTTAATGCACCATCTTTAAATTGCTCATACTTTTTGTATGCCTCTGACAGAACATCCCGATTGCATTGGTTATACAGGAAGTCCTGTATAATCGGAATGTAGCTTACTCCAAGTCTGTATTTGAGTACAGATGTCTTAAGGTCTTGCTGCACTGTATCCAATGAACGTAGCTCTTCATCCGATAATCCGGCAGCATCTCTCAGGCAGTTTAATAATGCATCCCACCGCATGTCTACATTTGGACCAGCATTGATGCCTGTGCCGACATACAGAATCATTGGGCGACCTGTATTAAAGTCCTTTTTCAGACATTCAAATTGATGTTCGTACAGATAGTCAGTCATGGTTGATTATTATTCTTGGGACAACTTCAGTTCCTCAATTAGTTTGTTCGACATAATGTCGGCTGGGGCCTGAAGGACGGTGATGACCCACGACTGGGTGATTTCATCCCAATCCTGTGAGGTAATAAATTGCCAACTATTGGTGAAAACGTTTTCGCCTTCGGAGGCTTTCTTCTTGCGGGCTTTGCGGTTTTGTTTCCAGTTTTCACGGTAACCCGTTGTCAAACTACATGTTTCTTTTATGTCAAGAGAAATCTGATATTCGCCAGTGCCCCAAATGGGATGCGCTTCGCCTTCGGCATCTATGTATCCCGAATAGGAACGCGGTACAACGAAGCTGTTGCCGACAACCTTATACTTAGGCTCGTCGTTGCCGTGACGCACATACCGCAGGAAGCCATTGGAGTCCAAGTCCTCTTTCTTCACAGGGATATTGATAGTGAATTCGCCCAACTGCTCGTCGCGGAATATCTGTGTAATCTCGTTCATCCAGGAAGAGGTGACGACGAGGTGCAGGTTCATGGCATAGTTCTGGCGGTCTTCCCAGCGGAATGCGGTGTCGAAGGTGGAGTTGGGAAGGTTGGAATGGGTGGGGCTGACGATGAGCGTGTCCAAAACCAGTTCGAATTTGCCGTGCTCCACGATGCGGTTTATCTTGGAGCAGTCAATATGCATAGATATGTAGAAGAGCGTGTCCTCTCCATCTTTGCGGACAACGCCGATGCCGTTGAACTTCATGCCTGTCGGGTCCATAGGACTTGCCAGCGAGGTTGTGGAATAGAAATCCTTGAGTCCGGAAATGGTGCGGATTTGTGTGCAGAAGGTGTTTTCGGCATTGACGGTCTGCTCCCACTCCTGTTTCAGCCGTTGGTTGCGTGTTATCAGACTGGCGACGGACTGCACCCCGAGGTTGACGACGGAGGTGACGTAACCGGCACCTATCCCTTTGGCGGCATTAAGGGAGGCTGCCAGGAGAAGGTCCCCAAGCTCCCCACGGGTAGAACCGCAACGGACTTGGTCGCTGTATGCTTGGATTTGGTTTGCCAGACCTTCGTCGGTATAGACAAAGGCGGTGTATTTGACGGTTTGGGCCATCATAGGAACGGTGCAGATGATTGCACATAGGATAACGAATACTTTTCTCACGGCTATAATTGTATAAGTTTGATTAATACGACTTGACTATTTGTTTGTTCTTGTTTAGAACTACTATTTTCCCGTTTTTTACAGCGCATGTATGACCATTGTCTGCTGAGAATGAACGTCTGAAGTCAAAATATGTGACCGCGCGACTGTCTCCTGGACAGAAAACATCGTCATACTCAAATGGAATGATGATTTTGTTGTTGATGTCGACAATCCCCCATTTCCCGTTTCGCTGTGCCTGTAGGTATCCCTCCTCATCGAAAACCAGTCTGTTAGTTTTCCCATACAGGTGTATCTTTGAATAAAGGAATGGTATTATTATTTTGTTTTGTTCGTCAATGACACCAAACTTACTGTTTTTTTGCGCTACAATATACCCATTCATATCGGCTTGTATTATTGTGTCGTATTCAAAGGGAACAATTACTTTATCGTTCATGTCGACGATTCCCCATTTCCCGTTTCTTTTTTCAATGTCGAATGTCTTGATGACATACCCTTTGATATGAAGCACTACCCGCGGATTGTCGACGGCATCGGATGATACGGTGACAGTCTTGTTGAATCCTCCGATTATACCTGTGTTGTAACGAACTTTGACATAGGCACTTTCCCCTGGCATTATCTTTTCTTGAGACAATTCTGGAGTCGTGCATCCACAGGAAGACCGTACGTTTTTAATGTTTAATGGTTTGTTTCCTGTATTGACAAACTCGAACCTGTATTCTGCAATGCTATTTCTTTTTATTGTTCCAAAATTGTGTTCTTTAGTTGCAAATTCAATCTTTGGCCCATCCTTAGGAGTTGTTGGAGTTTGTGCTATTACTGGGAATGCGAAGCATGTCATTAATAAAGCAAGGACAATATTCGATTTTACCATTATTCATTTGCCTTGTTCTATCCCATCAGGCCCATCGGTTTTTTAGGTTGGTGCCCGATACCCGAAGGGCAGTAAGTTAATAAAAAAAAGAAGCGCGGGTATCAAACTCATCGTTTATCCCGTGCATAAAGGCCTTCGCATTGCCCACTCATCGGAGATAAACAATGCCGAGCCCACGCTGTGATGAATATACAGAATAGTATATTTCACACCAATAGGCACTGGTCATTGTTCATTTTGCGATGAGTGTTTTAGAATTTGCGAAGTTCTTATGCACCGCAGATGAACGCTGTTTCAGCGTCTTTCTTATCATGACTGTCGCCCCGTCGGGTGGCTTTTTCGTGCTTGCGGGACGGCGACCATGCACTAGTCCCATCTACGCACTCCACAGGAGCTTGTATCCCCACAGCCCGTCAAAGGCCCGGCTGGTTGACGATGCAAAGGTACATATTATTTTTGAATCCACAAAAATTATTTTCATGGACACGGTTTTTTGCGGGGTTGAAGCCACTTGCATTCGTAGTACTCCAGAATTCCGCAAATGCAGTGTTAATTAATTAGGTAACTTTCTATTGGTCGCTTTTTATGCAATTTTGTGGCTTGACAATGCGTGTAAACTCCCTTTGCTCGCTTTACGTAACGACAAAGCGATTCTTGTTCAAAAATACACTTTTATTCATGCCTCGAAAGATAATACCATTACCTTGTCCCAATAATCCTAGTTGCTTTTGTTTAATTGTCCCGACTAAGCAGGGCGAGAATGCGGATAAACAGGTTGATAATGTCTAAATAAATATCCAACGCGCAGTCCACCGCGTTGTCGATAGTTTTGGGGTACATCTGCGCCTTGGCGATGTCGTAACCTATATAGCCAGAGAAGATGATGACAAACAGCCAGTCGAAGGCCACGCCGCGATAGCCCAGCAGAAACGTGGCAACCAATTCCGCCACAATGCCTACCAGCAAGGCAATAAACAACGTGCGGCCTAATCCTAGGAACAGCTGTGGGCGGATAAGCCCCAGCAGTATCATCGTGGCGGTGACAATTCCCGTCAGCAACAACGCCTTCGTCACAATTGTCACAGGCATCCAGGGCACTATCAGGCACAGCACCACCCCCATAGGCACCACCAGCAGATTAAACCCCAGAAAACTAATCCACGGATTGTCCGACTTCACCGAGAGTACAATGCCTCCAATGGCAAACACCAGATAACCCACTATAACCATCCTGCTCTTCACCCCCGCCAGCGCGTTGGCAATGGGCACCGCGCAATAGGCCACCATCAGGGCGTTCACCATAAAACCCCACAGCAGCGTGCCGCACATCACGGCATTATACGTGCGTGCATCCACCTTGTCGGCCAAGCCCGAATTAAGTCTTTCCTCTTTGCGGCTGTCAAAAACCGCCAATGATGTACTCTGTGCCATAATCTGTTATCTTTTATCTTTTTATATTTCTATATTTGTTATTCCCCTGCTGAATTCAGTTCTTCTGCCAGAGCCAAATACTTGGCAGACTTCTCTTCGTCCCCCATGTCGCGGTAGGTACAACCAAGATAATATGCCGCCGCGTAATCCTCCTCATCCTCCTCCAACGCCTTCAGGTAGCAATGCTCCGCCTCCTCATACCGTTGCATATTCCCCAACGCTATACCCCGCTGGCACTGCACACCGTAATATTCCGGCATCATCTCCAGCACCTTGTCAAAATCAGCCAAAGCCTTCT
Organism: Bacteroidales bacterium; assembly: GCA_016281475.1. The sequence goes on from JAEEIS010000207.1 coordinate 30,443, forward strand.
CAAACAAGCCTTTTGCCTCCGACACATCCACCTTCATCTCCATCTCCGCTTCCTCCTCCGCGTCACCATGCGTCTCCAAATACTCCAACTGGGCCTTCTCCACCGCCATATCCAAATACTGCAGCCCAGCCTGATTGTGTGCCAACCCCAGCTCAAACCACAATTCCACATCGTCCGGCACACGTTCCAACTCTTTCACAAGCCGTTGCACATCGGCGTTACCCTGCTCTACAAGCTGTTCCATCCGCCCCTCGAGCATCTTTATCATCGTAGGTCTATCCAATAAATCCATAAGCGAAATTTTTTGCAAAGATACTAAAAAAAACTCAAACAAAAACTTTTCCTTCAAACCCGACCACGCCAAACCACGTCCACTACTCCTGCCTCTCTCCGAAATACCCCTTCACATACCCCCAATCCATGTCGTCCACCAGCACACGACCTTTCGTGGCATGCCCCAAGAAGCAGCAGTTCACCCTCGCCTCATCCATCTTCAGCAGAAACAAGTCGTCCTGTTTCTCTGGCAGCGACACCACATACCGTCCCCTCTCCTCGCCAAACAGAAACGCATCCAGTCGTATCTCCCTACACGTCAACACATCGAATCCTGCCACTGGCACCGACCTTTTGCAACTCTCTACCAACGCCGCAAACAGTCCCCCCTGTCCCACCGCACGCGCTGACGTAATGACACCCGCGTCCAGCAGGCTCCCCAATATCAGCTCCAGATATTCTATATCCTCCTCCTCTGTCGTCATCTTCATAGGCTCCGCCACAATATGCAGACACCTGCGAGCATACTCTGAATCTAGGAAATCCGTGCTCACATTCCCCACCATATACAAATTCTCGCCACGCGACACCACCGCCTCATTCCCCAGCACCTTCGACACCATCCCACTCCCCTTCACCACCTCGTGCGCCAGCGCAATGCACTCCTTCACCCTCGGCTCACGAATCTCCTTGTGTGTCGTGTCCGTACCCGTGTACAGATACTCCTGCTTCTCCACCAGATGATGCTGTCCTTTCAGCCATCCGTAGAGACTCTGCTGCCGCCCATTAGCATCCCACATCGCCAGCAACGTGCTCAACTCCTCCACCGTCGGCATCCTACCTATGATGCACTGCACCTCCTCAAACGCCGGTTGGCTGATACCCATCGCCTCCACAATCTCGGGCGTAAGCAACTCCTCATTATGTACACAATCTTCCATACTACTCTAATAACGCATCTCCGCCCGATTTATTATATTCCTTCATCGCAAGTCGAAATCCTCCCTTTCCATCACATTTAAGTGACCGCTTATTTTAGTGATATTCTATCCATTATAATACAAAACAAGACGCTACTAAAGCAATCGATTGGTCTGCAGAATCCGTCTACGTTCCGATTATTTTTTCGGTCGGCACAATAAATCGAGGAAAGATGCGTTTTATAAGGAATTGTACTTAATTAGCAGACTCTATGAAGAAACATCTCACACTGCTGGCAGCCGCACTGCTGCTTTCGCTAAGCTCCTTTGCACAGGCCGACAAGGCGAAGTTCTATATCGAGGGCCAGTTGGCCACGCCCACCAAGGCGGGGCAGCCCTGGAAGCTGTATAACGTCCGCAGCCAAGGCATCACCTTCACAGACAGGGACACCATCTACGGCCACGACACAGACAAGGGCGTTCAGCTGGTGTTTGACCACGCGGCCACGCAGCACCCGCAGGGGTTCGCCTGCGGGCTGAAGTTCTACCGTTGGCAGAACAACAGCGGACGCTGGCAGGTAGACAGCGAGGTGGAGAACGCCGAGGCCGCTTACACGCAGCAGAAGGTGATGAGCATCATGCTGGTTCTGGACTGCTCTTCATCGATTGGCGACGCGGACTTCGTGAAACTGAAGAACGCGGCCAAGCAGTTTATAGACGTAATTGTGGACAAGTCAAGCGACGGCAACGTTCACATCGGCATCGTGGGATTCAACTCGATGAAGAACACCCGCACCTTCGACATCCGCCCACTGACCAAGGAGACGAAGAAGGAGATGTATGCCTTTATCGACACCCTAAAACTGAACAACCGCACGGCATTCTACTACGCCATCAACCAGGGGTTGGACAATATCAAGCGGTATGTGAACAAGCTGAAGATTGACAAGGAAAAGAAGTACGATGGCAATTTTGTGATTGCCTTTACGGACGGATACGACAACGACTCATTCGACCCCAAGATTGGCAAGGCTGCCGAGGGCACTGAGCACCGCTATTTCCAGCATGTAAACCAGCGCATACTGAAGGAGAAGATTGGCGGCGCGCCGATTGAGAGCTACGTGCTGGCCATCCGTGGCAACGATGTGGACAGGACGAACACGGACTTTGAGCGGGTACTGGGCGCGCTGTCGCACAACGGCAACGGCGACAAGTTCTACCAGCTGTCGAATTTCGACAAGCTGCAGGCGGCTTTCGAGGAGATTGGCACCAACCTGATTAACAAGTGGCAGAGCATCTACTGCTATATTCCGCGCGGCTACGACGGACGGGTACGGTGGACGATTGAGTGTGGCGACGTGGCACGCAAGTTTTTCATGGGCGTGAACGGCAACCTAGGATGGCTGAAGTACCCGCTGGTGAAAAACGAGACGACGGGACTCTACGTTCAGGAGCCGGGCGGCATCATCCTTGCCGCAGGACTGGACATGACGTTTCCCATCACGAACCTCATTTCGGTGGGCGGATACGTGGAGTTGAACGTGTCGAAGGGCGTGGGCTTCGGCTTTGCGCCGCAGGTCGCGTTCACCTTCCCAAACAACAGCGCAATACTGCTGGGCATGGGCTACCGTGGGACTGACCACTTCAACTCGAACGGGGTGCTGTTCCGCGCAGCATACAAGCACACGGGACCGTGGTATTTCACTGCGTCGTACTCAGTGGGCTACGGCAACACCTTCATGGTTGGCGCGGGCTACACTATCTGGGGCCGGAAACTGGAATAACGTTTGAGTGCCAGAACGATTGAATGATATAGATAGGTATGAGCAAACAACCCTTTTTCAAACGCACGTCGGTCAAGATTGCACTCCTAACGCTTGCATTCGCGGTGATTATGGTGATAGGCCTTATCCCGCTGACGATTGTGCTGGTGATGGACCAAACGCTGTTTATCCGCATACTGATTGCCGCGGCAGGCATCATCTGGGCAATCCTGACGGTGAATTTCATCTCGTTCAAGAGCGAGTATTGGAAGAAATGGCGGCAGTGGCGGCACGAGCGGCGGCACAAGAAGATGAAACATGGCTTCGAGCGGTATCCCGAATACCTGGCCCTACGGCAGAAGTACCCGATGGCAATACGTCGCTTCGAACAGCACAACCGCCACCGCAAACACCCCTTGAAAGAGAAGGAGCTAGTGGCACAGGCCTTGGCAGTGAGCGAGGAGGAGTGGGCGAAGCGCGAGGAGTTTCGCCGCCAGGCGAAGGAGGAAAAGAAGAGCTATGCCGAGGGTGGATATAAGCATCTTTAAGAATTGGAAGTACGACAAAATATGAAGAAGATCATCTTACTATTGGTGTGCGTGCTGGCGATGGGCACGGCTGGCGCACAAGAGACAATCGTTACCATCAAGGGAACTATCACCGACAGCAAGACTAAGGAGTCGCTGCCGGGCGTGACGGTGTTTGTGGAGGGCAAGTACCTGCACACACAGAGCAACGGTGACGGAGTGTACGTCATCAAGGTGCCCGAGCGGCTGTTGGACGCGAAGATTATGTTCAGTGCCTTCGGCTACGACCGCGACACGCTGACAGTGCGCGAGGTGAAGAAGCACCCCGACGTGAAACTGAAGTCGGGCGGAGTGATAAGGCTGAGCGAGGTGACGGTGAGTGACTATAAGCCTATGAGCCTCATCGAGGAGGCGGTAAAGCGCATACCCCAGAACTGTTGGACCGACACGGCAGTGGGAACCTTCTTCTACCGCGACATGCGCCAGCTGAACGGCGAGCTGTACCTGTTTGACGAGATGGTCTTCGACGCCATGCGCGTAGGTTACGACAAGCACAATACCATCAAAAAGACCAAGAACGCCAGCTGGAAGAAGAAAGACGAACGCGCCATTGAGAGCAACTACAAGTCGATACTCTTCTCGCGCCTGCTGGTGAACGACGAGGAGTATGTGAAGGAGGTTACCGGCAATTCGGGCAGCAGCTATCTCAACTATGAGGACAACGACGTGCTGTTCGACCCCGTGGAGATACCCAACACGACGACCTTTTTCTCAAGCTCGAGAAGCATGAAGAAGAAGTGGACCTACGACATGCAGGAGTATACTGACGGCGACGGGGTGAAACACTACCTAGTGATGATGACCAGCAAAAGCACGCTCCTGGGACCCTCGTTCGACACGGTGGTTGTCACCATCACCAAGGGCAACCTCGCCATCACCCGGGTGGAGAAAATCAGCGACCACCGTCTTACCGACATGGGATTCCTGCTTAGGAAACTGTTCGAAAAGGTAGGTCTTGATTCGCTGACCACCAAGTCGCACGACGTGTACAACTACAGCGAAGTAGAGGGGAAGATGACCCTTACTTCGTTCACGAAAAACCAAGAGACCGATTATTTCTTCAACGAGAAATCGGACTATAACCGCAGCAACAACGGCGGCAGAGAGCACATAGAGCTGAGTTGCCAAGGGGTACTCACCGCCCAGCGGGAGGGCGACGCGTCGTTCTTGGACACCAACACAATACAGTCGACCAAGCGCATAGCCGTCTCGCACCGCCAAGGCGGCGAGATGAGATACGACGAGGATTTCTGGGAGCACTACAACTTCGTGCCACTGGAAGCCGACCTGCTCAGGAAACTGAACGCGCGCCTGGGTAGGGAGTAAGCGTAAACGAGAAAACGATAAGGGGAGGCAGGCTGCCTCCCCTTTTTTATTTGTGTCGGTAGTTGACGACGAGGTTTCGCATGCGCTCGGCGGCGGTGGAGGGCAGGTAGCGGTAGAGCCACCGACGCTCCTGGTTGCGCCGCAGGCGGACGCGGAAACGCTGCAGGGTGCCGAGCCCGTCGGGGACATGGTCGAGGTATTTCTTCTCGAGGATGAGATCGCGCATACGGTCGAGATCGCGCTTCGGCACACAGCCCTTGGCATACGGCTTGAGATCGTATCCGATAAACTCTCCCGCCAGAAGTGTCAATATATTGTAGGCAGGGAGCATGCCTATCTGCCGCATCACGCGCCGGCACTCGATGGGGTCGAGCACATCGGCATTGGCTCTGAGGAACATGCCCCAGTCGAGGATATTGCGCAGAGGCAGTTTGAACTTGGCGGTGAGGTGGCAGACCGTATGCATGAGCAGGTAGACGAGGTTGCCCATGGGGGCGAGATAGCCCTCGGGGGTGACGGTTTGGAGCGAGCCGACGATATAGCGTTCGGCACGGCGCTGGCTCTCATAGTTGAGGTCGAGGAAGTGGAGGTGGTTTTCCACCTGCACGCCGTCGATGACAAACTCGGCATGCTTGCCGTCGAGAGCCGCGTCGGAAGCACCAAGGAGGGCGTTGCCGCGCTTGTAGTTCCCGCGGTTGAGAGGCAGGAAGAAGATGTCGATGTCGCCGCAGGCACGCGAGCAGGGCGTGGGGTAGTAGCGCGAGAGGCTCATGCCCTTGATAAGGCCCAGCCGCAAGCCCTCGGCTTCGGCACGGCGCCGGATGGCATCCAGGACCTCCGCCTGATGGTTGTAGTGGTAGTGGGTGCGCTCGGCCGAGAGCGACCAGCTCAACGCGATGTCGCCCTGAGGCTGCTGCTGCGACGGGAGACGCTCGATGGCATCATTAATCATCGTCACCACGCCATGCTTGCGGGCGAGCCAAAAAAGTTTCTCCCACTCCTCGTCATCGGCGGGGAGAAGGTCGGGAGGGGTATCGTTGAGAGAGCTGCGCAGAAGCGACAGCATCTGCCTTGTGGTGACGTCCATAGTCGGGAATAGCAAGGATTAGAAGAACCGCACTTTCCATTTGCGTCTTTCCTTGACGCAGGGGATGTTAACCTCGGTCTCGCTGGTGTCGGTCTTGATGCTGTTGGAAGTAATGAGGTGGACGTAGACGAGCGCGGTGGAGTCGCCCTCGTCGATGTTGGAACCCAGCACCTCATAGCTGTAGATAGACATACCCATGTTCTCGAGAAACTCGGTCAGCACCTCTTTCTCGCGGCCGTTGAGGTTGGTGTAGGTCAGGGCCTCGTCATAGTCGCCCACCTGCGTGGCGTGATAGAACTTTTCGACCACCTGGTCAGGGGTGTCGCTGCTGCAGGCTGCCACAAAAAGGGCCAACAGGGCGGAGAGAATGATAATGTTTTTCTTCATGTTTGTCGACATTGATACATTAGTTTAGAATTTGCAAAGATACAAAAAAAAATCTTAATAGCACATTTTTTTTCATTATGTCGGATTTTATTATTAATTTTGCACGTTTTTTGAGACTATGATAGAACTACTCTTAGGCATAGCATGTGGCGTAGCCTTGTCGCTGTTTTTCAGCTTTGGACCTGCGTTTTTCTCGCAGCTGAGGACCAGTATACAGTATGGTTATCGCAAGTCGTATCCGTTCGCATTTGGTGTGAGCGCAAGCGATGTGTTGTGTGTTTTTCTGCTGTTGACGGTCTTAAAAAACGTAAATCTTTTCGAGTTGCTGCACAACGTGTGGGTGGCATCGGTGGCAGGAGCCGTGCTGCTGATGATGGGCATCCACTACTTCCGCAAGGAAGTGACCGACCTCGAGGGCAAAGAGTCGCGCATCAAGTTCAAGAGCAAGGACGGCGACCCCCGCCGGCTGACCATCCTGATGCAGGGCTTCGTCATCAACTTCGTCAACCCCTTCATCTGGATATACTGGATTTCGGTCATCGCACTGGCATCGGGCGAGCTGAACCTCACCACCAGCGAACGCTACATCTTCTTCATCGGCATGTTAGGCACCACCCTAGGGCTCGACATACTGAAGTGCAAGCTGGCCTCGCTGCTGCAACGCATCATCACCGCCAAGCTGCTGAACATCACCAACAAGGTGTGCGCCTTCTTCATGTTCGGCTTTGCCGCCTACCTGGTGGTGTCGATGATACTGTACCAAGTGAGTCCAAAAGCCCGCGAACGCCAGCAGTCGCAACCCAACAACAAGACCGAGATGATTCGCAAGCTACACAACCTGCCAAAGTTGGACAGCCTTGGCGAACACGCCCCGTGGAAACGTCGGCACGACACCATCCACATCCACGAACTGGACGCCCATCCACAAGACTAGGAGGGTGTTGACTCCATTTCAATCCTCAACTTCTAACCTTCAATTCCACATGATTCGCGAAGAAACAGTATTCGGACCCATTTTCAGCCGCCGACTCGGCACCTCGCTGGGCATCAACCTCCTGCCCGAGAAAGGCAAGATATGCAATTTCGACTGCATCTACTGCGAATGCGGCTGGAACAAAGACGGGCGTGACGACACCCGCCTGCCGTCGGCTGCCAAAGTGCGTGCCGACCTGGAGAATATGCTGGAACACCTGCGCCGACAGGAGGTGAAGGTCGACTCCATCACCTTCTCGGGCGACGGCGAGCCGACCCTCAATCCCGAATTTCCACAAATCATAGACGACACGCTGGCGCTGCGCGACGAGCTGGCCCCCTCGGCCAAGGTGTCGGTACTCTCCAACGCCACACGCGCACACCTGCCCGAAGTGTTCGCCGCCCTCAGCAAGGTGGACAACCCCATCATGAAGATTGACGCGCCCACCAACGAGCTCGTCGCCCGCATCAACCATCCCGCACCGGGATACGACATCGCCCGCGTGGTGGAAGCCCTAAGGCAGTTCCACGGCAACTTCATCCTCCAGACTTGTATGCTGCGCAGCAAGGAGTACGACTTCGACTCGTCGCGCCCCGAAGTGCTCGACGGCTGGATGGCGATAGTGCGCGAACTGCGACCCCGCGAGATAATGGTCTACACCATCGACCGCCCCACCCCCGCCGAGGGCCTGGAAAAGCTGACCGTGGAGGAAATGACCGCCCTGGTGAAGCCCCTCATCGACGAGGGTTTCCTCATCCAAGTCAAGGGTTAACTGCCCCCGACCCCAGCCTCGACCCCTCCTTCCTTTTACCAAACCCCGACATATCGGCAATTCTTCATGGATTGTTTGTCGCTGTATGAGCCTTAAAGAACTTCTCAATCCGTAGAAATCGGTAAAAATCGGTAGGGAACCGTAAGAAACCGTAGGAATCGGTAATGCAGTCGAAAAAAAAATTGTAGGAGACGGCACGGAGAAGACAGTGATAACGCAACAAGCATAAACAAAGTTAAAAGGTTGGGCCAGGGAGGTGTCCGAAAACGGCACTTTTGAGAATATCATATAGTATAGGGCAAAAAAAATGTCCGGGAAAACAACAAATAATAATTCCATTATGTGATTTTTTTTCGTACTTTTGCATTTGAAAAGTATGTGTAAAAATGATGTCCTACAAATAATAATAATGTAGCATGGAGAACAATCGTCGCAAACATCCTGTTGGGATTCAAACATTTGAACGAATTATTAGGGACGGCTATATCTATATTGACAAGACTGACCTCGTATGGAAATTGGCACATACTGCACCGTTTGTTTTCCTTAGCCGGCCTCGCAGATTCGGCAAATCGCTTCTGACCACCACCCTATGTTCCTATTTCCGTGGCGACCGCTAACTGTTCGAAGGGCTGAAAATCATGGGTCTGGAACAGGAGTGGAAGAGCTATCCGGTCATCCACGTGGATTTGAGCATGGCAAAAGACCAGGGGAATCCACAACAGCTACAGAACATGCTGAGGCTGTTGCTCAAACCCTATACCGAGGAATACGGGGACGACCCAGAGGAGACCACCCCGGGGTCACGACTGAGAGGCCTTATCACAAGGGCGCACAAAAAATGCAACGAGAAGGTGGTGCTGATTTTCGACGAATACGATGCACCCCTGCTTGACGTGTTGTACGACCATGAGAGACTGGAAGATATGCGTATAGTGATGAGGGAGTTCTACCAGCCGCTGAAAGCTTGCGAGGGCATGGTGCAATTCTGCTTCCTCACCGGCATCACCCGCTTCAGCCAACTGAGCATCTTCTCCACTCTCAACAACATAATGAATGTCTCCATGAGTCCCGAGTATGCCACCATCTGCGGCATTACCGAGAAGGAACTGACCACCGACATGAGGGAAGACATCGCACTGCTGGCCAATGAGTACGAATGCTCTTTTGACGAGATGCACGACAAGCTCAAAAAAAGATATGACGGATATCATTTCTCGGAGGATTCGGAGGAAATGTACAATCCATATAGCTTGATGAACTGCTTTGCCCAAAAGAGAATCAAAAACTACTGGTTTGAGAGTGGCACACCCACATTCCTTTTCGCACAGATGAAACGGTTTGGCACCGACATCACCAAGATGGACGACATTTTGGCTTCGGAGGCGGCGTTTTACCGACCCACGGAGAGCCTCACCGATGCGCTACCACTTCTATATCAGGCAGGCTACCTCACCATCAAGTCCTACAATGCCCAGGCCGAGGCCTACCAACTACAAATCCCCAACACCGAAGTCCGTGTGGGGTTCTACGAAGGCCTACTGCCCATCTATAGCGGATTGACTAGCGACTATGTGAAACTGGGTTGCGCCTTCAAGGTCTGGAGGGCGTTGGAGGAGGGCGACATCGAGCTAGCCCTCAATGAGCTGAAGGCATTCCTTGCAGGTGTGCCATACGTAGAGGGATTCAAGGAGAATCTGAAAGAGGCTGCCACCAAGGAGGGTTTCTACGAATACACGTTCTACCTCATCCTCTCCATGCTGAATGTCTATGTGCAGACGCAGGTGAAATGTCGCACGGGTCGGACTGACATGATTGTCCATGCCTCCAAAGCGGTATATATCTTCGAATTCAAGGTGAACGACACCGCCGAGGCGGCGCTGGCACAAATCAACCAAAGCGGCTACGCCGAACCCTACGCCACCGACACCCGTAGTGTGGTGAAAATCGGTGTCGCCTTCAACATAGACAGTTGGACAATCAATGAGTGGAACGTGGAGAAGTGAAACTCTGATTCCAATACTTTTTGGGAGGTTGCAAGGGATGTATCGACACCCCGCAAACATCGGAGAGATAGAATTGCCACCCGAAGGGACGGACGAGAGGTGCAAACGGAAATGAGAAAAAAACTTTTTTTTTGCATATCAATAAAAATGTGTATTTTTGCAAATCCAAAATGTCGCCATCGGGAGGTGTTTTGGAGAGTGTAATTATCGCATAAACAAATCAATATAGTATATTAACCAATATAGGAGAACCAAGCTATAGCAGCACCATTTAACCCTGGCGCCCCCAACAACAGCAACAAAGGACGCAGCAAAGGACCCCAAAGAAAGGAGCCCGAACATTTGATAAACGAGCGCATCGACGTGCCGATGGTACGCGTGGTAGGCGACGGTATCGAGCCCACCATTATGAACACCAAGGAGGCACTGACGCAGGCCTATGACGAGGGCCTGGATTTAGTGATGATTTCGCCTAACGCCAACCCGCCGGTGTGTAAGATTATCGAATATCAGAAGTACCTCTACGAGCAGAAGAAGAAGGAGAAGGAGCGCAAGGCAAACTCGACGAAGGTGGTCATCAAGGAGATTCGCCTGAGTCCGCAGACGGACGATCACGACTTCGAGTTTAAGTTGAACCACGCAAAGCGGTTCCTGTCGGAGGGCAACAAGGTGAAGGTGGACGTGTTCTTCCGCGGACGCTCCATCGTGTACAAGGAGCAGGGCGAGGCGCAGCTGCTGAAGTTTGCCGAGGCACTGATGGATTACGGCAAGCCCGAGGCGATGCCGCGACTGGAAGGAAAGAGGATGCTGATTATCATCGCGCCGAAGAAATAGTGAGAGTGCATGATTGCCTGAGCGGCTGACGCGCCAAGTATTCAAAATAAAAAGAAACCAGATTATCGTACAATATAGTCTAACTTAAAAAACAGTAAAGTAATGCCTAAAATGAAAACAAAGGCCGCTGCCAAGAAGCGTTTTACCTTCACCGGCACCGGCAAAATCAAGAGAAAGCATGCTTATCACAGTCACATTCTGACTAAGAAAGAGACGACGCAGAAACGTAATCTTGACCACACCGCACTGGTGAGCCACGATGACGAGCCGCGCGTAAAACGTATGCTTTTGGCCTAAGACGTGAGTCTTGGGAAAAGACAATCGGAGTTATTAACCATTATTTAAAGCACCAAAGAGAGACATTGTCTCCGCTTAAATGAAAACAAATTAAAGAAACATGCCAAGATCAGTAAATGCTGTAGCTTCCAGAGCTCGCAGAAAGAAAATCCTCAACCGTACCAAGGGTTATTGGGGCAGAGGTAAAAACGTATGGACCGTTGCCAAGAACAAATGGGAAAAGGGCCAGACCTATGCATACCGCGACAGAAAGAATAAGAAGAGAGAGTTCCGCGCACTGTGGATCAACCGTATCAACGCCGGTTGCCGCATCAACGGTATCTCCTATTCTGTGTTTATGGGCGAATTGCACAAGAACAACATCGAGCTGAACCGCAAGGTTCTCGCCGACCTGGCGATGAACAACCCCGAGGCTTTCACCGCTGTTGTGAAGATG
>JAEEIS010000208.1 GCA_016281475.1 Bacteroidales bacterium
CCAATGCCGCCTACCCAGACGACGGGGACGGTATCGACAGCCACAAAAGTGTTGGTGTCGGTGGGGTCGCTCATCACCCCCGCCACTACATAGGCGTACTGCCCTTCGGAACTAATCCACAGCGACACCTTCAAGCTCGATGTGGGAAACAGCGTGGCATCGGTAAGGGGCATGATGGCTATATTTCTATTACGGAAACTCATCGACTGCCGACCGCTATGGGCGTAAGTGGGGTCGTTGTAGACGATGGGGTAGCCTCTATACGAGTATTCAATCGTCGGGTTGTAGTACTGCCAGCAGGTGGGCAGATTGTTGACGCTTGCCAAGGGATAGGTGTATCCCGTCGGGCCTTCGAAGCCCTCTACAAAGGGTAGGTTGGTGAGAGGGGCGCACAGCGTATGGAAGGGCACCGGGTAGGAGGAATAGCCCTCGCTGCCGCCGCAACTGGCCACCACCACCAACTCGTAGTCGGTGTTGGGGTCAAGGCCGCCTATGGCGCAGGAATTGCTGTATACATAATGGGGGATGGCGTCTTCGATGTGGGAACCGGACTCACCGATATAGACCAGCCATGTGTCGGCATTCGCTATAGCGTTCCATGTGGCATATACGCTGTCGAATGTGGTGCGTGTCACCCTCACGCGCTGCGGTGTGGGACAACCGGCTGCTATCCGCAGCATCACGTTGTCGAGGGTGAGGCCGTTGGACTCACTCATTGCGGTGTCGGGTGGCGGTGGGGCCTGGATGACGATATATTTCCCACTGCCGGCATAATTATCAAAGGACACTGCGATATGATGAATGGAGTTGATGGGCTCGTCGCCGAGGTCGATGGTATCGACCGGCACGAAGGTGGAGTCGGTGGAGATGTCGGACGCAACACCCACCACCACGCAGGTATGGGGTATAGGTCGGACAGAGGCATCGGGGCGTTTTACCAAGAAGGTGAGTTCCAGCTGGGTGACATCCATCGAGTTGTCCAGCTTCGGCAGTGCCGCCCATTCGTAGTACTTCAGCGAAGTGCTTTGTCTTCCATGAATGACCAAACCGACGGTGTCGTCGCCGATGAAACACCTTACGGGATAGGGATAGTCGTAAGAGTTTGTTATGCCTATCAGGGCGGTCATGCCTCTGTGCCAGCAGCAGCTGATGGCAGAGTCTCTTCCATATCCGTAGCGCTCAAAGTCCTCGTAGTAGGGCAGGTCGGCGTAGGTGAGCGGGGGACACTCGGTCTGGATGCTGCCCACCACATACATGCTGTGACTTTGCGAACACTCGGTGGCGACATAATAGGTGTAGTCCGTACTGTCGGCAAGGCGATTGAAGGTGTAGAAGGTGTCGGTGACCCCTCTCACGGTGTCGGTGCCTAAGACAACGGTGAAACTACTGTCGTTACTGCTCCACATCACGGTCACCGAAGTGTCGGTGGAGGAGGCATGCACCCAGGTCGGTGGGTAGCACCAATGGTCGGTCAGGAACAGGTCGTCGAGCAGTGCTTCGCGCGACCTTGTGAGTTGCGGGCAGCGGATGGCGATGTAGTTGCCCGGACCTGTATAGTTGGCGAAACTGACCACATACATCGCGGCGGTAGAGGTGAGCGTGACAGTGTCGACTGGCACAAAGGTGGCGGGGTCGTTGCTGCGTTCCATCACTCCGACGATAAACAGGGGGAAGGGTGCTTCGTTCGACCGGCATCTGGCAAAAAACGACAGCGTGAGGTCGCTCATGTCGTACACAGTCGTGTCAATAGGAGGCATCACAGCATACAGGTTGCTTGCGTAGGCATCGTCGTAGTTGATATTCCAGTACAGGCTCTTGTTGCCGTTGATGACATAGATGTCTGAGTTGCTGATATAGGGGTGGTAGGTTACGTTACCGCGGGCATTATTGTAGCGCACCCAGCAGTTGGGAAAGGCATCGTAGTAAGAGGTGATGCGGGCCTCGTGGTGTGGTTCGTTCTCGAAGTTGTTGAAGTAGGGAAGGCTGTTGAGGAAATAGCACGGGGTGTGAAACTCTACAGCCGACGGGATACTGGTATCTCCCTCGCCGCAGACGGCACGCACGATGGCGGTGTAGGTTGTGTTGCTGTCGAGGGTGCTGACGGTATAGAAGGTGTCGGTTGCATAGTAGACGCTGTCGCCTATAACGATTTCCCACGCAGTCTCAATGCCTCCCCTCGTCCATGAGAAGGTGGCGCTGTTGGTGGTGATATGGTGCACATCTACATTTCTGACGCGGCGGCAGATGGGTACGTTGTCCAAGTGTATGTCGTCGATGTAGCCTACCCACGCCTGGCCGGTATCGGGACGGTTGGCTCGGATGGCGATGTATTCTCCGTTGCCGTCGTAGTCTTCAAGGTCAACGGGATATAGGTCCCAATTGGTGTTGGAGTAATCCACTTCGATGGTATCGATATACTGGAAGGTGGCGATGTCCGTTGGGTCGGTCATCACACCCACATAGAACACAGGGGCATAATAGACGGCCTCAGTCCTTGCCCAGAAGCTCATGTTCAACGTGTTGATGGGGTTGGTGGCGACATTCACCCGTGGCAAGACGATGACCTGATAGTCGGGAGCC
>JAEEIS010000209.1 GCA_016281475.1 Bacteroidales bacterium
ACGTAGAAGTACAAGTCTTTCGGATAGTCGGAGGCAACAACCCACCAGGGCCACCAATACGTGTAATCGAGGATGCCATAGTTGTCCAATGCGGCATCGTACATGGTCATCACCATCGCCGCACTGTCGCCCACCGACACGGGTGTTCTGTCCCAAGGTGTCTTTGCCTTGCGTGTCAGTTTGAGTGTCCAGGTCTCCTTGTCGCCGGGGGTCAGCTTGTCGCGGAAGGTGAGGAACTCCACGTCCAACTTCCTATGTTCGAACGGCACATCCACCATAATCCTTTCCCTCATGCTACGCCCCTCCTTGACGGCATAGAGACAGATGTCGAAGCCGCCCAGCATCGCCTCGGTGACGGGGATGCGGAGGGTGGTGATGTTGTCGTCAACCTTCAACAGCTGGCGGTCCATCTCCTGATTCTCATGCAGCAATTGGTATATTGCCGTCACGTCGCGCTGTCGAGAACCGACACGCAGCACCACCGTGTCGCCCACATGAGCCTTGGCGGAACTACAATCGTACCATAGCAGCTTCATGCTGTGCGCCTTGCGGCTTGTGGTCGGAGTATAGACCACCACATCTTCGTTGCTCACATTGCCACACGTCATGCGGATACGGTACACTCCCGCCTCCAACCGTGGCATCGGCACACGGTTGCTGGTCAAGCCTTTGCACACCAGCCGTGTGTCGAACACCGTTTTCTCTGCCTCCCATTTCACCATCTCAGTCTCTTCATAGCTGTAGGGCGTGAGGGGGTAACGCTTGTGGAATTCCGACTCCGACAGGGTCTGGCGCACGTCGCGTCCCATCACCGTGTGGGTCAGCCACGGGGTCTCGGGTTCGCGCAGCTTCTCCACGGTCATGGTCAGCTCGCCATGCAGGGGCGTGTTGTTCAGGTCGCAATATTGGTACTCCACCGCGTCGAACGTCGTCTGCTCGCCCGCCGTGGTGATACTAATCAGGCTATTCTCATAGCCCAGCCGCAGGGTGAGCTGCTGGCTGTGGGTCTCGCCGTTGATGTCGGTCACGTCCACGCTCACCTGATAGGTGAAACAGGGTTTGGTCGACAGCTCCAGACTACTGTCGGGTGTGGCGACAAAGGCAATGCGGAAATGTCCCTCTGCATCGGTCGTGGTGGAGTCGGTGCAGATTACGGTAGGCATACTATTCGAGCCTCCATAATAGTATCGCCGCCACCACGGGCGCAAAAACGAACGTTGCACCGAGTATTTCACCTTCGCACCATCCACCGGCACCTGTGTGTAGGATGCCGCCAGGCCGTCCACCAGCAAGCTGTCGCCCATCTGGGGCTGCAGCGAGTGTCCCTCAGCGTCCTTGCGGTCTTCCGCCTTCAGCGTCACCGTAAACTTGGGCTGCTTGTAGGCCTCCACCGTGACCATCTTCGAGACTATGGGATACTTGGATTTTGAATTGGACGCGGCAGCCGTCCCCTCTTTAGAGGGGTGGCCGATAGGCCGGGGTATGTCCCTATACACCAACAGGTCGAACCTTCCCGGCAAAGCATTAGTCGGCACCACCAGCCTACCGCTGAGGCTGCCGTAGGCATCAGTGACACCGAACAGCGAGTCGACTGCCTTGTCGTTCACATCGGTGAGCAGCACCTTCAAGCTGTCGCCCACATTGAGACTGCCCGTCCGAGTGTGACGCACTTCCCCTTCCACAAAGAGGAACTGCACCGTGTCGCCCGGCCGGTAGACGGGTCGGTCGAGGAAGAATTCATTCTGTTTCGCCACAGTGTCCTCCTTAGCGAAATCATTCGCATAGTCGCTTATCACATCCATCCCTTTGTAGTGCGTCCGCACGCGGTAAGCCCTGCTGTAATCTTCCGACATCCGCTTGTCGAAACGGTAATATCCCTGCCTGTCGGTCTGCACGGTGGCAATGACAGTGTAGCCATCTTTGTTATAGTTGCGCCGCTCCTGCAATTCTATCTTCTGGTTGGCAATGGGCTTGCCCGTCAGATAGTCCACCAGATAGCCCGACACAATGTCTCGCGGATAAGAGGTCCGCAAAAATGCTGCCGCCGTCACTGTGAAACTTCTTACATAGAACCCGTTCTTGGTAAAGTCCGCCGTCGGCGAGGCCAACAGCGTGTAGCGTCCCGGAGTCAGGGCTGGAACATAGACATAATGTTTGTACCAGCGGTGGTCTGGCTCCACATCGAGTTTCTGATTCCAAGATTTCAACACCTTGCAACCTAGCAATCTTGTCCTTTTCTTGTCACCACTCTCCCAATTCTTGGGTTCTGAGGGTGTGGCAACAAGGCGGTAGTACAGCGTCTCTACGTTGCGTGTCTCCACTTGGCATAGCACATCGCGCCCGGCAGGGACAAACTCCTTCAGTTTCACCTCCACCTTGGGAGCAAGAATACCCGTCCGTAGATTGGAGCATTCCACCCCACCGCTGCTGTAGGAATAGCGACTAACAGCACTGTCGCAATACGCCAAAGCATCTAAGTAATCCCCATCGGTGTTGCAACGGTCTGCCAGCTTGTAATACATCTCCGCCACCTGAGGGTTGTCCACATGCCGATAACGGTTGAGCAACTCCTGATAGATCCGCCGTATCTCCTTGCCCGGTGTGTTTGGCAAATATCTGCGACTCTCAGCATAGCGCAACTCATTATACAGCAGCAATACCGTATCTTTCCACTTCCCGTCTTCCGCTTTCCGCCTATAGTACTCCACCAACTGCCGTCGCAGCTCCACACGCCGAGTTTGGTCTGCACCATTCCACATCGCCACGTGCATCAGCAGGTCGTACATTGTGGGTGTCACATCAATATCAATCTTACTTGGCTGCTCGCAAAACGCTGCAATCTGCGTGTTGGGCACCTCACGCAGGCGCACAGTGTCCATCAGGGCAGAGTCCATCTCACCCAAAAAAAGGTAGCACAGGCTCCTGTCCACATAATCTAGATAGGGCATGATGGCGCGGAAGCGTGCCAACGACGAGTCTTGCACATCCTCTTGATACTGCAACGCGGCACGCTCCATATACCAAGTAGAGGTGAGCAGCACACGCGACACATCTGCATCGCCCTTCTTGGCACACGCCAAAGCCCCTTTTCTGAGACTATCCGCTGCCGCGTATGCGTCGGCATAATGCTGTTTGTCCAACAACTTTTGAATACGGGAATACTGTTGCGATGCACCTTGCACACCACGCTGGGCATTGAGCGGCACCACCACCAACACCATTAGAAAGAGAATAGAGGCTATACGTTTCATAATTATAAATAACGTAGAATCACTTATAATATTGCCCAGCCATGTAAAAACTCTCCCCTACCCTGACATCCAACATAGCACAAAAAAAACGTGCCCCTTTTAGGGACACGAAAAATGTGTATATTTGCAACTTTGTGACTCCTACAGGATTCAAACCTGTAACCTTCTGATCCGTAGTCAGATGCTCTATTCAGTTGAGCTAAGGAGCCATCCTTTTTTGTGACTCCTACAGGATTCAAACCTGTAACCTTCTGATCCGTAGTCAGATGCTCTATTCAGTTGAGCTAAGGAGCCTTTGATGACCGTTTTCTCTCTCTCTCTCTCTCGAAAACGGCTGCAAAAGTACACTTTTTTTTCGGTACAGACAAATATTTTTACTAAAAAACTATTCCCCCTTCCGTATAAGACTGTGAATTGGTCAATTATAAAGGTACTTTTTTTACCTACCGCATGTTCGACGGCTTGCATTTGTACACTTCGCGATACAAAATTTCGCGAATTTCGCCGAATTCGTCGTCGTCTAACTCATATTTCGACATAATAATCATAGGCACAGTCACTTGGTCCCCATGATACGACGGTTGCAAATAATCCTGCGGGTTGGTGAACAGTCCCATGCTGGAATAAAACTCCACACGGTTGTCCGACACCTCGTCATGCGGATGCTCCACCTCCAGCACCACCTGGTCGGTCTGCTGCGACAGGAAGTTCAGGAACACCGCCTTCCCGAGTCCTTGGTTGCGCAAATCCTCGTCTATGGCAAAATGCTCCACATACACGAGGTCGTCGAAAGTCCAGTAGGTGAGGATTCCGACGGGCTCGTCGCCATCGTCATTGTCGTTGGTGGCGACCATGAAATGAAATTTGTCTTTGTTACGATGCTTCAACTCCCCGAAAGGAGGTCGC
The DNA here is from genome assembly GCA_016281475.1 of Bacteroidales bacterium. The sequence continues at coordinate 4,158 of JAEEIS010000209.1, forward strand.
TCTTCGTCGGGGAAGGCCGACTCAAATAGATCTTTGGCGAAACGTTGATGGTCGGATTGCGAAAGGTCTGTGAATTGTATCATTTTTTATTTAGAGATTGTATACTTGCTTAATAACTAATACCATTGATGATTTCGGCAACAAAAGTCAAACACGCTATCAGGAACTTCCCAATCACAAACAACGCCGCAACGAATATCATGGTGACAATCGACCACGAAACCAACTTTTGTTGCCTAGGGGTAAATAACGTGTCAAAGAAAGTTTTAAAACTCATGTCGTACTATTTTTTGTCAAAGAATGAGAAATTGTTCAAATTGAACCGGACGAACACATTGTGTTGCGGCGCATAGCAGTCGTCCTCGTTATATTTGTAGAACTTGGTCTGCATGTAGTAGTAGGTGTAGCCAAAGTCGATTGCCCCCATAGGCACACGGTAGCTCAGGGCCACCGTGCCGAAATATCCGATACCGATGGCACCTTGGTTGACATACTCGTAGGTGCCGATACCCGTATATGGGGCCTGGCCGCCCCACACGTCCAGTATGCTGTAGGTCTGTCCTTTGCTGTCGGGCACACGAATGCCGTTCTGCTGCACCTTGGTATTGTTCACGTCAAACCCCGCATCCAATTCAAGGTCCAGCGTCTGTGTCAGCGGTATGCGCTTGGCAATGCCGAGGTCGATAAGCACGCGCCGTTCGCGCCCATAGATGCCGCACTTCACATAATTGTTGCTGCCCAGGATGCCAGTGCCGTTGTTGCTCGACAGCAGGAACTGTCCCGACGCCGTCATCTCGCTGAAATCGAAGCGTGCCAGCCAGCCCCACCCATTGTCATACACATAGCGGAACCCCACGCCCAGCTGGAACGTAAGCCGGTAGTACATATCGGCATACTCTGCCACCTGAAACGCACTATAGTCGGGTATCGCACTAGGCGATATAAGCTGCTGATTCACCAGGCTGTTCCATATCTGCGTACCATACATCTCGCTCTTCAGCACCCGCTCCAGCCTGTTGGGCGAACGGCTGTCGCCATTATAGAAATTGGCCTGCTTGTCGTTGGGGATGAGCAGCCCTGCGTCCACCGTGATATACAGTCCCGACAGCGGTTTCTGCGTCTGTGCCGACTTCTTCTTCTGCGCCCATGCGGGCGACACGGTCAGCAACAAGGCAAGTATGGCAAGGGATAGTCGTTGGATCATAGGCTGTGTTTATGTGACTGCAATATCTCGGCAAGCAACATCCGCGCACGCCGCAGCTGTATCTTCACGGTGCCCAACGGCAACTTCAGCTGCTCCGCAATCTCGTCATACGAAAGCTCCTCAAAATAGCGCATCTGCACAATCTTACGGTAGCGCGGCTTCAGCTGGCCCACCACCTCGCGCAGCAACTCGCCGCGCTGTGTGGCAATAAGGGCCTCCTCGGGGTTCGCGTCGTCCGACGGCAACGGATACTCGTATGCGTCGTCGTCGCCCCTCACCGACAAGGCATTGAGCGACACCATCTCCAGTCTACGGCGGCGGATATAGTCGATACCGCTGTTGCTGGCAATGGAGAAGAGCCATGTGGCAAAGGTGTTAGTCGGGCTGTAGGTGTGCAGCTGGCAGAAAGCCTTGCCGAAGGTCTCAATCGTCAAGTCGTCGGCATCGGTGGGATTATGCGTCATGCGCAACAGCATCATGTAGATAGGCTCGCGATAGAAGCGCATCAAATCGGCATAGGCCCGCTGGTCGCCCTTGTCGCGGGCGGCCAGCACCAACTGATAGTCGCGTTGGGCCTTTTCGTTTTGCATTATTGCTTCTACTGACATTTCAAACTAAATATTAACGTCCAATCCCCAGCCACAATCCACCCGTCACTTTTTCTTCGATAACGGAATAATCCGCGAAATAGTATTTGCGATGAGAAAATAAATTTCGAACAGGGGCGACAGCCAGTACACAACAGGCTTGATATCAAGCCTGTCGGCGACCTTTGCTGTGGCAACAATCTGCCACGCCAACTTCAGCAGCAGCACGCCCGCCAGCACCTCCCAGGGGAATTTGCCTCCCGCCAGCAGCAAAGCTGCCGACAGGTAGAACAGCAGCACCCCCAGCGGGCGCATCATACGGTTAAACTTGAGCCGCGTGCCGTAGTAGCGGTGCGTGGCGGCACGGTGGCGGCGGTAGGTGTGCCACTCGCCCAGCGTGCGCTGGGGCTGCACCGTGGTGAACGACCCGTCGCTGAGTACCACCGACGTGTTGCGCCGCGTGGCGTTCTGATTCACAAACATATCGTCGGCTCCATCGGGCACATGATAGTGGTAGATGAAGCCGCCACTCTTCATAAACAGGCTGCGACGATAGCTCAAGTTGCGCCCGCAACCCGTGAAAGGCCTATGATGGATGGCCGCGCCCAGATACTCGGCGCTGTAGTCTAAGTTGTCGTACTGCTGCAGCCAGTTGAAGGGCGACCGCTTGCCCTGTATGCCGCAGAAGCCCAGCACCACCTCGGTATTCTTGCCCACATAGCCTGCCACCATCTCGCGCAGCCAGCAGAAGTTGGTCACATCCTTGGGCATACATTCCGGGTCGGTAAGCATCAGCACGTCGTACTTGGCCGACTTGATGCCTATCGAGAAGGGGTACTTCATACCCTGATAGCCGTTGGCATTAGCCTCGAGCCTGACAACCTTCAAATTCGAATAGGTCTGCGCCAGCATCTGCAGCACAAACTTGCTGTCGTCGGTCGACCGGTAATCAACCACCACCACCTCGAAAGTGGGATAGTCCTGTTCCAAGATATACAGCAAGTTGGCACGCAGCTTCTCATCGTCGTTCTGCGCCGTCAGCACCACCGACACGGGTGGCAGCGAGGCCGCCTGCGCCTCCTCCTTTTTTTTCGTCCGCGGACCCTTGTAGCGGCCCACCGTCATGTAGAAAAGCCCATAATAAAGGCTCAACACCGCCAGACTGGCCACCAAGATGCAGGTCAGCGTCAGCGTGTAAGAATCTGTCAATATATGCGAAAAATCCATTGTTGGTAACACTAAAATAATTTGCAAATGTACGCAAAAAAAATTGAAAATTGAAAATTGAAATCAGAAAAATGAGCCCTTCCACTCATAATCACGCCAACTCGCTGCATCCCACCGTCTCCCCTCGCTCCAATTTTTCCACCACGCCCCCCTCCCTGCCACATGCCTTCCTCTCACCTTAAGACCATCCGTCAAAAACTGGCCAAAACTTGTTATTCGGTACTAAGAGCGACGATGGAGCAAAGACAAATCGAAGAAGGATACATGAACGGCAAAGGTAACGAGGGGGCGACTAGCACTTTTCCCTAACCACGACAGGCGGAATGGCGGCAGCACGGCTCGACGAAACCCGGGAGCCTTGGGGCTGAGGGGAAAGGGCAGGCGGACTGAGGGGGGACGCGTTTCTGTATTAATGCTGACTGTGGAATGGCATTTTTTGATAATAATTAATGAAACTTTTTTAATAAATAATTATTTTTTCGTATCTTTGCAATGCTGGATAGCCGCCGTCGAGGGAGGGCGGAATGAGTGTGAAATATTGAATAATTGAAAGTTATGACATTCGACATAGTCAGAGAAGACCCCCGAAGTGGCGCGCGCGCCGGTGTGATGCACACCGCGCATGGCGATATTCCCACCCCCATCTTCATGCCGGTGGGGACGGCTGGGAGCGTGAAGGCGGTGCACCAACGCGAGCTGCGGGAGGACGTGGACGCAAAGATTATTTTGGGCAACACGTACCACCTGTACTTGCGCCCCGGACTGGACATACTGCGGGCCGCGGGTGGGCTGCACGGCTTCAACGGCTGGGAGCGTCCGCTGCTGACCGACAGCGGTGGATTCCAGGTGTTTTCGCTGGCGGAGAACCGCAAGATTAAGGAGGAGGGCTGCACGTTCCGCTCGCACATCGACGGCAGCCGCCACCTGTTCACCCCCGAGAGGGTGATGGACATCGAGCGCGTGATTGGGGCCGACATTATGATGGCATTTGACGAGTGCGCGCCGGGCGAATCGGACTATAGGTATGCCAAGAAGTCGATGGAGCTGACGCACCGCTGGCTGGACCGCTGCGTGCAGCGTTTCGGCGAGACGGAGCCGCTGTACGGCTACGAGCAGTGCCTGTTCCCGATTGTGCAGGGCTGCAAGTATGCCGACCTGCGCCGCCAGTCGGCAGAGTATATCACCAGCAAGGGTGCCGACGGCAACGCCATCGGCGGACTGGCTGTGGGCGAGCCGACGGAGGTGATGTACGAGATGATAGAGGTGGTGAACGCCATCCTGCCCAAGGACAAGCCCCGCTACCTGATGGGGGTGGGCACGCCATCGAACATATTGGAGAGCATTGAGCGGGGGGTGGACATGTTCGACTGCGTGATGCCTACGCGCAACGGCCGCAACGGCCTGCTGTTCACCGTCCACGGCACCATCAACATCAAGAACAAGAAATGGGAGGACTGTTTCGAGCCCATCGACCCGGAGAGCCGCGCGGAGTGCGACAGGGTGTACACACTGGCCTATCTGCACCACCTGATTAAGGCCGAGGAGATTCTGGGGCTGCAGATATGCTCGATACACAACCTGACGTTCTATCTGTGGCTGGTGAGGACGGCGAGGGAGCATATCATCGCGGGCGACTACATGGAATGGAAGTCGCGCATGCTGCCCGAATTGGAGAAACGACTATGAGAAACATCATCGTGGCACACGAAAAACAAAGAACACAAACATATTAATACATAACTAATTGTAGTATCAATTAAGAAAATATAACATTTTATTTAAAAAAAAGTGCAACAAAAACGTCTTTTTTCAGTCTGTATAGCGTGGAAGGGTGTATGGTCTTGCACAGGATAATTGAGATAATAACTTACAATAATATGAAAAAATCATTCTTACTCTTAGTATCGGCTTTATGCCTGAGCCTGGCGGGGACGCGGGCCCAGAATGCGTGTTACGGGTTTCACAACCCATCGAGTTTCAACTCGACACCCACGGCACCCGGATCATGGTCGGCACGCGTGGGCGACCGTGTGTCGGGCTCGGGCGGCAGCACAGGCTACAATGTGCTGAGCACCTGCGCCCGCCCCAACAAGCCTGCCATCAAGGGCCATGGTAACATCACGTCGTCGGACTATTATTCGGGCTACTGCACGCACCGCTGTGGGTCGTGCAACCAGTGCAACCTGTTTGACGGCCACGACCAGCGGTTCCGCATCTACACCATGGCCGACCAGGGTATGGACCAGTTTACCATCAACAACGGCCAGGGCATGATGCGCATTCCTGCCGGACACACCAGCAGCATCCGTCTGGGCGATATGCGCGCCACGGGCTCTTGCGTCAACAACATCAACACCGACGGCAACAACAAGGGTGCCGAGGCCTTGTTCTACACGATGAGGGTGTCGGCACAGAACGCGCTGCTGTTTATCGACTACGCCGTGGTGGCATGCCGTTACGACCATACTCCCCAGCAGGCCGGCGAATTCCTCATCCGCGTGTGCGGCAAGAACAGCTCCACGGGTCAGTGGAACAATTTCCCGCTGAACGACAGCATGTGGTTCAACGTGCCTGCCCCCGCCATCACGGGTTCGCTGCCTGCGCCCTGGGTGGAGGGGCTGCCCGGCGGCGCGGCTGGCGCGACGACCTGCGGCTACTGCTATAAGCCGTGGACGCGCGTGGCCATCAGCCTTATCGACTATATCTACGACTCGGTGCGCGTGGAGATGTATACCAGCGACTGTATCTACGATGTCGACCCCATCTATGCCTACATCGCGGGCAACTGCCAGCCGATGCAGATTATCTCCTCAGGATGCCCTGCGGGCGAGTCTAACGCCGTAGACACCCTCTTGGCACCCAAGGGGCTACTCACCTATACGTGGTACGTCTCCTCCACCGGCTACTCCGGCCCCACCGGCAACACCAATTATATGAACACCCTCTCTTTCCGACAGGTGCAGCCCACCCTCACGCGTGTTTACGACGATGACCGCGACACTAGCTACCGGTATGTTGCCCGTACTGATGACTTCATCGTTACCGAAGCCTCCGATCACAACGTGGGCGATACTGTCGGGGTGACAACGTACAAATGTGTTATGACATCCGCCATGGACCCCGACAAGCCTTTCCATTCTGTGGTCTACGCCACTGTCAGCAACACCAAACCTATTATCAACGCCGTAATAACTCTCGACTGCGACAGTATTGTACACCTTGACGCACGAGCCCACATTCCCTATCAGGGACCTGACGCTCCTCGCGTGGTCGACAGCCTCACTTCGTGGGTGGTACACGACGGCAGCACCAGCGACACCCCTCCGATCGACACCATTGTCGGTATGGCTGTCGACTACACTTTCCCCGACAGCAACATCCACGCCATTGACCTAACCGTCTATACCGAGGACAGCAACTGCAACACCCGTCGCACCTACTATGTCAAACCCGTCCTGCGCCCCGATATTAAGATTGACATCAACAAGCGCGTCCTCTGCGTGGGCGATACAGCCGTCATCAGGGACAGCACGGAGAACGTGGCTTCGCGCAAATGGGTCTTCGCCGACACCGTCATCAGCGACTCTATGCCCGGCTTCAACCTCGCCAACACCACCACCATCACCCGCACTTTTGAGGATTTCGAGAACCCCTTCATGCTCATTTGTTCAAAAAGAACCGTCTACGACGACCGCGTGAACGATTACAACGACTCCGTCTACATCTGCTACGACACCCTGTACGACACCATCTATTTCTTCCACGACCCTGAAATCACCTACAGCGACGACACCATCATCTGCAACGGACACGAGTCGCATGTCGTCGCCAGCACGCCCGTGTCGGGATGCTCGTTTGCATGGTTCCGCCATTTGAACCAAGCAGGCGAGACCCCCATCTGCGAGGGCAACACACTCTACGTGCGTCCATCACAACAGCACGCGCGCTACTATCTGAAGATAACTGTCGACTCTGCGGGCTGCGTGGCATGGGACAGCGTCGACCTCTCGGTCATTTCCACCAAGATTATCGCTCAGCCCAGCCATGCCAAGCACTGTCCGGGCGACACCATCGTACTCATCGGCAAGGGCGCGCTCAACTACGAGTGGTCGTCCTATCCACCTGACCCAGACCTAATCGGACAGGAGCACAACGACACCATCTACGTCTCGCCCAACGAGGACACCCGCTACTATATGGTGGGCTACGCGGCCGACAGCTGCGACGTGGCAGCAATCAGCATTTTGGTCAAATATGTGCCCCTGCCAAAAATCAACTTGGAGTATAACCCGCACTTTATCGACACCGAGGTGCCCGTGGTCAATTTCAAAGACATCTCAGAGAATCGCGACCACTCGCGCTGGATATTCGGCGACGGCTCCTCCTCCACCGGCACTGAGGTCACACACCACTTCGACATCTACATGCCGGGCAGCAACACCGTCACCCTGCAATGCTACAACGAGATAGGTTGCAGCATCGACAGCACGTTCTCCATCCCCATCGACACGTTCGGATTCTACCGTCCTAACATTTTCACGCCCAACAAGAGCACCAACAACCGATTCTCGATTATATGCCCCAGCTCGCTCGACAAGTTCCACATCGCCATCTTCAACCGCCACGGAGCCATGGTGTTCAGCTCCGACGACCAGCACTTCCAGTGGGACGGCACCTGCAACGGCACCCCGCTGCCACAGGACGCCTACCCCTACATCATCACCTACACCCGCGCGGGCAGCGTGTCGGAATACAAAGTCTCAGGCACCGTCACACTCATACGGTGACGCTTGTTCCAGATACAAAAAAAGAGGGTCGGCTGCTAACAGCCGACCCTCATTTTTATACGGTGACTGAATCAGTCAACCAAGGTCTTTATCGTCTCGTCCATCACCTTAAAGACCTCGGGGAAACAAACATTGGAATTGCTGAAGATGGTAATCTCGGGCTCCTTGCCAGCGATGCCCAAGGGACGGATGTAGCCGTGTTCGACCAGCTGGTTCTCGTTGCGGGCAATGGCCTGCAACACCAGCAGATGGAACGCGCCCGCCGCCGAGACACTCTCCACATTGCGGAAATAGAAGTCGACAGGCACACGATGACCGTATTCCACGCTCCACTCGGGATGCTCGTCACACCGCACCTGCGGTAGCGGGTTTACCTTGAGTGTGTCGATAGCGTTGCCCAGATGGGTGGAGAGCTTCCAGAGCGGCATTTCTTTCAGGCTCTTGCCCAGACGTTCCATGTGGCGATAGAGCGTGGCGTTGAGCTGGCATCTCGAATACTCCTTCATGCCATTTTTCAACTTGAGGATGTCTCGGTCGTTGCTCTTCTTGACCCACTCGCGCAAGGTGATGTGCTTGGCATCCACAAACATCTCGCCAATCTCCTTCTTCAGGGGATAGTCGTCCAGGTGTTCGGGACGATACGATTGCACCATCTTGCCAATAATCCCCGGCATCGAGGCCAACATCTTGGCCGTGGGCGCGATACCTTCGGTCCACACCCAGGCTTCGACACGGGGCGAAATCAGCATGGTCAGATTCTTTTCTATGTCCAACTTGGAGAACACACGTTTCATCTCGGCATCGAATTCGGCATTGATGGCATTGCAAACGTCTGTCCATTTAAAGTTTTTGGGCAACTTCTGCAGACCCACCAAGTCAGAATAGGGACCGTAATTGGCTTCGAGATGGACGTCGATGCGCTTCTGGCAACGGGCAAAAATCGACTTGCTGCCATCGTACATCAGGCTTTCTATCAACGTCGTCGCCTCCTGAATCAACCGCTTGGCGGCATTGGGCTTGTTGCTCAACAGATATTGACGGTAGTCATACATCAACCGTGATTTGAAGTATTCTTGTTTTTCCATAGGAAACGGTATTTTAGTTTGTGGACTTCTTGATTTCGTACCCGAGCGAAAGGATAAGGCGCAGGGTCTCAATCGAGGTGTTTCGGTCGTAGGCCTTCTCCGATTCGGGCAGTTCCTCATAGGGCACTAGACAGGGATTCTCCTTGCGCGCATCGTCACGCTGGGGACCCCAAGTCCACCCGTCGGCAATTCTACCCATCGACCAGATGTCGTGCACGTTGCGAGCCATCAGCTCGGTCAGCTGCAGCAGCTCGTCGCTCAATTGGATGTCCGATGTGTCAACCGGCTTGGGGGTATAGGTCTTGTTTTGCATAAAGCGATGATTATTTATTCTGGTTGAGATTGATTATCACGTCTTTCACGTTCCGCACAATGGCTCTGTCGTATGCCTTCGACTTTTTTGGCAACTTGCCGTATGGGGCAATGTCCTTGTGCATAAACTCTTTATTCTTATAGTCATTTTTATCGACATTGGCCGCGGCTTTCACTTGTGGGTCACTGCTATCTAGCCTTGCGTTCAAGTCATCCCGTTCCTTTGTCGGCATGGCACAGAAGCCCACCAGCAGTTTCTCCATGTTCCAACGGGCGTGTTCCAGCCGTGCCAGCCGTTCTACCACCTCTTCTTCCAAGTCCGAGGAGGTAAGATGCTGCCAGTCCATGCCTTCGCTGCGCAACTTGGAGTAGATAGAATTGGCGGCATAGATGTTCGACATCTTCTCTGCAAACGAAAGTTTGCGCCACAGCGCATCCAAGTCGGCTTCGTCGTATGGCATCATCACATACTTTTCTTCGTTGTCTTCCTTCTTATACAGGAAGTTGATACGCTTGCCCGCCGCCACACGGTGGTTCAGGTTCTTGTCAAAACAGTCTGAGATGTTGCCGAATGGGTGGATATTCTTGTAGCGTTCCACCTCCTGAGCGGAACGTAACATGGCATCACTCACGGGCTGGTAAACCAATATCACAGGCTTGGAGTAATCCTTCTCCATCAGGCTGTAGAAGCCTCGGGGCAGATACATTGCCTGCGCGATGTTCCGTTCGGGTTCATCTCCACAGAACGCCACGGTCAGAATCTGTTCCTTGTCCTGCCGCCATTTCTCCAGCTCCGCACGCACCCAATTGTCCACCACCAAGCCTTTGATAAACTCCCATTCCACATCCAGGAAATCGCCATACTCTTCCTTAGGCTTTTCCTCCACGGATGCTTTACCCTCCTCGCGATAGACGCTGTGCGACAGTTCAAACAGCCCCGCATACCGTCCCTTCACCAGCTTCATCTCCCTATCGGCATCTGGGTCGATAAAGGTTATCTTGGTGCGGATAGGCTTATAGGCATTCTCTTTGAAGTTGGGAAAATGGCACAGGTGCGCCGCCGTGCTAGCCATCGAAAAGCCCATCTGCGTCATGCCCACCACAACGAAGTGGACATACTGCTTGCTCTCGGCTCCGATGCCTTCACGGTCAAGCGTACAGCCCTTCCACTTGTAGTCGTCACCAATCAGTATCTGCTGTGCTACCGACTCCAACCGATTGAAGATGGTGGTCTCCATTTTGGCAGTACTGGGCTCTTCCGGCATAGCATGGAACAGATAAGTTGAAGCATTCCTTTCAAACGACAGATAGCATTGTGCATCCGTTTTGGCCTTATCTCCTCTTATCTTCCCTACCCGTTGCCAACAGTCCATATTAATTGAGTCGTGTTCCTTCTCCTCATCCTCACCAATGATGTAGATTACCGATGCCAATTCCACTTGACTAAACAGCAGAGCCTTGTCCATATTCCTCTCACCGTGATATATAGTCAACGACACTTTTCTCTCCTCATTCGTCAGCAATGGCACAATCTTCACCCATAGTTCCTCAGCATCTTTGTTAGACAATATCACCACATCCTTCTTTCTCAGTTGCTCGTCAGCAGCTATCGACTTCAGCAGTCCCACAACCATTGAGCTGCCGCCCAATATCAATACGTGATTCTCGAAATAATAGTGCAGAAAACCTTTTCTGTGGCTTGCAGCCCGATTCATCAATATATTGCTGAACATCGAGATTAAGAATGCTGTAAAGAACATCGTTCCCACCATAGCCACTAGCAGCTGGTACCAGTGTGGCAGCGTCGATTTCTCCATAGGATAATTACTCTGCCCTATTACCAAACTAATCACATCATCAAGAGGGTGAGCCCCTTCTGGAATGCCTGCGCTTTTCCATATCAATGCCACTAGCCACAACGCCAGCGTCCAAACCACGCAAAATCCTAGCACCCACAACACAGGCTTCCACACCTTGTTGCTGCTAAACGAGCGGTCGAACCGCCACAAGATACGTTTCCTGTACTTACGCATTCTGAGAATTCTAATTATCCTTATTCACCAATTCATTCACTCTATTCTTCATTGGCTCTGCATCCATCGGATTCTCAACAACCACTTTCTTCAATCCATCTAAATAGGCATCAACAGCCAATTTATCAATACGTTCCTTCACAGTAGGATTGTTGGACTTTTCCAGCTCTTTCTTTGCTGCCTCCACATAGTAGTCCATAAGTTTTTCATATACACACACCAACTTCTGCTCTGCTTTATGGTACGGTTTCATCACTTCTTCTCGTGCCGCCAACAGTGCCTTTACCAAATGGAACTCCAATATGGAGAATATCACAATGAGCAATCCTGCTATCACAAAAAGCATCCAATTCCACCACTCATACGTCAAAAATACAAGCACGCATAATGCAACATACACCAAAATACTACAGCCTATCGCATAATAATAGCCGTTTGCATTGGGTTTATTCATCATTAATGATTCTTGTTTCAACTGCTTAATAAATGTTTCCATATCTAACTAGTACTCTTTAATTTTTTATCAATTTTATCAATTATTGATCGTAATAACACAATAATACCCATCGCTATTGTCCATAGTCCAGCAGGCAGGAAAATCATCCATCCAATCCATACCCACAGACCTTCTGCTTTCGTCTCAAAAAAATAAACTGCAATAATTACAATAATCAAATATATGAACCACCCACCAAAAGATAATAAAAGCAATAAAACCACCCACCAGGAAAGAATCCAATCCTCAATTTTATCAATTTTAAGTTTTATTCTTCTTATTTTTTCTATTTTTACTAATTTCCTAAGTTGCTTTGATGACTCTTTGCGTTCTCTTTCTAGTCTTTTTTCTCTAACATTTAACAGATTAACCTCAAAGATATAATCATTATTGGGCATCAAAACCTTTTCCTCAATGAAATCGCAAGATTCATTTATGATGTGTTCTGGTGTTTCTGTAACTAAAAAATACTCCACACCCTGCACTCTAAGAATATATTCACCCTCTGCCAATGGTACCCGCATCATCTCGTTGGCATCTAGATTCCCTACATATTTCCCATCAATGAATAATTCACTATCTAGATTACATTTCACTTTAAGATTGGGAAGATTGGACATGTTCTCATGAGTCATACTTTTTGCCATAGGCACCATCCCTCTGTCCTTTATGAGCAACTCAACATTTTTCCCACGTTTACGTCCCTCATCTTCTCGAATCATTCTCTCCTTTTCCTCTCGCTCTCTTCGCAGTCTTTCTGATTCTTCAGTCTGCCTTCTTTCTCTTTTTGAATCTCTATTAAGCAATTTGTCAACAGTGTCTTTCAGTTTACCAAAATATGTCTCTGGATATGGGAACGCATCTATCCAGTTCAGATTTTTTAGATAATACTTTTTCGCTCCAGTCATGCTAGCATTCGAGAGCTTAAACGTCAATATAGGAATCTTGTTCTCTGATGCTAGCTCTATCTCTCGATCGGTTTGTGAAGACACATTGAACGACTCAGAGAATACTACTACCATCATCGCACTACTATCTATCGCTTCTGCAATGTCTCTGGCCCACACATTACTTGGTGGTACATCCCTATATGCCACAAAACAGCGATACTGATAGCCTTGTTCCAAATAGCCACATAACCCCTCTGCCACCTTTTGGTCTACCGTAGAGTAGCTAATAAATACGTCATATTTATAATCTTTACCTTCCATAAAAAAAACATTGTTGCAATACAAAGGTACCTTTACACCATCTCCGCCGCCACCTGCATAGCCTTTTCTAGGCCGGCGAGGTCTTTGCCGCCGGCGGTAGCGTAGGCGGGCTGGCCACCGCCGCCGCCCTGCATCTCCTTGCCGGCGGTGCGGACAATGGTGCCGGCGTTCTTGCCAGCATCCACGCGGTTCTGACCCAGGCACACCAGCAGCGACGGCTTGTCGCCATAGCCGCTGGCCAACACCACCGCCATGTCGGGGTGCTGGTTGCGCAGGGCAAGCATGGCATCCTTCAGCTGGCTGAGGTCGGCATCCACGCGCTGCACCAACACGGGGTTGGCCTGCACCTTGTCGGCAATGCCACGCACAAAGCCTGCCACCTGCTCCTTCTTGAACTGCTCCACCTGCCCACGCAGGTCGGAATTCTCCTCCTGCAGACGCTGCACCGCAGCAACCACATCCTTCGGATTCTTCAACTGCTCGCGCAATGCCTCCAGCTGGTCCTGCATGGCGTTGTTGTACTGCTCGGCACCCGCACCCGTCACCGCCTCGATGCGGCGCATACCGGCTGCCACAGCTCCCTCGCTCACAATACGGAACGAGCCGATGTGGCCCGTGTTGGCAATATGGGTACCGCCACAGAACTCCACGCTCTCGCCAAACTTCACCACGCGCACAAACTCGCCGTACTTCTCGCCAAACAGCGCCATCGCGCCCAGTTTCTGCGCCTCCGCGATGGGCATGGCACGATGCTCTTCAAGTGCAATAGCATGGCGGATGTCGATATTCACCTGCTTCTCCACCTCGCGAATCTCCTCGCGGCTCATCTTGGCAAAGTGTGAGAAGTCGAAACGCAGCCGCTGGTCGTCCACGCTCGAACCCTTCTGCTCCACATGGCTGCCCAGCACGTTGCGCAGTGCCTTGTGCAGCAGGTGTGTGGCAGTGTGGTTGCAGGCAATGGCAAAGCGGCGGCACTTGTCAACCTCGGCTTTAAATTGAGAATCAAGAATTGAGAATTGAGAATTGAGACAGTCTTCGAATTTGTCGGCGGGTACGATATGCACCGTAAGGCCGTTCTCCTTCTTGGTGTCCACCACGGGCAGCAGGTCGCCCTTCGAGGTGGTGAGGGTGCCCTGGTCGCCCACCTGTCCGCCGCTCTCGCCGTAGAAGGGGGTCTTGTCCAGCACCAGCTGGTAGAACTCCTTGTCCTTCACCTTCACATGGCGGTAGCGCGCAATATGCACCTCTGCCACGAGGGTATCGTAGCCCAGGAATTCCTGGTTCACATTGGGAATCAGCTCCACCCAGTCGTCATTCTCCACTGCGGCAGCAGCACGCGAACGCTGCTTTTGCTCTGCCAATCCCTTCCGGAAACCCTCCATGTCCACGGTCCACCCCTTCTCGCCAGCCATCAGCTGCGTGAGGTCGATGGGGAAACCATAGGTGTCAAATAGTTCGAATGCGAACGCACCGTCAATCATCTTTGAAGCGTCGTCGGCATGACCCTGAATATAGTCCTCGAAACGCTTGATACCGCCTGACAGGGTCTTGAGAAACGACTGCTCCTCCTCAAGGATGATGCGGCGGATGAGTTCCTGCTGTTTGACCAACTCGGGGTACTGCCCGCCCATCTGGCCGACCAGCGTGTCGACCAACTCATTGATAAACGGCTGTTTGAATCCGAGGAAGGTGTAGCCGTAGCGCACCGCACGACGCAGGATGCGGCGGATGACATAACCCGCCTTGGCATTGCTGGGCAGTTGACCGTCGGCAATGCTGAAGCTGACGGCACGCAGGTGGTCGGCAATCACGCGCATGGCCACGTCCGCCTCCTCGTTCTGCCCGTACACCTTGCCCGCCATCTGCGCGATGGTTTGGATGAGGGGCTGGAACACGTCGGTATCGTAGTTCGACTTCTTGCCCTGCATCACCATGCAGAGGCGCTCGAAGCCCATGCCCGTGTCGATACGCTTTGCCTTCAGCGGCTCGAGGGTGCCGTTGGCCAAGCGGTTGTATTGCATGAACACCAGGTTCCAAATCTCGATGACCAGCGGGTTGTCCTTATTCACCAGCTCCGCACCCGGCACACGCTGCTTCTCCGCCTCGTCGCGCAGGTCGATGTGTATCTCGCTGCACGGGCCGCAGGGGCCTTGGTCTCCCATCTCCCAGAAGTTGTCTTTCTTCGACCCCTTCAGGATGCGGCTCTCGTCCACATGCTCCTTCCAATAGTCGTAGGCCTCCGTGTCCATTGCCAGACCCTCCTTCTCGTCGCCACCGAACACGGTCACGTACAAGTTCTGCTTGTCGATGCCCATCACCTCTGTGAGGAACTCCCAACCGAAGGCGATAGCCTCCTTCTTGAAATAGTCGCCAAAGCTCCAGTTGCCCAGCATCTCAAACATGGTGTGGTGGTACGTGTCGTGTCCCACCTCCTCCAGGTCGTTGTGTTTGCCGCTCACGCGCAGGCACTTCTGTGCGTCGGCAACACGGGGATAAGGGGTATTGGCATTACCCAGAAAGATGTCCTTAAACTGGTTCATGCCGGCATTGGTAAACATCAGCGTGGGATCGTTCTTCACCACCATCGGGGCACTGGGCACAATGTGGTGTCCGCGCTCCTCAAAGAATTGCAAAAACTTGCTACGTATTTCGTTACTTGTCATAAGTTTGATTATTTATCATTTCTCAGAATGGTCGGAAAATTCTGATTATTCCGATAAATCAGATTACTCCGACCCCTTCCATCAATCCATTATTAAAACTCGTCCCGCTCCACCAGCAGTATGGCGTTCTGGGGGACAATGAAATATTTCTCTCCGTTGTACTTGATTTCCACGGCATTCTTTTGCAGAAAAAGGGCCAGGTCGCCCTGCTGTACCTGCAGGGGCATATAGCGCGCGTCGCCCGACTTGGGGTTCCACGACTCGCCGTCGTCCATGTTGGGCAGCGGATAGCCCGGGCCGCATTTCAGTATGTAGCCCGACTGCACCGTCTCCTTGTCCTGATAGCCTGCGGGCAGATACAGCCCGCTCTTCGTACGGTCGGCTCCGTCGTTGGGTTTTATCAACACCCTGTCGCCCACCACGATAATCTTATCTAAATCTTTTGTCATAGTCATAAATCGAATTTGCAAAAATACAAAAAAATATTTGATTAATATAAATATACTAGACTGAAATTCCAATCATTTCACAATTCACTTCTCACAATTCGCGAAAATACAATTTTTTTTCGTATTTTTGCAACTTGGCATTAATATGCATTATCTGCCACTACACACTGAAAACAACGATATTATGTACAAAAAGCACACCCCGATATACCTTCTGCTGCTCGCCCTAGCAGCCCTGCTCCCCGCCCGCGCCCAAGAGGTGCAACCCACATGGCAGTCCATCAACCAGCGCGGCTATCCCCAATGGTTCCAAGACGCCAAGCTCGGCATCTTCATCCACTGGGGGCTCTACTCCGTGCCCGCCTACGCCCACGCCGACGGCTACAGCGAGTGGTTCTACCGCGGCCTGATGCAGGGCGACAGCGTCCGCGTGAACGAAATGCAGAAGTTCAACCGCCGCTGGGGCTACATGCTCGGCGACCAATGGAGCGGCCGCCTCAGCAACGACGACGCCGTCAAGCAGAACCCCAAGGTCACCGACCTCTACACCCTCTACGCCCAAACCTGGTTTGCCGAACACTGGAACCCGCGCCAATGGGCCGACCTCTTCGTCCAGTCGGGTGCCAAATACGTCGTCCTCGTCACCAAGCACCACGACGGCTATTGCCTGTGGCGCAGCCGCTACCAGCCCAACTGGAACAGCGTCGTCACCGGCCCCCACATGGACATCGTCGACAGCCTCACCCGCGCCATCCACGCCACCGACCTCAAGATGGGCTTCTACTACTCCCTCACCGAATGGACCAACCCCCTCCACATCTGGATGCACGACCCCGACGACGCCATCGGCGAATATGTCGACCACTACATGGTGCCCCAGTTCAAGGAACTAGTGTCCAAATACAAGCCTAGCCTCATCTTTACCGACGGCGAGTGGCAGAACACCGCCGAGCAGTTCCGCGCTACCGAGCTCATCTCGTGGTACTACAACACCGTCGGCCCCGAAGCCATCGTCAACGACCGCTGGGGCAGCGGCACCGAGCACGGCTTCCGCACACCTGAATACAAAGGAGCCATCAACGACACCGTCCGTCCCTGGGCCGAATGCCGCGGCATAGGCCGCTCCTTTGCCCTCAACCGCAACGAGCCCCTCAGCAACTACCTCACCTCCGACTCCCTCATCCGCCACTTTGTCAAACTCGTGGCCGCTGGCGGCGGCATGACCCTCAACGTCGGCCCCGATGCCGACGGCACCATCCCCATGCTCCAGCAGGAACGCCTCATCGACCTCGGCAACTGGCTAAAGGTCAACGGCGAAGCCATCTACGCCTCCCGCCCCTACCGCAAAATGTGCGAACGCGACAGCACCATCTACTACACCCGCAACAACGGCAACCTCTATGCCATAGCCACCCACCTCGACGGCAACACCTTGGTGCTGAAAAACATGCCCCGCCCCAGCCTGCTCTCCCAAGTCAAACTCCTCGGCTGCGACAAGCACATCGTCCACTACTACTTTGCCGGCAGCCTCTACATCCGACTCAACAACCTCACCTTCGAGGACATCAACAAAACCAAAGGCGCGTGGGTCTTCCGCATCACCAAATACGGCGACTAGAACTTTTTTTTCAATCGAATGTAAGAAATCGACATCTCGTGCGTCAATATACATAAAACAATCCCACCAATCAGAACCCATTAACACCATGGAACGAACGCTTATCACACTCTGCTGCCTGATAATCATGGCCGTCAGCTGCCAAAAAACCGACGACATCCGTCCCATCATCCCCATCGCCCCGCCCGACACAGACACCATCGTCCCCTCTGACCCCGTGCCCGCCCTCTTCTCCGTCAGCGACACGCAACAGGTGCGTTTCAGCCCCGGCAACCTGCAATACGTCGAAGGTCACTGGCGTTTCGCCGAGCACCAGACCGACTTCCTCGGCACATTCGACCTGAACCATTGCGACCTCTTCGGCTGGCCCGCCGCCAACACCAACTGGGGTGTCGACTCCACCAAAGACAACTGGATGCACTACGACGGCGACTTCATGGACTGGGGCACCAATCCCGCCCTCATCGCCGACCTCGGCAACGGGTGGCGCACCCTCTCCGCCGACGAATGGGACTACCTGCTCAACCGCCGCCAAGTCAACGGCTCCGCAGGCGAAGGCAACTCGTGGATAGCCGCCCGCATCAACGGGCAGTACGGCCTAATAATCTATCCCGACCGCTTCACCCGCCAGACCTCCACCCTCGGCACCATCCCCGACAGCTGCGTCTTCCTCCCCGCCCCCGGCAGCCGCCTAGGCAACCAACTCTATTACGTGGGCAATGAATACGGATTCTACCGCTCCTCCACCCCGTCCGACATACGGTGGTATGCCAATTACATATCTTTTTACCAGTCCACTTCGACCACACACCTTCAAATCACAAGTGGCGACCGCGAGGCCGGCCTCTCCGTCCGCCTAGTGCGCGACTTCTGACCTACGACCGACCCCACCCCGCGCCCCACGTGACTCCCTCCAAACTTCGATACATAATAGATACATCATTGCTCGTTTGTCGCTCTTGGAGCGACAAACAGACATTAAACAATCGATAAAAAACAGAATTAAGTCGGGAGTTACGCACATACTCAGCTAAGAGAGTGGCGGTTGCACGTAGATAGTCGGAGGCTAGACGATATGCAGGTTGGCGAGGGCCTGCTCGATGCCTTCGTCGTCGACGGAGGTGGTCACATGGTCGGCGTGGGCCTTGACGCAGTCGTCGGCATTGCCCATGGCCACACCGATGCCGCAGTACTCGAGCATTTCGATATCGTTGGCGCCGTCGCCGAAGGCGATGCACTCGCTACGGTCGATGCCGAAATGGGTCAGCACGCTTTCGATGCCGACGGCTTTGCTGTTGTCCATGTGCACGAGGTCGCTGAACTGGGGATGCCAGCGGGGCAGACGGCAGTGAGGCAGCATCTCCAGCACCTCGGCATCGCGCGAGGCGGGCATGACGGCGATGATTTGGAAGACCTCGCACCCAAACATCTGCTCGATGGGCACCAACGGGGGCATCTCGAACTGCAGCTGGCTGTGTATGGCGTTGGCCACAGGGTCGGAAAGGGTGTTGATGGCCATGTCGTGCTCGGAGAAGAGCATGGTGCACAGTCCGTTGTCCTGCGCGTAATGGAGCCAACGGTCGGTCTCGGCCTGGGGGATGGGGTTGCGCAGCAGCACTTGGTCGCCAACGAAGCAGTAGCCACCGTTCATGGTGACGTAGCCGTCAAACGAGACGGGCAGGTCGGGTATCAGCACCTTGGGGCGACCCGAGGAGATGAAGGTACGGATGCCCTGTGCGTGCAGGGCATCGAAGGCACGCACGGTGCCTGGTGACACACGGTGGGTCTCAAAACTTAGGAGTGTGCCGTCGATGTCGAAGAAGGCAGCTTTGATCATATAGGTGGTTGATATAGGATTGATACATACACCAGCCTTGCGGCCACCCCTCTAAAGAGGGGACGGCTGACGCGGTCGGATACGCAATGACGATTTCAGTTTTCAGACTCCAACCTCCCTATCACCCTTTCGAACAGGGTGGTCATCTTCTCGGCGGCGAGGTTGGCCTGGCGCACCACGTCGTCGCCGTCGTTGAGGCAGGTGTCGCTGAGGTCGTTGGACTGGTTGGTGATGATGCTCATGCCGAAGATTTCCATGCCGCAGTGGCGTGCTACGATTACCTCGGGGATGGTGGACATGCCTGCCGCATCGCCACCGATGGCGGCATAGTAGCGATACTCGGCACGGGTTTCGTAGGTGGGGCCTGTGCCACCGACATATACGCCCTGCTGGAGGGTGAGACCCATCTGCGCGGCCTCGTCAATGACGAGCTTGCGGATGCGGGTGCTGTAGACGGTGGTCATGTCGGGGAAACGGGGGCCGAACTCGTCCATATTGGGGCCAATGAGCGGGTTGGGCAGGAGGTTGACATGGTCGGTGATTATCATCATGTCGCCCACACGGTAGGTGGGATTGACGGCACCGGCGGCGTTGCTGACGAAGAGGGTCTTGATGCCCAGACGCGCCATGACGCGCACGGGGAAGGTGACTTCCTGCATGGTGTAGCCTTCGTAGTAGTGGAAGCGGCCTTGCATGGCCATGACGTTCTTACCACCGAGGGTGCCGATGATGAGGTTGCCCTTGTGGCCTACGGCTGTGGAACGCTTGAAGTTGGGTATGCCGGCATAGGGGATGGTCAGGGGGTCTTCGATACGGTCGGCCATGAGGCCAAGGCCGCTGCCGAGGATGACGGCTATTTGCGGCATGGGGCGGTCGCCAAGACACTGGCGGATATAGTCGGCGGTTTCGTCTATCTTGTGTATCAACATGTTTATGGGGATTAGGGGTTAATGGGTGTTGTTGTCTTTCAATTGATTGATGCGCTCCAAGATTTCGGCGGCCTGCTCGTAGTCTTCGTTTGCCTCGCATTCGCGCAACTGCTGTTCGAGGTCTTCGAGTGTGGCTTGGTGCATGGCGGCATTCCCTACAGGGGGCAGGTTGTCGGTGAGGGCGTTGGGGTCCATCGAGGTCTCTTCTAGCACGTTGAGGTCGATGAGGATGTCGCAGTGCTGCATGATGGCAAGGACGATGGCGTCGCTGGTGCGGCTGTCGATGCGTTTCTCGGAGAAGCCGTCGCTGATGTAGAGGGTGGAATAGAAGATGCCCTCGTCGAAGCGGTCGATGGTCACCTTCTTCAAGGTGAGCATGTATTCCTCAAGGATGTGATTGAGCAGGTTGTGGGTGAGCGGGCGGCGCGCCTCTTTCTGTTCTATTGCCATGATGATGGCCTGCGCCTCGGCCTCGCCAATGAGGACGGGGACGTGCTTGCCGCGTTCCGGAGCGTTGAGCACCAGGATGTAGGAGTCGGTCATCGACATGGTTTGCGAAATCTGCAGGGGATAGACTTGGGTGTACACGGAAATTGAGAATTGAGAATTGAAAATTGAGAATTAGCTGCCGAACCAATTTATTTTGTCAGGTATTCGACCAACTGTTTGACAGCGAGGCCGCGGTGGCTGATCATGTTCTTCACCTCGAGGGGCATCTCGGCAAAGCTGACGGCAAAGCGGTCGGGCATGAAGATGGGGTCGTAGCCGAAGCCGTCGGTGCCGTAGCGTTCGGTGAGGATGACACCGTCGACACGGCCTTCGAAATATCGCGGCACACCGTTTTCAATCAGACAGATGACCGTGCGGAAACAGGCGCGGCGGTTGGTGTTGCCGTCGAGGGCGGCAAGGAGCTTGTTGATGTTGTCGTCGAAGGAGCAATGCTCGCCGGCGTAGCGTGCGCTGTACACCCCCGGCGCACCGTCGAGGGCTTCGACCTCGAGGCCGGTGTCGTCGGCAAAGCAGTCGGTGTGGACGCGGTCCCACACCCATTGCGCTTTTTGCAGGGCATTGCCTTGCAAGGTGTCTGCGGTTTCGGGAATATCGCCCTCCAAACCCATGTCGGAGAGACTTTTTATCTGCACTGAGTCGTGCAGTATCTCACTAACTTCGTGAAGCTTGTGCTTGTTATTTGTTGCAAAAACCAGAGTTCTCATATCATGCAAAAATACACAAAAAAATACAATTAATAACATTTAATTATTATTTTGCACAATAAGTGTGGGGAAAAGTCGTTATGTAATATTAATTCTTGTAAAAAGGAAATGACATTATGAAGAGAATTACACTGATTCTATTGATGCTCTTGCTGGCATCCACCACCTTTGCCAGAGAGAAGGGTTTGTCGGCTCTGTTTGGCTACTCGGCATTTTTCCTGCCCGAGAGCAATAGACCTTACGTAGAGACGTATCTGAATTTCGATGCCAGTTCGCTGAACTTGGTGAAGGACGCGAGCGGGCAGTATCGTGCCACGGTGGAGATTACCATCGTAGTGCGCAAGGGCGACACGGTGGCATACGTGAAGAAGTACGACCTGCACAGCCCGTACACGAGTAGCGCAGAGGCAAACAATTTCACCTTTTTCGACTTGCAGCGTTTTGCCTTGGACAACGGCATTTACGACCTTCAACTGACGCTGCGCGACAAGGCATCGGAACAGGCTCCTGCCGTGTTGAACGACAGACTGGTGGTGTATTTCCAAAACGAGACACCGTCGATGTCGAACATCCAGCTGATGTCGACCGCCACGCCGACGGAGGTGGAGAACATGCTGTCGCGCAACGGCTACGATATGCTGCCTTACATCAACGACTTCGTTCCCGCCAACATTGCCCAGCTGCACCCCTACATCGAGGTGTACAACCTCGACAAGGAACTGGACGGCAAGCCATACGTGGTCTATTTCAGCATCGAGCAGAAAGAGACCAGCCGCCGCATTGCCGCCTTCGACACCTTTATCAGCCGGCCTGCATCGAAGAAAATCGACCCCATCTTTGGCTCCGTCGACATCTCCACGTTGCCGTCGGGCAACTACAACCTGGTTGCCGAGGTACGCAATATGAAAGGCGAGACACTCAGAAAGAAACGCATCTCGTTCCAACGCTCCAACCCCGGCATCAGCAACGACGAGATAACCGAGGACCATGTGGCTGCCTCGTTCGTGGGACTGATTACCGACGAGACCAAGCTGAACTACTATATCCGTGCGCTCTATCCCGTTTCGTCGCCCAACGAGGTGAGTGTTGCCGACCACCTGCTGAAAAGTGGCAACATGGCTGAGAAGCAGTCGTTTTTCTACCGTTTCTGGCTCGACCGCGACATGATGGACCCCGAGAGCAAGTGGAACGAATACCTTGTACGGCTCACCTACGTGGACGAGAACTACAGCTATCCCAAGACCCCCGGCTACATGACCGACCGCGGACGCGTGTATCTGCAATACGGCCCGCCCGACTATGTGCGCGACGAGAAGAACTTCGTGGGTGCCTTGAATATCGAGGGGCTGGGACAGATACACTATCTGCCCTACCAGCTGTGGCGCTACAATCGGCTGGAGAACGACTTCCCCAACCGCGTGTTCCTCTTCTGGGACGAGTTTCGCAGCGGCTACTACAAGCTGCTGAACTCCAACGCCCGAGGCGAGATAATCATGCCCAACTGGGAACGTATGCTGAGCCAAAATCAGCTGGAAGAGGATGTCCAAGGCGAAGTGGGGCAACAATTCGAAAGAGGATTTTGAATCTAGTAGAGATTGGCCATCCTGTCTGAAATAATATATTTTGTGGTGTATCATCTGGTGCGTTACCGCCGCAAGGTGACGCGCACCAATCTTGCCAACGCCTATCCCGACCGCACGGCAGAAGAGCGTCGCGCCATCGAGAAGGCCTACTACCACCACATCAGCGACCTGCTGGTGGAGGGGCTGTATAACCTCTATGCCCGTCCGCAATCCATCATGCGCCGCTACCATTTTGTCAACCGCCAACTGCTGAACCGCTACTACGAGCAGGGGCAGAGCATCGTCCTCATGTCCGCCCACTACAACAACTGGGAGTATATGATCACCTCGCTCAACTTCCAGGTGATGCACCACGGCATAGGGGTGGGCAAACCGCTCAACGACAAGCTGGTTGCCAGCTATGTCACACGCCGCAGAGGCCGTTTCGGCACCGAGATTGTCGACCACACCAACGTGCGCCAGACGATGGACTATTACCGAC
The DNA here is from genome assembly GCA_016281475.1 of Bacteroidales bacterium. Next base: position 27,874 of record JAEEIS010000209.1, read on the forward strand.
AGCACAAGGTGCCGGTGGCCTACATGATGCTCTCCGACCAGTCGCCCAGCGACGAGCGCAAAAGCTTCTGGACCATGTTTATGCACCAAGAGACCCCGTTTCTGTACGGTGCCGAATATTTTGCCCGCAAGTACGACATGCCCGTCATCTACTACGACGTGGCGAAGACCTCGCGCGGACACTACGAGGTGCGGTTCACCCTCCTGTGCGACAAGCCCAACGAGGTGACGCAATACACCATCATCTCGCGCTACATACAACACCTGAGAAACACCATCGACGCGGCGCCGCAATATTGGCTTTGGTCGCACCGCCGTTGGAAACGCAAACGCCCTGCCGACATACCACTAAACCCATTAACCCCTTAACTTTCATCTGCTAATGAAAACAGCTGTAGTCATACTCAATTGGAATGGGAAGCACATGCTCGAACGCTTTCTCCCTTCGGTAACAGCCTATACCACAGGCGATGCCGAAGTGGTGATTGCCGACAATGGCTCCACCGACGACTCACTGTCCTTCCTCCGCGAGCAATACCCCTCGCTGCGCATCATTGCGCTGGACAAGAACTACGGCTTTGCCGACGGCTACAACTGCGCCTTGGCACAAATCGAGGCCGACTACTATGTGTTGCTCAACGACGATGTGGAGGTGACGCCCAACTGGATCGACCCCGTCGTCGCCCAGATGCAGCAACACCCCGACACCGCCATCTGCCAACCTAAGCTGCTGATGTATGACCAGCGCGACACCTTCGAATATGCCGGAGGCGCAGGCGGCTTTATCGACAAATACGGCTACCCCTTCTGCCGCGGACGGTTGTTCACCACCCTCGAGCAGGACAACGGCCAGTACGACGATGCCCGCGAGATATTCTGGGCCTCGGGAGCGGCCATGTTTGTCCGCGCCGACGTGTGGAAACAATTGGGCGGCCTCGACGGTGAATTTTTCGCCCACATGGAGGAGATAGACTTCTGCTGGCGCGCCAAGAATGCAGGCTATCGCGTGGAATATTGCCCACAGTCGGTGGTCTACCACGTCGGCGGCGGCACCCTGCCCAAGTCCAACCCCCGCAAGACATACCTCAACTTCCGCAACAACATGGCACTGCTCTACAAAAACCTCCCCCAAAGCCGTCTGGCATGGGTGATGGTATGCCGGATGGTGCTCGACTATGTGGCCGCATTCAAGTTCCTACTCGAAGGCAAACCGCAGGAGTTCAACGCTGTTGCACGCGCCCATCGTGCCTTTTATAAGTGGAAGCCCGCACTCAAGGCGCGCCGCTGTCGCGATGCCCGTCCCGTCAGCTGCACCCTCAACAGCCTGCTGCTGATACACTATTATTTACTAAAGAAAAAACAGTTCTCAAAATACAAATTATAACATCGAAATAACGTAATAACGAAATAACTTCTTAATAATATGAGAAAAGTCCGCGTTCGTTTCGCACCCAGTCCCACCGGCCCGCTGCACATTGGCGGCGTGCGCACCGCATTGTACAACTATCTTTTCGCCCGTCAGAACGGCGGCGACATGATTCTCCGCATCGAAGACACCGACCAGACCCGCTTCGTCCCCGGTGCCGAAGACTACATCATCGAAGCCCTCACCTGGCTCGGCATCGAATTTGACGAGGGCGTCCACATCGGCGGCAACTACGGCCCCTACCGCCAAAGCGACCGCAAGCCCATCTACCGCCAGTATGCCGACCAGCTCATCCGCGACGGCTGGGCCTACTATGCCTTCGACCGTCCCGAGGCACTGGATGCCAAGCGCAAAGAGTATGAGGCACAGAAGAAGACCTTTCAATATGACTGCAACACCCGCGGCGACATGGAGAACAGCCTCTCCCTGCCTGCCGACGAGGTGCAGCGCCGTCTCGACAGCGGAGAGCCCTACGTGGTGCGATTCAAATTCCCCGACAATATCGACATCACCGTCCACGACCTCATCCGTGGCGATGTCACCATGAACAGCCGCCTGCTGGACGACAAGGTGCTCTTCAAGTCCGACGGCATGCCCACCTACCACCTCGCCAACATCGTCGACGACCACCTCATGGAGGTCTCGCACGTCATCCGTGGCGAGGAATGGCTGCCCTCCGCACCCCTCCATGTCATGCTCTACCGTGCCTTTGGCTGGGAAGACACCATGCCCCAGTTTGCCCACCTGCCCCTGCTCCTCAAGCCCGATGGCAACGGCAAACTCAGCAAGCGCGACGGCGACCGACTCGGCTTCCCCGTCTTCCCACTCGACTGGCACAACCCCGAGACTGGCGAAATCTCCAGCGGCTATCGCGAGCGCGGCTACCTGCCCGAGGCCGTAGTCAACATGCTTGCCCTCCTCGGTTGGAACCCCGGCAACGACCAGGAGCTGATGACCATGGACGAGCTGATAAAGCTCTTCAGCATCGAGCATATCAGCAAGAGCGGTGCCAAATTCAACGTCGAAAAAGCCAAGTGGTTCAACCACGAATACCTGCAGAAATGCCCCGACCAGCGGCTAGCTGAGATGTTCCTACCCCAACTCAATGAGCACGGCATAAAAGTAGAAGACACCAAGTCGAACAACTTTCAACTTTCAACATTCAACCTTCAATACGTTGTCAATGTCTGCGGCATGATGAAGGAACGCATCTCCTTCCCCAGCGAACTCTGGGACCAGACACACTACTTCTTCGTCGCCCCCACCGAGTACGACCCCAAGGCCGTCGCCAAGCGTTGGAAGCCCGGCATGACCACCCACATGGCCAAGGTCATCGAAATCCTCAACACCGTCCCCTTCGAGTACGACGCCATCCACCAAGCCCTCCTTGAGGACTACATCAAAGGCCACGAGCTCAACATGGGACAGATAATGAACTCGCTACGTCTCGCCGTCGTAGGCACCACCGTCGGCCCCGACATGCTCACCCTCGTCATGACCATTGGCAAAGAGGAGACCATCGCCCGCGTCCAGCGCGCCATCGATACCCTCGGCGAAATTGAAAATTAAAAGTTCAGACCAATCCGATAATTCAGAAAAAAAATATACCATGGAAATCAACCAAGACCTCAACAAACCCGTCGACGACAACAGCATCGACACCATCGAAATGAAAGAAATCCTAGAGCAACGTCCCGCCAATCCCGAGCCCACTCCCGCCTGCGAGGCTCCCGCGCCGCAGCAGCCCGCTGCCGACAACGCCAGTTGCCGTAAGGACCACTGCCACACCTGCCTCACCGTCTGCAATATCCTGCTCCTCATCGGACTCATCGTCCTCTACATCCTCCACTTCACCGGCACAGGCACCCCCAGCAAGGTCAACCCCAACGCCTCCATGCCCCTCATCCCCGAGGACGGGCAGCTCAAAGTGGCCTGCGTCGACAGCGACAGCCTGCTGGCCAAATACCAGTACGCCATCGACCTCCAAGAGGAGCTCAACCGCTACAAGGATGCTCAGGAAAAGAGCTACCAGCAGCAGATGACCCAGTTCCAAAAGGACTATCAGAACTTTCTCCAGACTGGCGAGAACATGACCCTCAGCCAGCAGCAGGCCAAAGAAGCCGAGCTCAAGCAGCGTGCCGAGAAGCTCAGCACCCTCGAAGCCGAGCTGACCCAAAAAGTCCTCCAAAAGCAGATGGACTCCAACATCGAGCTCCTCAACCGCATCTTCGCCTTCGTGCGTGAGTACAATGCCGACAACCAGCAGTTCGACATCATCCTCCGCAAGACCTTCAACGACTCCCCCACCCTCTACATGAACCCCGCCATGGACATCACCGACGAGATTATAGAGGGCCTCAACAACGAGTACCAGACCGTCAAGGCCAAGAAGAAAGCCGCGAAGTAAAACGCACTAGTTTTCATCCCCTTATCAACATTTCGTACCGATTTGGAGTTGCACTCCAAATCGGTACGAATCATTAATAAGCAACTAACCTATAATATCATACAGTCAGCCATTCCCATACAGGTACCACCCTTATTTCCTTACCATCCACATACATCAAGTCCTCTTGGTCTAGAGTCACAATAGCTCCTTGCTCTAAATGGAGGTTGTTCATTGCCTCAACCAGTCCCGACACCTCACGTTTCTCATTCTCATGGTCAAGCCTTTCACATACCTGCACAAGCAATTCTGGCGTATTGTTCTTGCACGCCACAAAATCACACTCATGCCCATTCTCACTATAATAATAGAGTTCATACCATTTGCGTAGCAATTCGAGGTATACCTCGTTCTCCAATTTGTGCCCACGGTCTTGCAAAAAAGAAGGCGACGATACATTGTGCAATCCTAAGTCAATACTATACATCTTCTTAGGATTGAGCATTTGCGCCTTGTACGAATATGAGAACTTGGGCATAAACCGTACCAAATAGCTGTTCTCAAGATAAGAGAAGTATGCAGCCACCGTAGCCGAAGACTTTACTCCTATGGCATTCACCAGTTTGTTAGCCGAAGTAAGGTTCCCGATATTACCCATCAGATAAACAAACAACGATTTCAAGGCCGACTCGTCTTTGATGTTGTACCGCACAAGAATATCCCTATACAATATGTCGCTAATCAGGTCGGTCAATATCCTGGAATCACCCGATTGAACATATTCAGGAAATCCCCCACAATTCAAATACTTCTCCATCGTCTCTGCCGAAGCTGCCTGTCCTGTAAAACCAAGATACTCAGTATACGAGAATGGATACAACGCATAATCCAAATGCCTACCCGTCAAGCGCGTCCCCAATTCCCTACTCAACATCGTCGAATTACTACCCGTCACCACAACATTAAAGCCTTGCTCCAGTTTACTCCTCACATACACCTCCCAACCTTTCACCACATGTATCTCATCAAAGAAAAGCCACTTAGCCTTTTTCTCCTCTATCACCTCGTCCAACACGCGAAAATCCTCCATTTGAAAATCAAACAGATTAGGCGTATCAAAGTTCACATACAACGATGCATCCAAACTCCGCTGCATCAGTTGCTGCACTAGAGTAGACTTGCCACAACGGCGTATTCCCGTGATAATATTGGCAAGTCTAGCATTCCCCAGATTTATTTCCGACAATAAATCACGGTTGTAACTAGGTGCATTCACCACCTTCAACTGCCACATTATCACCTCTTCAAGTGTCGATTTCTTTACCATAGCATTTCATTATTACAAATGCAAAGATACAACTTTTTAGTGACATTGAAAGGAAGTTTTTAATGCCATTGATAACTTAGTATCGAAAAAACAAATCATTCTTCCGCGACGTGTGGCATGGGTGTATCATCCATATCGTATTGTGGCACCCCGTATTCATACAGTGTGTCAGAAGGCAAGTCAATCCTGTCGTTCCAATAGACGCAAGTGCGGCTACTATCCACCTTCACCTGCTCCCATAGGTGTGGCACCTGCTTCAACAGTCGAAACTCCTCAATCTGCTCCATATCTTCCCCCATATCATACACCACTGCCTTCCCGTCGTCAAACACAACGGAAAGACGGTAATCCGGCAAAGCCTCAACACTACTTATTCTTGGCAAAGTATTCATTATTCCGATGGTGGGAGTTAGCGTATTATATTAGTATACCAAATTTCTTAAATTACACATTATTCTTCATTTGGTAAAATAATAATACATATGACACACAAAAGCAAGCCCCCACCCTTGCGGCAGGGGTTTGTTGAGATATTACTTACATGGGAGATTGTCCGTTACATTATTATTATTAACTAAAGTTTGACAAATTATTTTGTTAATAAAATGTGACATAACGGCTTGTGCAAATCACTAATTTTTAGTAATTTTGCGGTGTAAAACAAAAAAACGACACCGCTATGTCACGATGCAAAAATACGAATTTTTTCTCAGAGATAGAGACTTTTTTCAAAAAAGATGCAGATAACGCAATACAGGCCATGATAAACGCCTTGAAAGCAATAAGACTGACAGGCAAAATACCCACATTGG
>JAEEIS010000028.1 GCA_016281475.1 Bacteroidales bacterium
AAATATTGTAACCAACTGCTTTTCCATACACTTTGATATTGCTTGATTGTCTGATTGCTTGATTGTTTGAGTATTTTGAACGCGTCAGCCAATTTTCAACTTTCAATTTTCAACTTTCAATTTTCAATTTTCAATTTTCAATTTTCAACTCCTCCAGCGGGTATTCCACTTTGGTCAGGAACAGCCCCTGTGCCGGCATGGATACTCCGGCGGCACAACGGTCTTTGCGTTCAATAATCTCTCTGAGGCAGTCGAGGCTCAGTTTGCCGCGCCCCACGTCTAGCAGTGTCCCTGTCACCGAGCGCACCATATTGCGCAGAAACCTGTTGCTGCGGATGGTGAACACCCATTCGTCGCCCACTGCGTCCCAATGTGCCTCGGTCAGGTGGCAGATGTTGGTCTTCACCTGCGTGTGCAGCTTGGCGAAACTCGTAAAGTCCTCATACTCCATCAATATCTTCGCGCCCTGGTTCATCAGTTCGATGTCGGGGCGGTAGTATATGCGGCAGTATAGCCCTTGGTTGAAGGGCAGCCGCTTGTCGCTGACATGGTATTGGTAGGTGCGAGCCGTCGCGTCAAACCGAGCGTGCGCATTCTCCTTGACGGGGAAAACCTCGAATATGGCAATATCTGTCGGCAGCAGGCTGTTGAGCTTGAAGGTAAGCTGGCCGCAGTCGATTGCCGTGCTGGCGGTGAAGTGGGCGTAGAAGTCGCTGGCGTGCACGCCCGTGTCCGTGCGTCCGCATCCCACGACGGCTATAGGTTGCCGCAGTAGGGTGGTCAACGCCTGCTCCAGCGTCAGCTGCACTGTGGGCAGGTCGGGCTGTGTCTGCCAGCCGCAGTAGTTGGTGCCGTTGTATGCCAAATGAATGAAATAGCGCATGTTGTTATAAACTTTAGGGAGTTAAAAAAGGGAGTAATAAAAGGGAGTTAAAAAGGGAGTTAGAACACACCCCGGCCTAGCGGCAAACGTCCACTGGAGGTTTGCTCCCCGTCTCAAGAGGGGAGGTGGAAAATACTATTGGCGACAAAACATTTGTCCATTTTAACTCCCATTTTAACTTTCATATTTAACTTCCACTTTTAACTTCATTAACCAGCTGCCACACCATCGTCTTTAGCTCATACACAAACTGTACGGCATCGTATTTGTGTGCTTCTATTTCGCGCAACTTCTTCTCCCACTGTCCTGTCAGCTCCGCACTCTTGAGCAGGTCGTTGTGTATCGTGTTGATAAGTCCTACGCCCGTGTCGGTGGCGTAGAGCGACTTGCGTTCCTTCTTGATATAGTTGCGTTTGAAAAGTGTCTCGATGATGGCTGCGCGGGTCGATGGCCGTCCGATGCCGTTCTCCTTCATGGCGTCGCGCAGCTCCTCGTCAGCCACCGTCTTACCTGCCGTCTCCATGGCCCGCAGCAGCGTGGCCTCGGTGTAGGGTTTGGGTGGCGTGGTCCATTTCTCGGTAAGGGTAGGGGTGTGGGGGCCGCGTTCGCCTTTCTGGAAGTCGGGCAGGGTCTTTTCCTCCTCCTCTTTCTTATTGCCCTCGTCGTCGGTGGCAACCTCTTTGTTGGCTCGACCCCAGTTGAATACGTCGCGCCAACCCTGTTCCAATATCTGCTTGCCCGTGGTCTTAAACTCCACCTTGCCTTTCTTTGTCTTCCCCTCCGAAGTGGTCTCTTCGGTCTCCACTTTACCCGTGACCGTGGTGGTCGAGAATTTGCAGTCGGGGTAGAATATGGCAATAAACCGTCGCGTGATGAGGTCGAACACCTTCTTCTCGTTCAGTGCCATGTCGCCGTTGGCGGGATTCATGCCTGTGGGAATGATGGCGTGGTGGTCGGTCACTTTCGACGAGTCGAATACCTTCTTGCTCTTCTTCAGCTTGGTGCCCATCAGCGGTTGCACCAGAGGGGCGTAGGGTAGTAGCCCTTGCAATATCTGTGGGCATTTCGGGTACACGTCGTCGGGCAGGTAGGTGGTGTCCACGCGCGGATAGGTGGTGAATTTCTTCTCGTAGAGGTTTTGGATGTATTTCAGCGTCTCGTCGGCCGAGAAGGAGAACTTCTTGTTGCACTCCACCTGTAGGCTGGTCAGGTCGAACAGCCTCGGCGGAGCCTCGTTGCCCGCCTTCTTCGCGATGCCTGTCACCTCGAAGTCGCGGTTCTGTATCAGTGCCAGAGCCTTGCGGCCCTCCTCCTCGTTGGTGATGCGTCCGCGGCTGTCTGCGCTGCTCTCTTCGCCCTCCTCTTTCTCGCTCTGTTTGAGGGTAAAAAGGGTGTCGCGGTAGACGGTCGACAGCACCCAGTACTGTTCGGGTGTAAAATGCTGAATCTCCATCTGCCGGTTCACTATCATCGCCAGCGTGGGGGTCTGCACCCGCCCAATGGAAAGCACCTGCCGTTGCGCCTGACGGAATTTGAGCGTGTAGAGCCTTGTGGCGTTCATGCCCAACAGCCAGTCGCCGATGGCGCGGCACAGCCCCGCCTCGTAGAGCGACTTGTACTCCTCCTGCGGCTTTAGGTTGGCAAAGCCCTCGCGTATCGCCTCATCGGTCATCGAGTTGATCCAAAGCCTCTTAACAGGGCATGTGGGCTGTGCCTTCTGCATCACCCACCGCTGTATCAGCTCACCCTCCTGCCCGGCATCGCCGCAGTTTACGATATACTCCGCCGACTGCATCAGCCGTTTGATGGTGTTGAACTGCTTCTCGTACCCGTCGTTAGCAATCAGCTTGATGCCGAATCGGTTGGGGATGATGGGCAGGGTCTCCAAGTTCCACGACTTCCACCACGGGTCGTAGTCGTGAGGCTCCTTCAGCGTGCAGAGGTGTCCGAACGTCCATGTCACCTGGTAGCCATTGCCTTCCATATAGCCGTCGTGCGACACCTTCGCCCCCAATATGCGGGCGATGTCGCGTCCCACCGACGGTTTCTCAGCAATGCAGACAATCATTTTGGAATAATAATTGGGAGTGTTAGAAGGGAGTTAAAGTGGGAGTTAAAATGGACAATACTTTTGTCGGCAATATCACTGACAACACATTTGTCCCCTTTCATTCCCATTTTAACTTCCCATTATCATTTAATATCAATTGCAAACGGCAGTCGGGCTTGGAGGGGCTCCATCTTCGACCAGCTGACCAACTCGCTGTAGAAGGGGACGATGGCGTTCAGGCGGCTGACGATTTGCTCCTCCTCGTCCTCGTTCATCTTCTGCATCAGCTGGTCCCAAAGGCCTTTCTCAGCCGGGAAGACCTTGACGCTGCATTTGTCGAAGTCCACACCGGCCTCCTCGGCGGCGATGTGCAGTGCCGTCGTCATCCCGCCCAGCGTGTCCACCAGACCCAATTCCTTGGCCTGAGCGCCGGTCCATACGCGGCCCTTGGCAATGCTGTCCACATACTCGCGGGTCAGCCCGCGGCCGTCGGCAACGCGCTGGGTGAAGGTGATGTAGAAATCCTCCACATTCTTCTGCATCATGGCGCGGGCATCGGCCGACAGGGGTCTGTACAGTGTCAGTCCCGTGCTGTTCTTGTTGGTCATCACCGTGTCGGTGGTGATGCCCAGTTTCTGGCGTAGCAGGTTGCCCACCTCGGGAATGGTGGCAAACACGCCTATGCTGCCCGTCAGCGTGGTGGGGTGCGCCACAATCTTGGTGCCAAAACAGCTCATCTCGTATCCTGCGCTGGCGGCCAGTCCGCTCATTGAGATGATGACGGGCTTCTCCTTCTTGGCCTCCATCACGGCGTGGGTCATCGACTCCGATGCCGTCACCGCGCCGCCGGGCGAGTCGACGCGCAGCACTATCGCCTTCACTTTCTTGTCCTTGACGGCATCGGCAAGGGCCTTCACAATGTCGTCGCCATACACAGCCGTGGCGGTGCCTTCGCTCTTGCCGGGCACCACCTCGCCCTCGGCATAGATGACGGCTATGCGGTAGACGTTCTCTTTGTTCTCAACCGACTTGGCGTAGCGTTTTGCCTTCACCAGCTTGGCGGCGCTATACTGTTCCTTCAGCAGCAGTTTCACATCCTGAGCGAAGCAGAGCGTGTCCACCAGTCCTGCCTTCAGTGCGTCGGCAGGCAGGTAGCCGCTCAGGTTGTCCGCCACGGCGTTCATCTGCTCGGTGGTCATGCCGCGGTTGGCGGCCATCACGCCCACTGCATAATCCCAGATGCTGTTGACGTAGCTGTGTATCTGCTCGCGATTGGCGTCGCTCATGTCGGTGCGGGTGTACACCTCGCCCGCGCTCTTGTAGGCGCAGCTGGTGGGGCGTATCAGCTCCATGTGCACGCCCAGCTTGTCCAGCAGCCCCTTGTAGAACATCACCTCCGCGCCAATGCCGCGGAAGTCGATGATGCCCGAGGGGTGGATGCAAATCTTCTGGGTGCAGGTGGCCAGATAGTACTCTGGCTGGCTCATCGCCTCGCCATAGGTGATGATGGGCTTGTCGCTCTCCTGTTGGAAGCGGCCGAGGGCCAGCTGCAGCTCCTCGGCCTGAGCCCAGCTGAGGTTGCTGCCGCCCAGGTGCAGGTAGAGGGCCTTCACGCGCTCGTCAGTGGCGGCGTGGTCGATGGCCGTCAGCAGGTCGCTGAGGCTCGTGGTGGCGTTGTTGCCCAGCAGAGCCATCAGCTCGTTGGGCTGCGCCTCCGAGACCGCACCTGTCAGGTTCAGCTCCACGGCGAAACTCTTGCCCACGATGGGCGTGGTGTCGCTCGACGCGGACGACAGCAGCGATACCATTGTTATCGCGAAGAATAAAAACGAAATGACGCTCAGCACCACCGTGCCGATGATAAATCCCACGGCCGAGGCCAGCATGGTCTTACCAAAGCCCAGAGGCTCTTTATTTTTCGCCCCGGACATGGGGTTCGTTGTAGGTGTATTTGTTGATTCCATAATGTGTTATAAAAATTGGTGTTTACGTTATAAAAATGCAAATTTACACAAAATATCCGACATGTCAGAAAAAAACGACTTCAAACCAGCCCTTCCCCCTAGTAACTCCCAGCAACAGCCCATTTTGATTCGACTGATTAACGGACGTTTTTCGGTCAGAGACCGTAAAAGAGCCTCCCAATCGGTAAAAATCGGTACAATGCGGTAGGAATCCGCACGAAGCGGTAGGAATCGGTACGGGACCGATTTTTTTGATTATGAGCTGGCACGCAAAGCGAGAAATAATTCAGAGCGGGATAAACAATATAGGTGGGTTCTATAAATTCTGTATATATGTCGCGTCCCTTCGGGACGCAGTTCTCAGATGGCTGAGTGTCACGGCACTGCGCCTTCGGCTTGTACCGTGTTATGAATAGTCTCACCTCTTCGAGGTGATTAATAGAAGTCCCCTATAGTGATTTGATTAATGACACCTCGAAACTACCATTCATGCGTGAAGCCAGATGGAGGAGTCTATATTAAATTAAAAATGTCGTTATGTCGAAAAAAAATTGTAATTTTGCATTTTATTTCATAACGATATGGATGAAGATAACATAACCCCTGAGGAGAAGGATGAGTCACTGGATGCCAATGGATTGACGCAGGCCGACGAAGACCAAGATACATATCCCGCTCCTACGGAGCACCCCTCTCAAGAGGGGATGGGCTCCACGCTGTCGCTGGGTGGCATGTTTCGCGAGTATTGGATAGACTATGCCTCGGACGTGATTTTGGACCGCTCGGTGCCGGACATCGACGACGGACTGAAGCCTGTGCAGCGACGCATATTGCATGCCATGAAGGAGACCGACGACGGACGCTACACGAAGGTGGCGAACATCGTGGGTACGACCATGCTGTATCACCCCCACGGCGACGCGTCGATCAACGACGCGTTGGTGAATCTGGGGCAGAAGAACCTGCTGATAGACTGCCAGGGTAACTGGGGCAACATACTGACGGGCGACGGCGCGGCGGCAGGCCGTTATATCGAGGCGCGGCTGTCGAAGTTCGCCAAGGAGGTGGTGTTCAACGCCAAGACCACCCAGTGGAAGCCCAGCTACGACGGTAGGAAACAGGAGCCGGTGACGCTGCCCATCAAGTTCCCCCTGCTGCTGGCTCAGGGAACGAAGGGCATTGCGGTGACGCTGACCTCTAACATACTGCCCTACAACTTCTGCGAACTGCTGGAGTCGTCGATCAAGATACTGAAGGAAGAACCGTTTGAGATTTACCCCGACTTCCCCACGGGGGGACAGATAGACGTGTCGAAATACAACGACGCGGCACTCGGCGGCAGGCTGCGCATCCGTGCCAAGATGCACTACGACGACAGGCGCAAGGCGATAGTCATCACCGAGCTGCCCTACGGCATCACTACCGACGTGCTGATTGACAGTATACTGAAGGCTAACGAGAAGGGCAAGATTAAGGTGAAGAAGATTGACGACAACACGGCGGCCGAGGTGGAGATTGTGTGCTACCTGCCCAACAATGTCTCGCCCGACCAGACGATTGACGCGCTGTATGCCTTCACGAACTGCCAAATCAGTTTCTCGCCGCAGACATGCGTGATTGTGGACAACAAGCCGGAGTTTATGACCGCCAGCGACATACTGCGCCATTCCACCCTGCGGACGAAGGATTTGCTGCGTCAGGAATTGGAGATACAGCTGGCGGAGTTGGAGGACAAGTGGCACTGGGTGTCGTTGGAGAAGATATTCTTTGAGAAGGGTATCTACAAGGTGTTGGAGAAAAAGGACTTCGCCACTTGGGACGATCAGGTGACGGGCATCGAACGCGGCTTTGACCCCTATAGAAAACTGTTCCGCAAGGAGATAACGCGTGAGCAGGTGTTGAAGCTGTGCGAGAAGCCGGTGAGGAAGATTTCGAAGTTCGACATCAAGAAGGCGGAGCAGGAGATTGCCAATATCGAGATAGACATCGAGGAGACCAAGAACCACTTGGCACACCTGACGGAATACGCCATCAACTACTTCCAGCACATACTGGACACCTACGGCAAGGGCCGCGAGCGGAAGACGGAGATAAGGAACTTTGAGGAAATACAGGCTGCCAATGTGGCGGTGGCGAACGAGAAGCTGTATGTGAACATGGAGACGGGCTTCGTAGGCACGGGCCTGAAGAAGGAGGAGGGTGTGGAATATGCCTTCGACTGCTCGAAGATGGACGACATCATCGTGTTCCGCCCCGACGGCACAATGCTGGTGACCAAGGTGCAGGACAAGGCGTTTGTGGGCTCGGCGACGTGCAAGGAACTGCTGCATGTGGGGTTGTTCCGCAAGCGGGACGACAGGACGGTGTATAACATGGTGTACCGCGATGGTAATTTGGGCTATGCCTTTGTGAAGCGGTTCTCGGTGGTGGGCGTGACGCGCGACACGGAATACAACCTCACGCAGGGAACCAAGGGGACCAAGGTGCTCTATTTCACCGCCAACCCCAACGGTGAGGCGGAGATGATAACCGTGCACCACGCCACCAAGGCGAAGCTGAAGAAGGTGAGTTTCGACTTCGACTTTGCCAAGCTTGCCATCAAGGGCCGGCAGGCCATGGGAAACATCTTGACCCGCAATGCGGTGCGCAACATCACCAAGAAGGGCGAGGGCGTTTCGACGTTGGAGGCACGGGAGATATGGTTCGACCGCTCGGTGCTGCGCCTGAATGCCAATGGCGCGGGCGAGTCGCTGGGCCGCTTCTCGGGCAAGGACAAGATATTCACGCTCTACAAGTCGGGCACCATGCGGCTGGTGGGACACGACTTGGGCAGCCATTTCGATGACGACCTGCTGGAGATACGCAAGCACAACCCGAGAATGATTGTCACCGTGCTGTATCGCGACGGCGAGACGGGCAGCTACTATCTGAAACGGTTTCAAGCCGAGGAGTCGGACAAGAAGCTGGCGTTTGTTGACGATGGCGACACGATGATAGACTATAAGTTAGACACGTTCCCACGGCTGAAGGTGCTGTATGACCCCAGCAGCGGGAAGAAGATACTGGAAGAGGAAATTAACGTGGACGAGTTTATCGGCGTGAAAGGCTATAAGGCCAAAGGCAAACGTGTGACCACCAGCGAGGTGAAGGAATTCCAATGGATGGAACCCGACCCGGAACCCGAGTATGAGGAGCCGCCAATGGAGGAAGACGAGGAGACCGACGACGAGCCCAACGACCGCGAAGGCTTTGCCGAAGGCACACAGACAGAACTGTTTTAGTTAAAAATACGAGTCAAAGAGGGAGTTAAAACGGACAATAGATTTCAATTTTCAATTTTCAATTTTCAATTCGCATGAAGATATTAGTTGTTCTGCCCAGATTTCCGTACCCCTTGGAGAAGGGGGATAAACTGCGGGCGTATTATCAGATAAAGGAATTGTCGAAACACAACGAAGTGTATCTCTACTGCGTGTCGCACACCAAGGTGCTGCCCGAGCATATCGAGGCGGTGAAGCCTTATTGCAAAGAGATATGCCTTGTGCGGTCGCCGCGGTTGGCAAACTATAAGAATGTTGTGCGCAACTATCTGCATACCAAGTCGCTCCAAATGGGCTATTGGGACTCCATCAAGTCGCGCAAGGCCTACAAGGCATTTGAGAAGAAGGTGGACCCCGACGTGCTCTACAGCCAGATGGTGCGCACGATGCCGCTGGTGAGCCGTTCGCCGAAGCCCAAGGTGATGGACTTCCAGGACGCGATGTCGATGAACTGCGAGCGTCGCATGGAGAAGAGCCACGGGCTGTGGCACTATATTCTGCACTTCGAGTTCAAGATGCTGCGCTCGACGGAGTACAACTCGTTCAAGATATTCGACGCGCTGACCATTATCTCCGAGCCTGACAGCGAGGCGATACCGCACAAGCAGAACGGCGACATACATATCATCCCCAACGGGGTGGACTTCGAATATTTCGCACCGATGGAGTGTGAGAAGAAATACGACATACTCTTCTGCGGCAACATGAGTTACGAGCCCAACGTCCATGCGGCGCAGTTCTTGGCGAAAGAGGTGATGCCGCTGGTGTGGAAAGAGGTGCCAGAAGCGACGCTGTTGCTGGCGGGAGCGTCGCCCAAGCGCGAGGTGCGTAAGTTGGCAGGCGACAAGGTAACGGTGACAGGCTATGTCGACGACATCCGCGAGAGCTACGCCTCCGCCCGCATCTTTGCCGCCCCGATGCAGACAGGGTCGGGACTGCAGAACAAGTTGTTGGAGGCGATGGCGATGCAGCTGCCGTGTGTGACTACCTCTATCGCCAATGCCTCGTTGTATGCCGAGGACGGCCGGCAAGTGCTGGTAGGCGATACGGCACAGGCATTTGCCGACCACCTTATCAAGTTGCTGCAAAACGAGGACCTTCGCGACCAGCTGGCTATAGCGGGATACAACTACGTGAACGACAACTTCAGTTGGGAGAAATCCTGCAAGAAGTTGGAAAACATACTTCATAGTGTGATAAGAATTCGTTAATTCGTTAATTCGTAAATCAAGATTAGCACGTCAACACATTCAAGATGGCTTGGAAACCCAACAATCACGGCAAGTGGAAGAAACCCATAGGAGAATGGGAGGCTGGGCAGCTGCCCAAGAAGCGGCCTACGCCACAGGAGCGCAACACCTTCAGCACCGAGGAGGTGCCCGAGAAGGCGATACTGGTGAGCGTGTGCGCCAACGGCACTACGATGGAACGCACGCAGGAATGCTTGAACGAGTTGGCCTTTCTGCTCGACACCGCCGGGGGCATCCCTGTGAAGCAGGTGATTCAGAAACTGGAGCGTCCCGACACACGCACCTACGTGGGCAGCGGCAAGCTAGAGGAGATTAAGGAGTACAAGAACGCGCTGGATGCCGATTTCCTAGTGTTCGACGACGAGCTGTCGCCGGCACAGCTGCGCAATCTTGAGCGGGAATTTGAATGCCGCATATTGGACCGCACCACTCTCATTCTGGACATCTTTGCCAAACGTGCCCGCACCAGTATTGCCAAAACTCAGGTGGAGCTGGCTCAGTTGCAGTATATGCTGCCACGTCTGACCCGCATGTGGACGCACCTCGAGCGGCAGCGTGGCGGTATAGGTATGCGAGGACCGGGCGAGACTCAGATTGAGACCGACCGACGACTGATTACCGAGAAGATTGCCCTGCTGAAAGAGAAACTGCGCGACATCGACAAGCAGAAAGTGCAGCAACGCAAGAACCGCGAAAGCCTGGTGCGTGTGGCACTGGTAGGATACACCAATGTGGGCAAGTCGACACTGATGAACCTGCTGAGCAAAAGCGAGGTGTTTGCCGAAAACAAACTCTTTGCCACGCTGGACACCACGGTGCGCAAGGTGGTGCTGGGCAATCTGCCCTTCCTGCTCACC
>JAEEIS010000210.1 GCA_016281475.1 Bacteroidales bacterium
GTATGGGACGGCGCTATAGTATGGGTCACTCTCAAAGTCGTTCTGGTATGGCAGCGTGTTGATGTATGTGCAGGGCGTGCGCTGGGTCAGCGATGCGGGCATAGAGGTGTCACCATCGCCGCAGATGGCTCTGACGGTGAAGTGATACTCGGTATTGCCCTGCAGTTCGCCAAAGGCATAGGTGGTGTCATAGACAAAAATCTGCGTCGAGTCGTCGGATAACTCCCACATTGTCTCCACACCATTGGGATGCCAGGCAATGACGATGCTGTCGGGCGCGATGCGCTCCGTATACAGCGTGGGAGCGGGACAGGTGTTGAGTTGCAGAGCCACATTGTCGATGGCGACAGGAGGCTGGTTGTTCACGCTAGGGTCGTTGCGCCACATAAACACCCACTTGTAGGTGCCGGGAGTGGTGAGGAGGAAGGTGCCCGTCTGGGTCTGCCACGAGGTCTGTTGGTTCAAGCGATAGCTGCCATCAAGGGCGATGCCGCCCGAAGGCATTCCCGAGGTGTTGTCGAAGCCGCAGTAGCTGCCCGCCGTCAGTACAGTAGTGGCCGGCACCAATGCAGCACGCAAGAAGTCGAAGCTGCTTTCGCCGTTGCACTTCCAGTCGTAGCTGAAAGCATATTCACCCGCATTTTCCAAGGAAAATTCCTTCACGGCAAAGACGTATGATTCGGAGGTGCCGTCGTAAGTGTTGGAAGCACCGTTGTCGCTAGAGATATAGAGACCCTTGTTGCCAGTATGGTGAGCCGCAGTGCCCACATACCACTTGTTGGCCTGAGAGCCATTGATGAGATCCCAACCGTTGTCGCCAGAGCCCTCGAAACCGCAGACATAAGGCAGTCCGCCGCCGCCCGACAGGGTGGTGGCAAGCACGAAGACGTTGGCGCTGGTGTCGCCCGCACCGCAGTCACTATGCACGTATATATAGTAGTTATAACCGCTATCGAGACCGCTTAGCGTATAGGGAAGAGCGGTAACATTCTCTATGGTTCCGGCACCTGTTCCGGGGACAAAGTCCACCGTGTCGTACTCCAGCACCCACTGCGTCGCCGTACCCACTTCGGTCCAGTTGAGTGTGACCGACGAGGTGGTGGCAGCAGTCTGTGCAAGATTCTGTATGGGAGGACAGGTGGGCAGCACATCGAGGACAATGTCGTCGACATAGCCCGAGTTGTAGTTAAATCCAGCATGGGCTGCATACGGGAACATCATGGTCACATAACCGTGGGGACCCGTGTAACCAGCCAGATAAACCTCGTATTCGGAATAGGTGGTAACACCGTTGCTGTTGACCGTGTCGATGGGAACAAACGAACTAGCATCCAACGGGTTGGTCATCACACCTATGACGGCAACCGCCCCATAGCTCGAGCCCGAGTTGTACGCCCTCATCTGGAACGTCAGCATCAGGTTGCTGATGGGATAGAGGGTGGAATCTGTCAGCGGCAGGATGGCATACTGGGCGGAGTCGGCAGCCGTGTAGAACGAGTAGAATCGCATGCTGTTGCTCCCACTATGAGAATAGGTGGTAGAGCTATACACGGCAGGATAGCCCATGTAGCTGCTCCGCGTGCCGTGGTTGAGGTAGTTCCAGCAGGGAGGCAGGTTGTTGACCGATATCGTTGTGCTGGTAGCACCCGTCACGCTGTCGAAATTCTCGACAAAGGGGAGCACAGTAAGTGCACCGCAAGAGGTACGGGCAGAGACACTGACAGCAGTGCTGGTGTCGCCACCGCCGCAATCGGCCTGAACCGAGATGGTGTAAGCTGTATTGGGGGTCAAACCGGTGAGGGTGTATACAGTGTCATACACAATATAGTCGTTGGTACCGACGGTGACAATCCATTGGGTCTCGGTGCCGATGGGCGACCACGCAATACTTATTGATTCGCCCGTCACACCCGTCACAGTCACGTCATGCACCGGCAGACAGGAAGGAGGTTCCTCCAGTGTGACATCGTCAATCAGCAGGGCGTTGTAGCTCGAAGTGGGCTGCGGAGCCTTGAAGGCGACATAGCCGTGCGGGCCGTTGTAGGAGGCGAGAACCACCGTATGCTCGACATAGGTGGTGGAGCTGTTGGTCGACACATCCTCAATAGGCACAAAGGTGCTGGCGTTGGTCGGGTCGGTCATCACACCCACAATCACGTGAGAGTTGTAGGAAGTGGTAGTAGAACGCATCCAGAACCGCACCTGCATGCCCGACAGCGGCAACAGGATCGAGTCGGTCAGAGGCATGATGGCAATCTGGTCGCTGTAGGTGCCAGAAGTGATATAGGTGTAGAAACGCATGGCCTGCGAGCCGCTATGGGCGTAGGTCGAGCTGTTGTACACCATGGGATAGCCGCTATACGAAGTGCTGGTACCCGTGTTGTGGTTAGCCCAGCAGGGAGGCAGGTTGTTCACCGCCACCGAGGTGGTGGTAGAACCTGGCACTCCGTCGAAATTCTGCGTATAAGGAAGCGAAGTAATGAGCGCACACGCAGTGAGCACCTGGGCAGTGCGGAAGCCACTGGTATCGCCATTCGAGCACAAGCCAGCTACCTGCACCATATAATAGGTAGCAGAAGTGAGGCCGGAGAAAGAAACGGAATTGTAGTATTCCACATTGTCATAAATCATAGAGTCGCCATCAAACAGCTGGACAATCCAAGCGGTTGCAGTGGAAGTGTCGGTCCAACTGATGTCGAAACTGGCTGTATCTATGTTGCTAGTAGTGATTGCAAGGGGCTTGGGGCAGTCGAGGTTAGGCTTTGCAAAGCGGTAGTAGCGTCCCTCGGTGGGCCAGCTGCCCAAATTGACTGTGGTAGAGGCAACTCCGGCAGTGAAATGGGTTGCCTGATGGTTGCCATTGATAGTCCAACCGTCGGAAGAACTGACGCAGAGACCCGGCTGGCGCGCGATGTTAGGTCCCGCAGCAGGAGCCGGACCGTACACAATCTCTATGTCACCGGCGGCGTACATGTGCACCTGCCACTTGTAGAGATTGCTGCGCGTGGTGCTGTTGAAGGTGCCCATGCAGAACTCCACTACTAGCAACGTGTCGCCGTTGTCATCCTCGGTAAGGAGCGATTTCACATAGTGCGTTCCCGAGTTGCCGTAGCCGTCGCAACCGAAGGCATTAATCTTCGGATTGTTGTTGTTGGCGTTAGTAGCCGAGAACGGCGTAGCGTAAGAACCTGTTCCAGTCGCAGTGGAACCCAGTCGCAGGTTGCCGTCGGTGTTGACGGAATACTGCGTGTAGCTACTTGCCCCGAAGGGGAACGAGAAGCCGATGTTCTGCACCGACGAGGCCAGGCCGTCGCTGCCCGACGGGGAGAGAATCTGCGTCGCAGAACTCATGTTAACCCACTTCGTCGTGTCGACACCGGTCGAGAACGAGTAGTCGTCTAACGTCTGGGCCTGAGTAACCCACGGGACGAGCATCATCGCCACGAGAAGCAGAAGTTTTTGTAGATGTTTTTGCATAACAAATACGTTTTGATTAATAATGAAGTTAATTGTATGTTTTTTTTCTTTTTCAAAAATAATTATTTACACCATTTCGCCGGCATCCGGTCAGCCGCAAAAATGACTTTGCAAAGATAAGTTTTTTTTCTCACATTTAGATATTATCGACAAGCGACCTTAGCTTTTTTAACATCTTTTGCATATTTTTCTTCCAAAATCCACCCATGACTACTCCTCCGCCAGCACCGCCTGCCTCTCTCATATCTTCGCTCCTTATTGGGTATTTCAATGCTCCTTTATCGCTCTTAGGAGCGAATAACTACTTCCCATCAGGCTGCGAAGAATCCATGTCTCGCGGGAGTCACGAGGGCAAAAAGAGGGCTGGCAGCCCATTGCGGGGCTGCCAGCCTGAAGAGAGTTCCGAACAATCGTAATGTCGTTATAACGTTATAACGTAATTACGAAGAGTCGGCTTAGCGGACTATCAGCTTCTTGACCATGCTGACGTTCTCGCCGGTGATGCGGACGAAGTAGGCACCCTGTGCCAGGCCGTCAACATCCATGGTCTTGGCGCAGTCGCCGGAGCATTCGAGCGTCTCGCTGCTGACCTCGCGGCCGTTCATGTCGACCACGGCTATCTTCACCTTGCCGCTGATGCCGACTACGCTGATGGTGGTGGCACTGCTGGTGGGGTTGGGATAGATGGTGCAGGCGGGCTCGACAACGCCGTCGATGCCGACCTGTACGGTGGTGAAGCTGACGCTGGCGAAGGTGCTGTAGA
>JAEEIS010000211.1 GCA_016281475.1 Bacteroidales bacterium
CATGAAACGTTTGATACTGTACACCGTGTTGTGAGGGTTGGTGATAGCCTGACGCTTGGCGGGGTCGCCCACCTTGCGGTCGCCGTTCTCGATAAATCCCACTACTGAGGGAGTGGTGCGGTTGCCTTCGCTGTTGGCGATGACAACAGGCTCGTTGCCTTCCATGACTGATACACAACTGTTAGTTGTACCTAAGTCGATTCCAATTATTTTTCCCATGATATTGTGTTTTTTATTTTCTTGTTGATAATTTGTTTCCCGACCCGCCCCATGCGGGCGAATCCGTACTCCATATAACAACAATAGTGCCAACCCCCGACACTGACAAAAATGCTGACATTTTGTCACCCTCCCGTCTGCCGCCCTCCGTCACCCCCTGCCAAACATGACACAAATCGGACTGAGAACGGAGGGTTTTTGGATTGCAATCCGAAAACTCTCCTAAATAGTACATTTTTGGGAATGTATTCCCAAAAATATGTAGGCAAGAAAATGCCAACCAGAGTTGCCAGTGTCCCCTTCCTCGCCATCCGTGACTCTCTCGTAAATCCGCTCGATTAACGGTTCATCATCGATACTTGTTCGCTATAAGAGCGACAAACTATATATGATGACGTTAACGAAAGTGGGCGTTTGTCGGGAGTCACGAGGGTGGAAGGCCGACTTTTGTGAGAAGGAGAGATGTGCACAATAAAAAAAGAGAAGCCTCGTTATTGGGACGATGAAAATAGAAGAATTATACCAAGTTTATCTGCAGTCGCGCGTGGTGACGACCGACTCGCGGAAGATTACGCCCGGCTGCCTTTTCTTTGCCTTCAAGGGGGAGACCTTCGACGGCAACGCCTTCGCGCCGCAGGCGTTGGAACAGGGCGCTGCTCTGTGTGTGATAAGCGACCCGAAGTATCAAACGGACGACCGCTGCGTGGTGGTCGACGACGTGTTGGCGACGCTGCAACAATTGGCGCGGTATCACCGTGCCCAGCTCACCATACCCGTTATCGGCATCACCGGCACCAACGGCAAGACCACCACTAAGGAGCTGGTGCACGCCGTGCTGGTCAGGCGCTATCGCACCCATGCCACGGCGGGCAACTTCAACAACCACTTGGGGGTGCCGCTGACGCTGCTGTCGATACCCGCCGACGCGCAGATGGCCATCGTCGAGATGGGCGCGAACCATCCGGGCGAGATAGCCGCGCTGTGCCATATTGCCGACCCTGACTACGGCCTTATCACCAACGTGGGGCGGGCGCATCTGGAAGGCTTTGGCAGTTTCGAGGGGGTGATACAGACCAAGACAGAGCTGTACCGCTACCTTGCCGCCAAGAAGGGCACAGCCTTTGTCAATGCCGACAACGACATACTTGTTTCTCGGGCTGCGCAATGCCAGCTAAACACCATTACCTACGGCTCGACGGAACAGGCGCAAGTGCGTGGTCATTTGGTGGGG
This sequence comes from Bacteroidales bacterium, assembly GCA_016281475.1. Next base: position 1,451 of record JAEEIS010000211.1, read on the forward strand.
TCGGACCCCTATATGAAGTTCTATATGGAGGATGGCGACTCGGTCTACACCATCCAGTCACAGCTGTTGGGTAACTATAATTTTGATAACGCTATGGCTGCCGCCGCTGTGGGGCGCTATTTCCATGTCGACCTTTGGGACGTGAAGGAGGCGATAGAACAGTATGCTCCTTCGAATAATCGGTCGCAATATAAGGAGACGGGACGTAACGCCTTGATTCTTGACTGTTACAATGCCAATCCGTCGAGCATGAAGGTGGCCCTCGACAACTTTGAGGCGTTGCCAAAGAAAAACAAGGTGGCAATGTTAGGGGGAATGAAGGAGTTGGGCGAAGAAAGCCAGAAGGAGCATGAGGCGATAGTGAGGCGGATGCTTGCCCATCCGGAGATTCAGGCCGTACTGATTGGACCTGAGTTTGCCTTTGCTGAGGGACAACCTAATGTGCTCTATTTCCCCAGTTCCGATGTGGCGGTGGGGTATTTTGCCAAACATCCGATGAGCGGTGCCACGGTGCTGCTCAAAGGCTCCAACAGCACCCGCATGTGGAAGTTGGAAGGAGTTCTTTAGCAGCCTCTTTTCCCCCCCCCCCAAAAAAAAACTGCGGCACCGCTTGAAGAGTGGTGCCGCAACCGTAATGATAAGGCGATGTCGTTATTTCAGCATGAAATTGATAGGAATCACATACTTCGACCGCACAGGCTCGCCCTTGAATGTGGCAGGTTTCCACTTAGGCATGCCATTCACCGCACGCAGAGCCTCCTCGTCGCACTCGTCGCTAACGCCGCGCAGCACCGAGGCTTCCACTATGCTGCCGTCAGTCTCCACAACAAACTGCACAAACACCTTACCCTGCATCCCGTCTGCCTTGGCTTTCTCGGGAAACACGATAGTCTTAGCCATGTAGTCGGCCATAGCATTCTCACCCCCTGGATACTCGGCAAGTTCGATAGGGCTATTATCCTCCTTGTTAAACCAGTCCAAAATGTCGTCTGCATCATTCCAAGCCACTTGATACCAATTAACTGAGCTGTCGCTAAGATTCATCATAGCGGTAACCCGACTTGACTTCGCCACTGTTTCATGTATATTGATATTAAAGCGGACAGCCTCGGCAGAATCGGCAAACTCTTTGTGTTCGCCGACAGAGTCGAGAGGAATAATAACCCCCATAAACTCACGCTCCACCAACTTGCCGTCACGGTAAGTTTCGGTGAAGGGTTGGACGAGGTAGGTGCCGTCGGGGATTACGGACTGCTCTTGTGCAGGCTCTTGGTTCTTACAATTGGCAAACAGCAGCAGTGCAGCCAAGGGCAAGGCTGCCAACGCCTTTGCCCACCCTTTGCGGGATTTCGGTTCTTTCATCATAGTGATACGGTTTTTGATTGTTGAAAAATGGAAACTATTGACTAATGGATTGAAATTAGTGCCGGTGGCTTGGTGGTAGAGTAGGCGCAGGTAGCGAGGGTAGGCATCCTTGCCGCCTTGATGCAGCACTGCCTCGTCGGCAAGATACTCGTGTACCTCGCGAAGGTCGCGCTCATAGAGCCATACAAACGGATTGAACCAGAGTAGGCAGCGCACCAACTGGACGAAAAGCATGTCGCAGCTGTGGCGTTGGCGGGCATGGGCCATCTCGTGTGCCAGGACTTGGTCAACCTCCTGCTCGGTCAGGCCTTGGCGGTCTATTATTATATAGTTGAAAAAGGAGAAAGGCGATACGTCATCTTCAACCATAGCGATGCGATAATGCCCTTTGCGGGTGAAGGAATGCCGCTGTAGTTTGCACCATGTGGCGATATATCGTGCCAACAGGAGGATGAGGGATAGGACAACTCCGCACCAATAGGCAATGCCTACAATCTGAGTGATGCTTAGGGTGTGGAATTGAGTGGTGGAGGTTCCTGTTTGAGTTTGAGTTGGCAAAGGGGCATCCTGTGCGGGGATGGACAATGGAATCAGATAGCCGTTCCCTGACGAATAATAAATCGGAGCGGGCATTGTTGGATGCAATAGAGGGATAAGCAGGCTTATTGCCAGCGTAGCCAAGAGAAAGAAGCGATTCAACCGCAGGCAATGCTCCTTGCGTAGCAGTAGCCGGTAGAGGCTCCAAAAAGCGGCAGTGCCGATGACGGCAAAAAGAAGATAGCGTGTCATTTCGTCAGTTCTTTAGTTAGAGTTTCAAGGTCTTCGAGCGAGACGGCCTTTTGGTCGACTAGGAACGAGACCATGTTGCGGAACGATGACCCGAAATAGTTCCGTGCCATGCGGCAGAGAATTTGGCTGGAATAGTCGTCGCGACTGATGAGAGGATAATAGCGGTTGGACTTGTTGAATGTGGTGTGCCCCACATACCCCTTCCGCTCTAATATTCGCACAACGGTGAGGATTGTGTTATAGGCGGGCTTGGGTGCTTCAATGGCGGCTACAATCTCATTTGCGAACCCTTGACCGATAGACCAGATGGCCTGCATGACCTGCTCTTCCGCAGGTGTAAGTTCTTTTGTATCTTGTGGTTTCATGGTATTATATTTAAAAGTTTAGTTAGATAACGTAAAATGTGATGTTATATTGTATAGAATAGTTATTTTTAACAAAAAATCACTATTATTAGGTATTGGACGGATGGGAAGGTTGCCCTATCTTTGCAATCAAAAATAAACGTTATCAATTATGTACAAAAAGTATTGCAAATTATTCATTCTTGTCGTTTTGACTATAGGAGTCGCACAGGTGGCGACCGCCCAAAACGACACTACGACGAAGGTACAGCGGCTCACTATTGGTGGGTATGGCGAGGCTGTTTATAACTACAATTTCTATAGCGATAACGTTTTTCGTTATTCTCATGCCGACCGATATACCGAAAGTAAGGGACACGGTCGGGTGGACCTTCCCCATGCCGTCATCACGTTGGGCTACGACCTGGGTCGGGGTTGGAGCATCGGCACCGAGGTGGAATTTGAACATGGTGGCACCGAGGTGGCGGTGGAGAAGGAAACCGAGGAGACGGGCGAGTTTGAGCAGGAGGTGGAACGTGGCGGCGAGGTGGCACTGGAGCAATTCTGGGTGCAGAAGAGTTTTAATAGGCATTTGAATCTGCGGATGGGACATATCGTCGTGCCGGTGGGCATGACCAACAACAACCATACGCCTGACCACTTCTTTTCGGTGTACCGTCCCGAGGGCGAGAACACCATCATGCCCTGCACGTGGCACGAGACAGGTGTGAGTCTGTGGGGTATGGCAGGGGCATGGCGCTACGAGGTGCAGCTGCTGCCGGCATTGAACAGCAACCTGTTCAACGAGTCGGGTTGGATACACAACGGCTCCGCGTCGCCCTACGAGTTTCGCCCAGCCAACAGTCTGGCGGGAGCGGCGCGAATTGACTACAAGGGTGTGCCCAACCTACGACTCAGCCTGAGTGGCTATGTGGGCAACTCGTTTAACAACGACATCACTACCAGCGTGTATACTGAGACTTCGCGCTACTACGGTGCCAAAGGCACGGTGTTGATTGGGGCGTTCGACTTCGACTACCACAACCGCTGGCTGCTGGTGCGCGGTAATGTGGACTACGGCTATCTGGGCGACGCAGGACTGATTTCGACCCGCAACAAGAACCAGACCACCATGACAGGCAGTCCCTATCCGCATACGGCGGTGGGCAAGGGGGCCTACGATTGCTCGGTGGAGGCGGGTGTGGACCTGCTGGCATTTGCCGACCGTTGCATGGGTGACAGACGTTTGTATCTCTTTGGCCGCTACGACCGTTATGACAGCTATATTCCGGCTTCGGGCTTCGACGACATCGGTTGGACCGAGCGGCAGGTGCTGTCGGCGGGCATCAACTACTATCCTCTACGGCATATCGCAGTGAAGGCAGAGGCGGGTGTGCGCCAATTTGACGGCCATTACAACAACGAACCCTTTGTGGCCCTCGGTATCACATGGGTGAACTTCAATTTTGCACATTAATCAATAAATAAAATATCAAATGAAAAGAACAAGTATCAAGACCATGCTGTTGGCAGCCGCGATGCTGGCCTCAGCAAGTTTCATCTCATGCAAGGATGAAAACAACGGAACCGTCGACGATGAACGTGCCGCGCAGGTGGCAGAACAATTTGTGGACCACACCGTGGCTCCGACCTACACAGCCCTTGCCGCCAAGGCAGAGCAGTTGGCCGACCAGCTGGCCGACCTCCGTCAGCATGCCACCGACGCAGGCATCGAAACCGCCTGTCAGACCTTCCTCGACGCCCGCGAGCAGTGGGAGAAGAGCGAGGCGTTTTTGTTTGGTGCTGCGGGCGACTTCGGCATCGACCCCCACATCGATTCGTGGCCTTTGGACGAAGATGCCTTCCGCACGCTCATGTATGAGAGCCCTGCCATGATTGCCGCTCTCGACGGCGAGGATGGCGACGTGGTGGCTGGCGAGCGTTTGGGCAACGCCCTGCTGGGCTTCCATGGGTTGGAGTACATCCTCTTTGCCGACGGTAGGGCTAAGAAGGCTGCCGACATCACTGAGAACGAATGGATTTATGCTGCCGCCGTGGCGGGCGACCTGCGCAACCGCTGCTATCAGCTGGAAGTGGGCTGGATGGGCAGCAAGGCTCCAGCAGGCCATGTGGCCAAGCTCGACGACTTGGAGATGGCCTACACCGTGGCGGGTGGCAACAACAGCTATGGAGAGAACATGAAGCTTGCAGGCAAACCGGGCAGCACCTACGCCAGCCGCATGGCCGCGCTGATGGCCATTGTGCAGGGCTGCTCCGACATTGCCGACGAGGTGGGCAGCTCCAAAATTTATGCTGCCTGGCACGGTGAGGACATCACCTACATCGAGTCGCCCTACAGCCAGAAGTCTATCATCGACTTCTACAACAACATCGTCAGCATCCGCAACGCCTATATGGGCGGTGTAGAGGGACAGAGAGACGAGAGCAAGTCGTTGCACGCCTTTGTGAAGAGCCACGACGCGTCGATTGACGGCCATGTGACCACCGCCATCGACAATGCGATGGCAAAAATCAACGCCATGCCCGCGCCCTTTGTGCTGCACTACGGCGAAGCTGCCAACGGTGCCGCCGTGGAAGCCTGTGCCGAGCTGAGCGATGCCTTGGCTGAGATTAACAACATGCTTAGAGAACTTTAATAATAGGGTATTATGAAAAAGAAAATAATTCTAATGGCGCTGTGTGCCGCAACAGCCTTGGCACTCACGAGTTGCCAAGATGATAACGTGACTCCCACGCTTCCAGAAGAGCTGGAAGAAGAGACATACGCCGGAGGTCGTCTAGGTACGACTTTCAACCAGTCGGCATCGGCATTTGAAGACCCCACACCCGCAGTGGAGAATGCCGGCATGGTGAATGCCTTCAAGTATGGCGAGTTCTTCTTTGAACATACCGTGACGCAGAATAACCCGCCGTTCAATGGTCTAGGTCCCCTTTACGTGCGTTCCTCGTGCGAGGCGTGCCATCCGGGCTACGGCCATGGCAGACGCATGGAACGCTATCGTGCTGATGATTGGGCAAACGGGTATCTGCTGGTAGTGTA
>JAEEIS010000212.1 GCA_016281475.1 Bacteroidales bacterium
ATGGTTTCTGCTATTGGCTTTGTTCGAGCCTTTCATCTACAGCATCTGCGAGACCAGCGGCGTGCAGCTGGTGAGCGGCAGCATGGCCTCGATTATTGTTGCCACAATACCATTGTTCGTCCCCTTTGGCATGGCGGTGGCGTACAAAGAGAAGGTGAAAGTGATGACGCTCATAGGCATCGTGCTGTCGCTAATTGGACTGTCTGTAATGCTACTGCCTGGCGGCAAGGAGAACTTGGATGCCAACCCCGTGGGGCTGGCATGGCTGGCGGGTGCGGTGCTGATAGCGGTGTTCTTCACCATTGTGCTGGTGAAGTTGGTGGACCGCTACAGGCCTTTCACCATCACCGCCTACCAAAACATGTTCGGATGCCTCTATTTCATTCCTTTCATGCTGGCGTTCGACGGTGCGAGCCTGCCTCTGCTCTCCTATTCGGGCAAGATGATTCTGATGCTGCTGGTGCTGGGCATCTTCTGCAGCACGCTGGCATACGTCTGCTACAACATCGGCGTGGCACGGCTGGGGGCCAGTCCCGCCTGTATCTTCACCAACGCCATCCCCGTGTTCTCGCTGATTGCCGCCCTGCTGATTGGACAGGAACAATGGTCGTGGAGCAAACCCATCGGCATCGCCATCGTGATAGTTGGCGTGGTGCTGGCACAAATGAAAAATTGAGAATTCTCTAGGTAACCTCCAAAAATATGTTTTGACCACGAATCTCACTAATCTAACGAATTATTATTCGCGCCATTTGTGCTATTCGTGTTCCAAAAAAATGAATAATTAGTGGTTCTCTCTAACCTCTAACCCCAATCCCCAATTTATCAAAGTCCAGTATCTCCAGGTCTTTGGGGCTGCCGTCGATGGTGAAGCGCACAAGGGTGCCCACCTTGTGGAAACCCTGTCGGCCTGCGGCTCCGGGGTTGATATGGAGGATGTTCAGCTCCTTGTCGTACATCACCTTGAGGATATGGCTGTGCCCGCAGACGAAGATGTCGGGACGGTCGTGCTGCAACACCTTAAGTATGGCAGGGGGATAATGACCGGGCCAGCCGCCAATGTGGGTAATCAGCACCTTGAGCCCCTCGCAAGTGAAGAGGTTGGAACCGGGCACCCGATAGCGCAGGTCGTAGTCGTCCATATTGCCATAGACTGCGCGGAGAGGCTTAAAGCGGCTCAACTCCTCGTAAACGCCACGACCCATGTCGCCAGCATGCCACAGCTCGTCGCAATCCTTAAAGAAAGTATACACCTGCTTAGGCACCACGCCGTGTGTGTCGGAAAGTACTCCTATGCGTCTCATTCGTTAGCGTGTATCTCGGCCAGGTTCTCCGCCACCATCTCCTTGAGGTAGCGGATGATGGTGAGGTCGTTCATGCTCATGCCGTCGAGGGCCTCCTTAATCTCGTCGGTGTCGAAGACAAACTCGCCCTCGTCGGTGGTATAGGTGATGATGAAATGGATATCCTCATGCTGCGAGACGAGCATGACCAACGTCCCCGTGAGGTCGCCCATCGGCGGGCGGTCCCAATGGTTGTGCTGAAACCAAAATTCCAGCCGCGTGCCTTTGCCCACCTCGCTAGTAATCTGCATGCCCCCGCCGCAATTCTCGGTATTCATCTTGATGAGGGGCAGCCCCAGTCCCACCTTACGGGTGGTGCGAGAGGTGGTATAGGGGTCCGTCACCTTGGCAAGAAACTCGGGCGACATGCCCTTGCCGTTATCCTCAATGGTGAAGTGAAAATCGTTGTCGCGGATGCTGTCGCGTATAGTTAGCCTGACTTCGGTAGAATTTGCCGCAGTGGAATTCTCCATTAAATCATACACATGCATCGAAAGTTCTTTCATAATATTCAATATTTTTCGATGCAAAGATACTAAAAAAAACAATAAGGCGTTACTTATTCGTATGAATTTTTCAAGAAATAGCATCCGCACGATTGCCGCGACGGCATTAATACTACTGACACTCAGTTCGTGCAAGAAGTTCCAAGGCGATGTCACCGTGCCCGCCTTTATCCATATCGGCAGCATCGACGTGGTGCGCCAAGCGCAAAATGCACCCTCCAACGAAGACGGATTCTACACCTCCGACATCGACGTGGTGGAGCTGGTGTGCTACTTCGAAGGCGATGCCTCCGAAACCCAGCTCGGGGCCTACGAGCTGCCCTGCACCGTGCCCATCCTGCGGCATGGCAAGATGAAGTACCTCACCATCAACCCCGCCGTCAAGCAGAACGGCGTAGGCGGTGCCCATATCGACTACCCCTTCTACCAACCCATCCGGCTCGAAGACGTCCCCCTCACCGCCGAAGACACCACCTTTCTGGGCACCTACGACCCAACCACCGGCCGCTACCAGCTGCACACCCACTACTACCCCAAGGGTAACCGGCTGCGGGTGCTGGCCGAATGCTACTTCGAGCCCACCAGCTTCGCCACCTGCTTCGACAGCAACGTCATCTGGGTGAACAACGACCCCACCGGTGCCTGCACCGGCCAGGGCTACGGACGCGTACACGTCAATGCCACCGACTCCATCCTCACCTTCGGCTTCACCGACAGCAGCGAGTTCGACCCCGCCAACGCCCGCATCCTCTACATGGAACTAGAATACAAGACCGACCTCCCCCTCTACATCCACATGCTGGGATTCTCCACCACCGAAGGCAGCACCATCACCTCCAAGTCAGTCATGTGCATCAACCCCAAAGACCGCTGGAACAAGATGTACGTCAACCTCGGCCGCACCTGGAGCCAGTTCCTCTATCGCACACCCATCTCAGTCTACTTCCAAGTCGTCAACGAACAAGGCATCGAAGGCGACATACTCATCGACAACATAAAAGTGATTACCACCACATGACCCCCAACCACAAACAACACACCGCCGTGCACCACCCTCCCGAACTGCGCATCGCCCTCCGATACATCCTCTTCGACATCCTCAGCGCCATGCTTGCGTGGGCACTGCTCTTCATCTTCCGCAAGATAGGGCTCGAAAACCTGCGCCTGCCCGACATCGGGCAGGTATTCGCCGACGCCAACTTCTGGCGCGGCATCGTCATCGTCCCCCTCGGCTGGCTCGCTCTCTACGCCCTCCAAGGCACCTACAAAAACGTGCTCCGCAAATCTCGCCTCAAGGAATTCCAGCAAACCCTCACCGCCAGCCTCATCGGCGTGGTAGTGCTCTTCTTCGCACTGCTAATCGACGACCAAGTAGGCAACTACAGGGGCTACTACCTCTCCTTCCTCTTCCTCTTCGCCGTCCACTTCGGCCTCACCTACCTCTGTCGCGTCATACAGACCTCCTCCACCGTCCGCAAAGTGCACCGCCGCCAGATAGGCTTCCCCACCCTGCTTATAGGCAGCCACAACAAAGCCTACCAAACCTACCTCGACCTCGAAAACCAAGAAACCTACTCCGGCAACATCTTTGCCGGATACGTGGAAATTGAAAAAGTGGGAAAACATCCGAATGAGACAGACGTATGTCCGCCAGACATCCTTAATCCTCTTGAGAGGGGAGAGGAACATCCAGTGGACGTTTCTCCAAAGCGGGGGAGTATCTCTTTTCAACCTTCAGTAAGGGCAGACACCGGTGTCAGCCCCTACAACTCTCCACCAGAAGAAAGCCGCCTTGCCTCCGTCATCCCCTGTCTGGGTACCGTAGCCAGCGTCCGTCAGCTCATTGCAGACCACCACATCGAAGAAGTCATCATCGCCGTCGAAGACAACGAACAGCAGCACCTCCAGCAAATACTGCGCACCCTCGACGGCTGCGGCGACGTCATCATCAAAATCACCCCCGACGCCCGCGACATCATCCTCGGCATGGTGCGCGTCGACAGCATCTTCCACTCCCCCCTCATCACCATCAACACCCGCCTCATGGAAGAATGGCAATACAGCGTCAAGCGCCTCTTCGACATCCTCCTCTCCCTCCTCGCCCTCATCCTCCTCTCGCCCGTCTTCCTCATCACCGCCATCATCGTCAAATGCACCAGCCCCGGCCCCGTCTTCTACACCCAGGAGCGCATCGGCTACCAAGGCCGACCCTTCAAGATGCACAAATTCCGCACCATGTACACCGACGCCGAAGCCTGCGGCCCCGCCCTCTCGCGCGACGACGACCCCCGCATCACCCCCTTCGGTCGCTTCATGCGCAAAGTGCGCCTCGACGAAATCCCCCAGTTCTACAACGTCCTCAAAGGCACCATGTCCATCGTCGGCTACCGCCCCGAACGACAGTTCTACATCGACCAAATCGTCCGCCGCTGCCCCGAATACCTCCTCCTCCAACGCATCAAGCCCGGCATCACCTCATGGGGGCAAGTCAAATACGGCTATGCCAGCAGCGTCGACGAAATGTGCGAACGCCTCAAATACGACCTCCTCTACCTCGAAAACATGTCCGTCACCACCGACATCAAAATACTCATCTACACCATCGGCATCATCTTCCAAGGCCGCGGAAAGTGATGAGTGATGAGTGATTCGTGAATGGTGAATAGACAATACATATGTCCTTTCACAATTCACTAATCACTAAAATCACCATTCACTAATCACCACATTTGTCGAATCACCAATCACCAATCACAAATCACAAAAACATTAAAAATCAAACAATAAAAAATGAAACAATCCGTCATTCCAGCAATCCTCATCCTCGCCCTCCTCACCTCCTGCGGCAACACCCCCGAACACACCGTTCTCCACAACCAGCAGGACACCCTCAGCTGGGCCATGGGCATGAGCCTCGCACAGACAGCCCAAAGCGGCTTCTACCAATTCGACCAGAAAATCGTCCGCCAGGCCTTCGAAAACACCCTGAGCGGCGGCAAACAGCCCCTCGACGAACAAACCTACCAAGCCGCCTGCGACTACATCGCATTCCTTGCCCAAAAACACACCCGCGACCAAGCCAAAGCCTCCGGCCAGCAAGCCGACAGCCAGCAGCAGCAATACCTCGCCAAGCTCGTAGCCGACAACCCCAACATCAAGCAGGCCCCCAAAGGCTACTGCTACGAAGAGCTGCGCAAGGGCAGCGGCCCCAACGCCAAAGAAGGCCAGCGCATACGTTTCGACTTCAAAGGGACAGAAATGATCACTGGCCGCCTCATCGAGCAGACCTACGGCGTGCGCGAACCCATCATCCACGTGCTCGGCTCGCCCATGTTCGAAGGGCTCCTCGACGGAATGAAAATGATGAACGCCGGCAGCAAATACCGCTTCTACTTCCCCTACCAGCTCGTAACCGGAGCCAACGGAATCCCCCCCTACACCCCCGTCATCTACGAAGTAGAGCTGCACGAAATCTACAAAGACTGACAATAAGATGAAAGTTGGATTTAGTGATGAGTGATGTGTGAATTGTGATGTGTGAATTGTGAAAGGACATATGTATTGTCAATTCACCATTCACTAATCACCACATTTGTCGAATCACTATTCACCATTCAATTTAATAATCCTCCTCACCACATTAATTCTCCCACCCGTCACGCGCACGTAGTAAGCCCCTTGCGGCAGCTGCGAGGTGGCGAGGGCGACCGTGGTTGTCTGATTGGGAATCGTCGTGGCCAAGCACACTCTTCCGGCCATGTCGACAACCTCCACCCTGACCACCCCACAGGCGGCGGGCAGGTGGAGCACCACATCTGCCGTGGTGGGATTGGGAAGGATCTGCACCCGAGAGTCGTCCTCCGCGTCGCCGATGCCGCTGTAGGTGGTGGTGACGGTGAGGCGGGGAGTCCAGTTCTCGCCATAGAAACTGTCGCCGCATACGGAGCGCACCACTATGTCGTAGGTCGTCTCGCCCGTGAGGCCCGTGAGCAGAAAAGGATGGTGGTCGGCCTCAACCATCACGCCCGTGCCCTGGTCGAAACCCTGCAGCCCCCACTCCACCTGCCACGACTGCGGAGACACCATTCCCCCACTCCCCGCTTCCCAGTCCAGCAGCACGCTGTTGCCGCCCACCTCCAGGGCGGCGAGGCCCGTGGCATCGGGGCAGGTGGCAGTCTCGAAGGTGATGGTGTCGCTCCACTGACTGGGCTCGTCAACATACTCGCACGTCACCTCCACGGCAGCACGGTAGCGCGCAGCGGGATTGAGGTTCCACAGGCGGCATCTGGCCAGGATGGTGTTGGCAATGGTGTCGTACGACGGCCCCCACACGTGCACACGGTAGCTGATGTTGTTGCCATCGGGTGTCCACCTCAAGAGAGCCGTACTGCCAGTCACTTCCGACACCTGCAAGCCCAACGGCGGCAGGCAGGGTATATCGGCCGTGTTGAACGACCCCATCGCCCAGTTGGACACACTAGTGGTATCGCAATACTGACGCACATGATAGACATAATCGTACCCAAACTCAAAGCGGGTGACCGTGTAGCTAGTGTCAGTAAGAGGCACATTATTCTCAATCCAGAAGTCTCGGTCGGCACGACGGTAGCCGAAAAGGTATCGGCTGGCAGCAGTATCGCCATCAGACACCTCCCGTCTCCGACGCCAACGCACGGTGACATCGTCGGTACTCACCCGTGGCGCAAGAAGTTGTGGTGGCAGGCAGCTGTTTGACGGACACATCTCGACCGTCATCACACAGCGATAATCGCATAAGGCTCCGTCGACCAAACCGCCGTGGAGAGTCCCTGCGGACGAGCAATCAATATTTTCGCTGTCGCTATAGAAGGAGACTGTCATGGAATTGGAATAGGTGGTCACAAAATAGCGGTTGCCGCTAAGCCGATGCTGGGAGTTGTCGTCGATGGCTACAACGATGTTGCTGCTGCCGTCGTAAGGAAATGGACTGTCGAACACAATCCGGTTCCACCCACGCGAGCAGTTGAGGTTGCCTATATAGACCGGCATCAGGTCTGTAGACGGCACCACATCGCTGGTTGACGAGAATTCGCTGAGCGTGGTATGTCCAAGATAGATAGTGCAGTTTGTCTTGCCTTCGACAGAATAGGACGAGCCGTAGAGGAAGTTAATGGCCGTTATCTCGCCACGGCCCTGCAGCTCGGATGCAAGAATAATCTGCTGGGTGTAACTGTATGGGTAGAAGAGATGGATGGGCATAACATACGAACCGTACATGCTTTGAGGATTGCCGACGGTATCAGTCATGCCTCCGCTACAGGCTAATGTGGAAAAAACATAGAGAGTCGACGCGTGAATCACCGAACCGTCGCAGAGTCGGCTCACTCGCACCTTGTAGGTGGTGCCGGGTAGGAGGTTCAGATACTGGAAATGTGTGTCATGCACCGTATCGGATGAAAGAAGCGCACCTCCCGTTTCGTATAGCTGCACACGGTAGTCGGCCTCCTCATCACCATGCCAACGGACGATGGCTGAGACTGCAGTGACGTTAGTGGCACGTACGGAGTAGGGTCGCTGGCATTGGGGATGTTGGATACTGACATCGCTGATGGCGGCGGGTTGTCCCGTGACAACGCTCAACAACGGTGAGTAGTCAGTACATCCATACCAATAGAACACCAATCGGTGCACACCCGAGATGCTGTCAAGAACGGCAGAATAGTCACTCCACGGATGAGCACCAGAGATATTGACAACGGGCACAAGGTCTCCCAACTGACCCCACGGCGACTGGGTTGCCACAGCAGAGGGGGCTAACAGTGGGAGGGCAGGGTCGGTGAGAAAAACGGCCAGACCGTCGTAATAGAGATTGCCAGTGTGCACACCGTCGATAATAGCACGGAACGAAAGGACGAAACTGGTATCGACAGTTCCAAAGTCGATGTCGCGATAGGCTACGGCGTTAACAATCACGTGGGAGAGTGTACTGCGGGTGCTGCCACTATCGGCAGAAATGTACATACACGGATCAGCCCGTCCGTCCACCGTGCCACGATACCAGCCTATTCCGTTCGAGAGCGTCTGCCAGCAGCCCCATTCGCTCATCGATGCGAAGTCGTAGTCGTAAGGAACAGACGCCGGGACCTGTTGGGTGACGAAATATCCTGGAGCACTGCACCATTCAGACGTATCGCCCGAAGGGCACAGGTTGCGCACATAGAAGTCGTAGCCTGTGGCAGGTGTTAGCCCCGCAACCGCCAACGAGGAGGTGGTGGCAACAAGACGTGTGCCTGTGCCCAATGCCGCTCCGTGTGGCATATATTCCACCTGCCATCCGGCCGAGGCACCCCGGCTCCTCCATGCAAGGTGGGCAGTGGTGGCCGATGGGCTATTGGCCGTGAGGCTATAGGGACGTTGGCATGAACCGATGGGTTCGATGGCGACACTGTCGAGATACACCGTGTTGTGGTATGCACCATCCAGTGGCATAGACACAAAGGTGACATACCGTCCCAGTCCCACAGCCCCCACAAGCGGCACCTCATAGACGACGGGCTGGGGCGTGAGCGCAATGGTGTCAATCGGGCTGAACGAAAGCATGTCGCCCTCAGTTTGGCACACACCGACAATCAGGTAGTGCGAACGGGCTACAGAATACTCGGCATCGCTATGTGCCCTGACGGACACCTGCAACGACGAGAGGGGGAAACGCACCGTGTCGACGGCAGGCAGTATGGCATACGCCCTAGTAGGCGATGCCGGCATGCAGAACAAGCGTCGTTGCGACCCGTCGCCCAAATCCTCCACTACGTATGGATATCCGTCCCTGCCGCCGCACTCCCAGCAGGGAGGCCGCGACCCCTCACCCACACCCAGATGGGCAAAATCCTGAACATAGGGCAGACTCTCTATCTCGCCACACTCCGTGACGAACGAGACGACCAAGGACCTCTGCGAGCTGTCCTCGCCACAGATGGCGCGCACATAGACATCGTAGCGCGTGGAATGGCTGAGCCCTGTCAGCCGGACGCTGTCCAGCGTCGTGCCCACCACGCTGCCCGTGCCCAGCACAAATCCCGCAGGGCCGTACTCCACCTCGTAGTTGCGCACACGGTTCCCATCCCACTGCACCACAGCCGTCGTCAGACCGATGCGGTCCACCGTCACCATTCGCGGACGCGGGCAGGAGGGCAGGAGGTCGATAGTCAGGTCGTCGACATACATCATATTGTAGTACTGAGGTCCAAGCCATCCCTCCGTCATCAGGGCCACATGCCGACCCTCGCCCCGGTAACTGTCCAAGGGCACCTCATGCATCACCCACTGCTGCGGCACAGCATTAGTCACTCGTGCCACCTCCACAAAGGTGCCACAATCGTCTGGGTCGTCCATCACGCCTACAATTAGGGGGAAATAGCCCACACGCCCCATATCGTATGCAAAAAACTGCACCTGCAGCGTGCTTACATCCATGTCCATCACAGGCGTGGCAATATAGCATCGCCGAGTCGACCCATCGGTGTGCAACCCCATCGACCACTGCCCACTGTGGGCATACGCATTGCTGACAAACGGGAAGGGTGGGAACATGCTGCGATGCCAGCAGGGCTCGAATGGGTCTTCCCAGACCAAAGAGGCCGTGAAATGCTCAAAATCTTCCATCAGCGGCAGCAACCCGACAGGTGCGCACTGGGTGGAGAATGTGGCACGGGCGTATGCCATTGTGTCGCCACAGAGAGGCACGACCCTCACCTCGTAGGAACTGAATGCCTCGAGCGGAGTGAGACAATAGTAGTTGGTGTCGACACCCCTTGCCGCCACGGTCCACGCCCTGTCGCCCCGCAGCTTGTAAAACACATCCCAACTGGTCTCCCCATAACCAGGTATCCATTCGAGATGGGCGGCATAAGGTTCCATCTGCCTTACCGTGAGGGTGGGAGCCACACACTGTGCCTCTCTACTACATTGCATGAAATGGAACCGTACAGTCGGACGGTAGTGGCTCACGGCAGCAGAACCCGATGCCGCGTTGGCAGGAATGAAAGGATTGTAAATCAAGTAGCTGTACACCGTGCTATTCACATCCGTCAGAGCGCTGTACCCATAGAATAGCGACGACTGCAGCGCAGAGGTGTCGGCATCGTTCACCATCATGGTGACGACCAAATTGCCCACGCCATCCCACGAGAATGGACGGTCGAATTCGAAATGCACCATGCCGCTCGTACCCGCCGCGTGAAGGGCAGGACCATACACTCGCTGACCATCCAACACCTCCTCCATATCCTCTGCCGACGCATAGCTTGAAGCCGAAGTGGTGGCAACATAGATGGAAATAATCATGTCACGGGCATTGTTCGTAAAAATATAGTCCATGCCCGATATCAGCCCCGTGTCAGCCCCGTGGGCCGTCAACGTATCGGCTGTATAGATACTCTGGCAAAGCGAATAGGGATAATAATACGACACCGGCACACCCATCGTCAGGTATGCGCCCGAGTCGCACTGCACCGTGTCGGCAGTGGCCGTGTCGCCCTCCGCGCATGGGAGCGACAGGGTTGTGAAACCCACGGTATCCCATACGCTGAGGCTGTCGTCCCCACAATGAGCCCGCACCCATGCCCTGTATACCGTACCCGGCACCAATCCCGAAAACTGGCAGCACGACTCGGTACAGGCGAGGCGCAGGCAACTGTCGGGCGGCGTCCCCACACCGCCGGAACTCGACGGCGACATCGCCTGCCCCACCCGCACCTCATAATAGTCGGGCTCATTCACAGTGCCAGGACACACGTCCCACTCCAACAGTGCGCCCACCGTGCCCACCTGGCCAACCGACAGTCGGCGCACCTGCTGGCACGGTGTCATGGCCTCAATAGCCACATTGTCAAAAAACAGGCTGCCATGCCCGTCATCTGCGACGCTACCCGTATCGCGAATGGCAATATACAGCACCTGCCCAGAATCCCTGACACCCGCATCCCCATAGTTCAAAAACTCCACCACATAATCCTCCCAAATCTCCGAATCCACACGCACACCGCCCACCGTCTCGAAGGTACCCTCATCCATCGGATTCGTCATCACCCCCACCTCAATATAACGGGATATAGGAGAATTTACCCTACACCGGAACGACAGCTGCAGCCCGCCAATATCCAACACATCGCCGTCGATGCCCGGCAGCACCGCATAACGATACGAATTTGCCGCCGTAGACCAGCGGAGCACCCTTCCGTCGCCGGACAAAACCGTGGTCGATAAACTGCCACCCGTCAACAGCCTCTGCCAACAAGGCACAAAACCCGACGAAGGCACCGATTCGAAATCCTCCACATACGGCAGCGCCACAATCGGCACACAAGGCGTATGCACCGGCAGCGACACCGTGTCGGTCGTGTCCAAAACGCATACAGTGCGGACGTATACACGATAGTCCGTATTGGGAGTGAGCGAGGCAAACACGGCCTGCGCGCTATTCACACTGTAGGACACTCCCTGTCCATAAGTCTGGTTAGCCAAATCCAGTTCCACCAACCACTCCGTAGCACCGCCCTCGCTCAAATCGTTCCAATGGAGGGTGAACGAGGTGGATGTCAACGGGTCGGCATAGAGCCCTGTCGGCATGGGACACTCCGGCCTGACGAAAAGCAGGTTGTCCACGGCCGCAGGCGGCTGTCCGCCCGTATTATCGTCGTTATACCACATAAACACCAAGTAGAAAGTGTCGGCCTCCTCCACAACCGTCTCGCCCTCCATCGTGTGCCATGTGGAAACTCTGCAAAGAGGGCCTCCACCGTCGAGCGGCACACAGTCCGGCGGTAGTGCCTGCAATTCCCTGGTAGCACCAATGACCGACCCAATGAGGAACAGACCCGCCATCGGCGCCCTCGTATCCGGCATCAAAAACACACGCAGATAGTCCACCGAATCTGCACCAGAGTATTCCTCTCCATTGCAACGCCAGTCATAGCTGTAATGGCAGACACCCCTTGGCAGCACCACCCGCCTATAGGCGTAGACGACACTACCCATGTAAGGGTTGTAGGTGTTTGACCTGTTTGACTCGTAGTGGTCCCACGTCACATACAGCCTGCCGCCCTCCGACGCTTCGGAGGGTATGGTGCCGAAGGTCCAGTAATTCGTCTGACCGCCGTTCTCCAGCTGCCAGCCCGCCGTGTCCGACGGGTGGTCGAAGTCGCAGTAATACACAGTGTCCTGCGCCACGGCCGCCAACGGCAGCACCGCCGCCGCCAAGGCTGTCAAAATAATAATAGAGCATCTCATCATATCAATATTTTACATTATCGTTATTCCCAAACAAAAACACCTCCACACAAAATCCCCTTTCGAGAAGGACACAACTCCCCCATTTAATTTTTTGCCATCCACTATACAGAAGGTGCGAAACAATGACAATATCCGACATCGCATCTCGACAATAAACATTTATTAGCGCCCCTCTCCTCTTCTGCCTTCACCCCCAATACGCTGCTGCTTCCACCCAGTACGGGACAGACACCGGTGCCAGCCCCGACAACCTCTACCTTTCAAAAAATACACCCTCTACATAATAGACCCGAAAAGATCAAAAAAGTGTCATTTTTTAACATTTTTCCGCCATTTTTTACGATTATTTAACACATTTTTCTATTTTAACATTTTTTACAGCCATTTTTCCTCTATAAACCCCGCCCTTAATCCCACCTGGCTTTTACCAACCGCCGTATTTTGGGGCATCGTTCATCCATTCTTCTTCGCCCCTATAGCCTAGAAATGCGTCCTTATCGGTAGGAATCGGTAAGAATCGGTAGGGAGGAGGGCGAAGTGGGGGGTGTGGATGGGGGAATAATAAAAGAGTGGCCGTCCGATTGCGGACGGCCGCTCTGTTTGTTTGTTGTTTAAAGTTGGGAGGGGGTGAGCCCTCATTGTTATCACTCGAATGGAGTGGACTTGCTCCCATTCGGTCGCGAGTCCCACTCGCTTGCTTCGGGCTTGCTGCGTGAGCCCTAGGTTGCCCGGAAGAGCGATAGGGTCACGACCCTTTCGCTCTTCACTCGCTTGCCTCGGGTTTGAGGAAGACGACGAGGTAGTGCTTGAGGTCGATGAACTTCTTGGCGGCAGCCTGAATCTCCTTGGCGGTGACGGATTTGACAATGGCCTCGTAGCCGTCGACCACATAGTCGCGGCTCTCGTTGAAGCGGTAGCTGCCCATTATCTGGTTCATCCAGAAACTGTTGTTCTGCTTGGCGTTCTGACGGTTGATAATCTGCTGTTCCTGCACCTTGGCGAGGGTCTCGGCATCGGGGCCTTCTTTGATGTACTTGTTGAGGATTTCCATAGCGGCATTCTCAATGAGCTGGGTGCTGTCGGGGTTGCAGTTGATGTAGAAGGTCCAGTCTACCTCCTGCTCGGGCAGACGGCTGTAGTCTACGCTGACACTGGGGCTGTATGTGCCGCCCATCTTCTCACGGATGATTTCGAGGGCGGTGATTTCCATGCATGCACTGAGCTGGTCGATGATTTCGGCATTCTTGACGCTGTGCTTGTAGCCCTTGGTGGTGCCAGTCATGAGCATGATGCCCTGGTTGTCGGTGCCCTTGTAGGCTGTGGCGCGCGGGGTGCCCTTGAAGGTGTAGTCTTTGAGTTTCTTCCAGCTTTCGGGCTTGGCCTTGGTGGTAGGCAGGTTGCCGAGGTACTTGGCGATAAGGTCGATGTCGGCATCCTCGATGTTACCCACGAAGAAGAAGGTCTGGTGGGCGGCATTGCTGAAACGCTCGCGGAAGATTTTGTACATGAGGTCGAGGTTGAGGCTGTTCATCTGCTCCTCTGTGGGGATGATGATGGCGCGGGGGTCACCGGGACGCGACATCTCAATGTACTTCTTGATGAAGACATACTGGGGGTTCTCGCCGATGAACTTATACTGGTTGCGCATCTGGTCGATGTTCTTGTCGAACGACTCCTTGTCTTTGCGGGGAGCCTCGTAGTAGAGGGTGAGGAGCTGGAGCATGGTCTCGAGGTCCTTAGGTACGCAGTAGCCGCTGAAACCCTGAGTCTGGCTGCTGATGTTGGGGCTGATGGAGACGTTCTTGCCTTTCAATTTCTTGGTGAGCTGGGTGCTGCTGAACTGGGCTATACCGGCATCGTCGATAAAGCTGGCAGCCGTGGAGGCGTTGAAGAATTCGGCATCGCTATAGAGCGAGGTGCCGCCCCATGCATAGGAGTTCATCTGAATCTCGTCGTCCTTGAGCGTGGTCTTCTTGACGATGAATTTCACGCCGTTGGGGCAGGTGTACTCTTTGTAGTCGAGCACGGTGTTGGTCTTGGTGACTTTGGGGGTGACGGCGGGCAGCTCTTTGGCAAAGAGGGGCTCGTCCTTGAAGTTGTCGACCCAAGCATCATATTTGGCCTTGCGGGCGCGGTTGTAGATGGCAAGGATTTCGCTCTCACTGGGCACCTTATAGCCATCCTGTTTGGGAGCGGTGAGGTAATAGACGAAGTTCTCGTCGGTCACCCACTCATTGATGAGACGGTTGCACTCGTCGAGGGTGATGGCGTTGCCGCCTTCCTCAGCAAGGAACTCCTTGGCGTAGGCATATTCCTTCATAATGCCGGGGATGACTTCACCTTCGAGGTAGTTGTTGGTGTATTCCTGAGCGAAGTTGTTGCTGTTGGTCTTGTTGGCCTCCTTGGCGCTCTTGCGGTAGCTTTCGAGCATCGACTCTTTGGCACGCTCAAACTCGCCCTTGGTGAAGCCGTGCTGCTCGGCGCGGAAGATTTCGGCAAGGACAGCCTCGGTGGCCTCTAGTGCACGGTTCTCCTTCGGAGCGCACTGACCCATAAAGGCATCACAACTGCGACCTAAGAACGAATGATAGCCGGCTCCGGCATAGAGGAAGGGAGCGGTGGCCTTCTCAGCAAGTTCGTTGTAACGCTCGTCAAGCATGCTGCTCACGAGGTTGCGGATCATGCTGGCACGATAGTCGCCCACGGTGCCCTGCGGAGCCTTGGCATGTTTCCAAAAGAGCAACATGCTGGCACCGGTAGCCTCCTTGTCGGTAGCGATAGCCACGAGGGGTTCCACATTGCCGGGGATGTCAAATTCGGGACGGGGACGGGGATTGACGGGAGCCTTGCGGCTGTCGAAGTACTCGTGGATTTTGGCTTCCATTGCGTTCACATCCACATCGCCGACGATGACGACGGCCTGCAGGTCGGGACGGTACCAGTCGTTATAGAAGCGGGTGATGACGGGACGCTGGAAGGTGCGGATGACCTCCTCCAGACCGATAGGCAGGCGGTCGGCATACTTCGAGCCCTTGAGCATGATGGGCCAAGTGGCCTTGCGGAGACGCTCCTGAGCGCCGAGGCCGCCACGCCACTCTTCGAGGATGACGCCACGCTCGTGCTCAATCTCCTCGTTGTCGAAGAGGAGCTTGCTGGCCCAGCCGTCGAGGATTTTGAAACCCATCTCCACCAGGTCGGCATTGTCGGTGGGCAGCTCAACGTAATAGACCGTCTCGTCGAACGAGGTCCAGGCGTTGATGCCGCGACCGAACTCGATACCGTTCTTCTGCAGGGTGCTGATCATCTCGTTGCCCTTGTAGTACTGGGTGCCGTTGAAGGCCATGTGCTCACAGAAGTGGGCGAGGCCCTGCTGGTCGTCGTCCTCCAGCACCGAGCCGGCGTTGGTCACCAGACGGAACTGCACGCGGTTCTCCGGCTTCTTGTTGGCACGGATGTAGTAGGTCATGCCGTTGGCAAGCTTGCCAATGCGCACTTTCTTGTCGACCGGCACCTTCTCGGTGAGGTCGGTCTTCTTTTCCTTCGCCGGCTTAGTCTGGGCAAAGGTCATGCTGCCCACGAGGGCGAGAAGCATGATGAG
>JAEEIS010000213.1 GCA_016281475.1 Bacteroidales bacterium
AGGACGGCTATTGTCTTCGCATAATGTGCGAGAGGGGGAACGTATGCTCGCCGCTCCCGACATCACGCTCTTGGTCGAAGAGAACGATTGTTGCCGTGGTGCCTTCGGGTACGTTCAATTTCAATTCTTTGTCCGTTATTTTCACGCTGATGGCGCCCGACGGCGTTGACATCGGCGGCGAAAGCGTGCTGCACGTCAGCAGCTGTGTAGTCAGCGACTACCTGAAGGATATGGAGCAGATGGCACTTATGACAGGACATTCTGCCGATGCCGAGCTTTTGAGGAAGGGTTATCCATACAGAAAGGTGGCCAAGCTCACCAACGTCTCGGAAAGTACAGTGAAACGACTGAAAAAGGAGTTTTGTATATAATTGAAGATAAACGGTCTATATGTGAAAAAAAAGTTGTAATTTTGCAGTGGTCAAAAACTGAGACCATTTTGGAAACAGTAATTTGAACTATAAAGATTATCAGTAAAATACGGAAACGGGGGTCAGTATCCTCCAGCTCCACTTGAAAAAGGAACTTTCCTTAAGGAAAACACTGATAATTAGAAAGGTTGTCGGTGTTTTTTGTTTTTTGCACTGGCCAACTCACAGGACTATGGTTTCACGGGGTGCAGACGGGTTCCCGAATTCAAGGACTTGTAGAAGACGCGGATAGTCATGTAGCTACCCAAACGCGACATCCACAAATTATGGGTTCTTGTGGCTTTCTGTTGTATTCCAGTAATTTATGTCTCATTTGGGATTGTTCGCCGCACTCTGGAGCGAATATGGAACGGGGAAAGGACGGTGATGGAGTGGGGAACGGAGAGAGTTGGGCGGCGGTTGTAGGCAATGGGAGAGTGGCTGAAAAGATTATTTGGAGAAGTTTTTTATTATTGTTAAAAAAGTTGTATTTTTGCCAATTGAGATGTTTGGATGGGATGTGCCGTATGTGTTGATTGGCAGTGGGATAGATTTTGATTGATTGGCATTTAAATGTATAACTATTAATAAACACTTATTAGATGAGAACAAAAATATGTTTTTTTGCACTGGCGGTATGCCTCGGAATGTTGCCGCCCGTGTCGGTGGCGCAGGAAAAGCCTTGCGACCCTATTGCCTACCTGCCGTGGTGGGAGGACTTTCAGGCGTATCCCCACAACACTACGCCGCCTACGGAGCCTTTCTGCTGGCATTTCCAGGGCACTAACGAGCCTTCGATTGGTTCGTATAACATCAATGACGGCTACCTGACCTGCGTGCTCGACCTCTACAGCACGGGCGAGACGTGGGCGGTGCTGCAGAATCCGTTCGACACGTCGTTGACGGTGAACCACCTGCAGGTAACGTTCAGCGCGGGCAAGAGCCGCAACGATGCCGCGCTCAATTCCGACCTGATTATCGGCATCTGCAAGAACCCGACCAACCCTGTGGGCAATTTCACACCGCTGGACACGGTGCTGGCCATCCCGTATTGCTCGCCCGACACGATGGCGCGCTTCACGGTCGACTTTGCCGCCTACAACGACACGGGACGCTACTTCTGCTTCCTGACCAAGCCGTTGCTCTCGAGCGGGGTCAACTTTCTGGCTATCGACAGCATTGTGTTTAATTTCAACGACCACTGCATGGTGCCGCAGGGTTTGAGGGTGGGGCATGTGACCGATGTGTCGGCCGTGTTCCAGTGGGGCCAGTATAGCAGCAACCACATTGATTTCGAGTACAAGCCTGTCGCCGACACGGGTTGGACTTCGGTGGGTGTGACGGGTCAGCAGTATGTCGTGAACAATGTGCTGATGCCCAGCACGCAGTATATGGCGCGCATCCGTCAGGACTGCTCGCTGGCCTCGAACGGCTATTCCGACTGGTCGGACACCATCTATTTCACTACCGACACGGTGCGTTGCCGCATGCCGAGGAACTTGGTGCTTACTGATGTGGGCAACACGTTTGCCACGTTTGGTTGGAATCCCGCCGGCACTGCCACTCAGTGGGAGCTGCATGTGTTCAACAGCACATACAACAGAACGTTTACCGCCTCGGACGACAACTACACGGTGACGGGTTTGAGCCGTGGTACGAACTACCGCGTTGCGGTGCGTTCGATGTGTGATGCCAGCAATGTGTCGGATTGGACCGACACCATTATGATTACTACCAGCAACTGCTACGGAGTCAGCGACGTGACGGCAGAGCCTTCGTATACCGAGGCACGGATTAACTGGTCGATGGGTGCGGACATGAACGAGCATTGGGAAGTGGTATGGGGCAACCCAGGCTTCCACGACGGCTATGAGCTGGGCAGATTGGATGTGGAGGGTGCGCCCAATGTGAATATCACGGGCCTTGACTCCGCCACCAACTATCTTGCCAAGGTGCGTTCGATTTGCGAGGACGGCCGCTACAGCGAATGGGCCACGGTGGCCTTCACCACGCTGAGCGAGAGCAACCATGAGGGCATTGCCGACGTCGAGGACATGGGCGTGGACATCTACCCCAACCCTGCCACTACTACGACCACCATTGTGTTGAAGGGTGTGGAAGGACGTGTGAATGTCGACATTGTCGATGTCAGCGGCCGCATGTTGCGGAGCTTTGTGAAGGACTGCCCGGCCGAGTGCGAGATGGTGATTGACGTGGAGGGGCTGGCGAAGGGCAGCTATGTGGTGCGGTTGTACAACCAGCAGTTTGACACCACAAGGAAATTCAGTGTGCAGTAAACTATTTGTCGGAGTAATCGGAATAACTGGAATAGTCTGATTGGTCGGACAATTAATAAATAAGATTGAGATGAAAAATAATATATCCAAAATACTAATGCTCTTGGGCCTGGTGCTGCCTTTGGCAGTGGGGGCGCAGAGCTATCAGTCGGTTCCCTATTTCACGGGATTTGAGGGCTTGAGCACGGGCCAGCAGCCTACGGGCTGGGTGGCTGTGGAGAGCACTACCACCAGCCTTGCCACCTTCCCCTGTGCCTACAACTGGTCGGGCAATGCCCGCAACGGCAATGTGTACTATGAGTTTGAATTCCAGTCGGGCTCGAGCGTCCGCACGCTGACGGCGGCCACCTGCGAGTTTGCCGACCCCAGCAGCCTGATGGTGGACTTCTACGCCTCTACCGTGTCGTCGTATGCGCCTACGCTGTTTGAGGTGGGCGTGATGGAGGACGACACTACCTTTGTGCCGGTGGACACGGTGGCGCTGACCAACGCGGGCTCGTTCAGCTCGTCGTCGTACTATCACTATCGTGTGTATCTGGTGGACTATACGGGCAACGGCCATCGCATTGCCTTCCGTGCCTATAAGAGCGGCACGGGCCAGATGACCCTTTTCTTGGACGATATGACCATCAGCACGGCACCCACCTGCTCCTATATGCCGGGCACGCCGTCGGCGACGGTCGACTCGAACAGCGCGACGCTGACGTGGGCCAGTGCCACCGTGTCGGCGGGCTATATGATTTATATGAACAACGACAGCAGCTGGCACTACAGCTACACGAACAGCTATACCTTCACGGGCCTGAATGCCAACACGCAGTATAGCGGTTACCTCTATAACAACTGCACGGGCAGCGACACCAGCGAGGCGGTGCCTTTCAGCTTCCGCACCGACTGCGGCACCACCGTATTGCCGTTGGTTGAGAATTTTGATACCTATGGCGGTTCGTTCCCCAGCTGCTGGCGCATCACCGAGCAGAGCGGTAGCTATCCATATCTTTCCACCTCGGCAGGTCACAGCGGATATGGTGTGTATATGTATTCCTATAGCGACAACCTTTCGTTTGCGTCACCACGTATCGTGCAGCCGATTAATACTATAGAAACCAAGTTTTGGGCCAGAGGGTCCAGCACCTATTATACGTTCAATCTGGCAGTGGGCTATGTGACCAACCTCGACTCGGTCAGTAACGGTGCCGTGTGGGTTGACACCATTACCCTTAACACCAACTGGGTGGAATACACTGTTTCGTTTGCCGGGCTTACGGCTACAGACATGGGCTATGTGGTCTATCGCAAACTGGCGGGCGGCTACGGCACCATGTATGTCGACGATATCACCATCCGCGAGGTGAGCAGCTGTGCCGTGCCGCAGGTGATACACACTACCGGCACTGCCTCGGGGCAGATGTCGCTGGCATGGACCGACACGTTAGGATATTCGTGGGAAGTGGTGTACGGCCCCACTGGCATGGATCCCGACACGGTGACGGCCAACACACTTATTGTCAACACCGATACTGTCACGGTGACAGGATTGGACAACAGCACCACCTACGACTTCTATGTGCGGTCGCTCTGCGGGAGCGAAAACAGCTACTGGCAGGGTCCTGTTACCGCACGTCCCAACCTGTATGTGATGAATGCCAACCAGACCGACACGGTGTATATGTGCGGGGGCTCGATTAGCGACGATGGCGGGTTGGACGGCAACTACTCCTACAGCCAGACATCCTATCTGGTGGTCTACCCCTCCGACAACACACAGACGGTGGTCATTTCGGGAAGCTATCACACCTATTCGTCCTCGTCGTCGACGTATGGCGAACTGACCATCTACGAGGGCGTAGGCACCAGTGGTCGTGTGCTGGGCTCGTTCTATGGCAACGACACGCTCCGCGTGGCCTCGAGCGAGGGTGCCGTCACCATCAAGTTCTATTCGGCAGGCTATAGCGACTACTACACTGCCTCGGGCTACCTGCTCAATGTGAGTTGCGAGCCTTTGGCAAGTTGCAATGCTCCCTACAATGTGGAGGTGAGCGACGTGGCGGGTGCTTCCGCCATGGTGAGCTGGGAATATGGTACCTCCTCCACGCCACGGAGCTTCACCGTGACGGTGACCGATACCGCCGCCAACACCAGCACGAGCTACACGGTGGCGGACACTGTGCGCACCTACCAGATTGGCGGCCTGACGCAGACCACCACCTACTACGTAACTGTGGAGGCCAACTGCAGCACCACTGACATCAGCAATCCTGTCGGAGCCTATTTCACCACCAACTGCTATGTGGGTGGCGAACTACAGATAGGCGAAGGCACGGTGGGCCTCACTTCGCATCCCCTCAACTCGTATTATAATTATACCGTCTGTCAGGTGCTCTATAATAGTAGTGAGGTGGCTCCGTTGACCGACACCATTTTCGGCATCAAGCTTTACCAGATGTCGGGTCCCAATGCCACACGCAATGTCACCATCTATCTCGACACCACCAGCGTATCGGCTCTCAATGGCGGTAGCGACTTTGTGGTGATGGACACTTCCAAGATTGTCTACACCGGCACTCCCACCTTCCACGATGGTTGGAACACCTTTACATTTGCCACGCCCTACGTGCGTCCCAACACTACGACTAACTTGGTGCTTACCTTCGACGACAACACCGGCAGCTGGTCGAGCAGCACTAACTGGCAGGGCACAGGCGGACAGAGCGGCAACACTCTCTATGCCTACGGCGACGGTACCAACTACGACCCCACCTCCTCCAGTGTCACCTCGCAGGTCAATACGACTTCGAATCGTCCCAACGTGGTGTTTGTGTCGCCTTGCGGCGATGCCAGCTGTGTGTCGCCAGGAGTGGTGCTCGGAACGGTTACGGCCAACAGTGTGACGCTGAACTGGGTTCCCGGTCTTACCGAGTCGGCTTGGATTGTGGAATATAAACTGGCGAGCGACACCACTTGGACCGTTGCCGTAGCCAACACCACGGCTCAGACCTACACGGTGACGGGCCTTTATGCCAACACTCCCTACAACTTCCGCGTAGGTAGCATCTGTGGCGGTAGCGATATTCCCTACTCATACGTTTCGGCTCGTACCGCCTGCTCGGTGATGAGCCGCAGCTCGCTGCCGCTCACTGAGGACTTTGAGACCTACACTACTGGCGCAGTGCCCAATTGCTGGGGTGCGCCGATGACTGGCACGAGCTATAGTGGCACTTTCCCCTCAGCCTACAATAGTAGCTACAACGCCCATAGCGGCAACATCTATTTTGAGATGGAAAGCAGCTCAGGCCAGACCGAAATATTCACCCTCCCCGCTATCGACACCATCGACGGACTGGAGGTGAGTTTCTATGCCTCAAGTTACAGCTATTATGCTCCTACCGCCTTCGAAATTGGCGTGTGGGAAGGTGACACGGCTTTCTATGTCCTCGACACCATCGATCTCGACTTCTCGGGCTATTATGATTATCATCCCTACCATGTGCGCATCCATTATACTGGAACGGGCAATCAGATAGCCTTCCGTTCTACGGGTAGTAGTGACTACACCATCTTCTTGGACGACTTTAGCGTATATGTTCCCAATCCCTGCGACTCGGTCACCAATATTGTGTTCGACTCCGTCGGCATGTCGCGCATAGCTTTCCATTGGACCGATACCGCCGCCCGTGGCAGCTACACCGTCAAGATTGGCACCAGCAGCAACCCTGCCGCAGCTCTCTATACCGTCACTACAACCAACACGCACTACACCTTCACGGGTCTTTCAGGTCTGACCACCTACTACGTGTGGGTCTACGCCAACTGTGCCAGCGGCATGAGCGACCCCACATCCGCCAGTACTACTACCTTGGGTGCCGACCCGCACTATCTGCCCTACTTCAACGATTTCGAAGACTCCACCAACATCTTCTCCGTCTACCAGCGTTCGGGTTCCAACACTTGGTACACAGGCACTGCCGTCAACCACGGTGGCACCCACGCCATGTATGTCACCAACGACGGTGGCGTGACCAACGCCTACACCAACAGCAACCAGTCCATCTCCTTCGCCATGACGTACTTGCAGATACCCTACGACAGTTCCTATGCCATCAGCTACGACTGGCGTTGCCAGGGTGAGGGCAGCTACGACTTGATGCGTCTGGCTTTGGTTCCCGAGGATTACGACTTCGCCAACTCCTTCACCTCCATCAACCGCTACAGCAATATCCTGCCTACCGGCTGGATAGCTCTCGACGGTGGCAAGCGCAACCTGCGCAACACCTGGCAGAACGACCAGAATTCGGTGCGCCTCACTGCCGGCAACTACTACCTGACCATCGTGTGGATCAACGACGGTGCCATGGGCAGCAATCCTCCTGCCGCCATCGACAACATCCATTTTGCCCTGCTCACATGTCCGGCTCCTGAAAACTTGGTTGCCACCGCCACCTCGTCGCATTCTATCGATGCCCATTGGGATGCTGGTGCCGCCAGTAGCTGGATTGTAGAATACGGTGTCAGCGGATTCGCTCCCGGCTTGGGCACTTTTGCTGGAACCTCTACCAACTCCATCACCCTCACGGGTCTTGCGCCCGTCACCTCCTACGACGTCTATGTCCGTCCCGTCTGTTCGAGCAACGACACTGGCTTCGTGACCCACACCACCTGCGTGACTGGCTGCGACAGCGTCATCAACGACTTCCCCTGGGTGGAGGACTTCGAGAACGGCATCGTCTGCTGGCAGCAGTACCACTCTCGTGGCACCGTGGATTGGACTACCGGCCGTGGCGGCAATGCCTATGGCGGACTCTCGGGTGCTGCCACCGGCGAGTACAACGCCCGCTTCACCTGCAACAGCTACGACGGCTACACCACCTACCTTATCACCCCCATCCTCAACATCCCCACTGAGGACGAGGTGATGATGACCTTCTACCATGCACAGCCCGCCTGGGGTAGCGACCAAGATACTCTTGCCGTCCTCTATCGCACCCACCCCGACTCCGCATGGCACTATGTGGCCTCGTGGAACCATAGCATCCCCACCTGGCAGGTCGACACCGTCATGCTTCCCAATGCCTCCGCCTCCTATCAGGTCGCCTTCATGGCCCATTCAGGCTTCGGCCAGGGTGTGCTGCTTGACAGCATCGTGGTGTACGGCACCGAGTCCTGCACCCGTCCCGCTTTCGCCCATGTCGCCGTGGGGGCTACCTCCATCGCTGCTACCTGGGTAGGCCCTGCCAGCAACTACGAGGTTGCCATCAAGCCCGCCAGCACCAACGTCTGGCCCGCTCCCACGCTGGTCAATGCCCACAGCTACACCTTTGTGGGCCTCGAACCCAACACTACCTATAACTATCGTGTGCGCAGCCTCTGCAACGACACCGCCATCTCTTTCTGGACCACCAGCAACTGTGTCACCGACACGCTCACCTGCTATGTTCCCCAGCAAGTTGTTGTCGACGAGGCAGGCTTCCAGTCTGTCACCCTCTCGTGGCAGACCGATGCCACCGCCCATGCTGTTGCCTACGTGGTGAATGTCTACAACACCTCTTTCAGCGGACACGACACGGTCTACAGCAACCGTGTGACTATCCTGGGACTCAATCCCGGCGTTTCATATAATGTCCGTGTACAGGCCATGTGTTCTGCCACCACCTACAGCGATTGGTCCGAACCCACAACCTTCACCACACCTGTCTGTCTGCCCATTTCTGATGTGCGTGTTAGCGATGTTACCAGCACCACTGCCGTAGTCTCGTGGACTCCCACTGGCGAGGAGACGGTATGGGTTGTCAGCTACGGCTACCGCGGTTTCGACCAAGGTTGGGGCACCAATGCCACCGTCAGCACGCCCACCTACACCATCACCGGTCTGATGCCGGATATGGAATACGATGTCTATGTCCGTGCCGCCTGCACCGACGAGGTCTCCAGCGACTGGACAGGGTCGACTTTCACCACCCTCTCGCACACAGGCATCGTCCCTGTCGACGGCAGTTTCGCCTGCAGCATCTATCCTAACCCCACCACCGATGCCACCACCATCAGCGTGGCAGGGGTGCGTGGTCGACTGCTCATCACCGTTGTGGATATGGCTGGCCGCATTGTGGCCTCCGACGAGCTCTGGTGCAATGGCAATGCCGACTGTGTCAAGCAGATGTCGGTCAGCGGCCTTGCGCAGGGAACCTACTATGTCCACATCGTCGCTGGCGATGTCAACATGGTGCAGAAACTCGTTGTGAATTGAAAAGTGAGATGAGAATTAAAAATTTGGGGGGCGACCGTGTAGCGGCCGCCCCCCTTTTGATATTCAGATGTTCGGATTTACAGATGTCCTATTCAATCAAGAGCACTTCGACCATCCGCAGTTGGGGCAGCTCTTGCAGCCGCCAGTGTAGATAATCTTGCCGCCGCAGTCAGGGCAGGTCTCGCCGGTCTCGGTGCCGTCCTTGATGTAGCGTTTCAAGGCACGTGCCACACCGTTTGACCACGTGGTGATGCTGTCCACGTCGAAATTCAGCTTCCCAATCAGATCCACCACGTTGGGTATCGGCATACCGTGGCGCAGGATGCCGCTGATGAGCTTGGCATAGTTCCAATACTCCTTCTTAAACATGCGGCTCAGTCCCTCCATGGTCACGTGGTAGCCGTCCTGGTCCAAGAATTGGAAGTCGTAGCGGGCGTGCTCGTCGCCCTTCTCCTTCACGCGTATCACCCAGCCTTTCTCGACCCATTTGGGCAGCACGAAGCTCTCCGCCCGTCCGGTGAAAATCTCGTAGGGGCGGTTGTTATACATGCCCACCACTGCTATCCAGTCCTCCTTGTCGTTCTTGAAGCGCACCACCTCGGCCTCCAGTTTCTTGGGGCGTTTGGGAGCCTTGTTCTCGCCAAAGTCATTGCACTTGTCGCCCGTCGATTTCGACACCAGCACTCCGTGCCGCGAGCCGTCGCGATAGATGGTGCAGCCCTTGCAGCCACTCTCCCATGCCGTCTGGTAGATGGTGCTCACCACCTCCTCGGTGGTCTCTTTCGGTATGTTCACGGTGACGCTGATGGAGTGGTCCACCCATTTCTGTATGGCACCCTGCATCTTCACCTTGCTCACCCAGTCGATGTCGGCCGAGGTAGCCTTGTAGTAGGGCGACTGTGCAATCAGGCTGTCCAGCTCCTTGTCGTCCAGGTTGTCAATCTGCTCTTGGCTGTATCCGCGCAGTTTCAGCCAATCCACAAACTTGGGGTGCAGCACGTTGTATTCCTCAAAAAAGTCGCCGTTCTCGTCCTTCACAATCTTGTGTTTCGAGCTGTCCTTGTCGTTGGGGTTAATCTTCTTGCGGCGTTTGTAACTCACCAGAAATACCGGCTCGATGCCCGAGGTGGTCTGGGTGCAGATGCTCACCGTGCCCGTGGGGGCGATGGTCAGTAGGGCAATGTTGCGACGGCCGTTTTGCACCATGTCGGCATACAACTGCGGGTCGGCCTCTGCCAGCCGTTGGATGAAGGGGTTCAGCTTTTCGCGGTTGGCGTCGTAGAGGGGGAATCCGCCGCGCTCTTTGGCCATGAGGACGCTCGAGCGGTAGGCCGAGCAGGCCAGCGTGCGGTGCACGCCCACCGAGAACTCCGTCGCCTCGTCGCTGCCGTAGCGCAGCCCCATGGCGGCCAGCATGTCGCCCTCGGCGGTGATGCCCAGTCCGGTGCGCCGTCCCTCGAGGCACTTCATCTTGATGTTCAGCCACAGGTTGCGCTCCACGCTCTTGATGTCGTCGCCCTCGGGGTCGATCTCAATCTTAGCCAGTATCTTGTTCACCTTCTCCAGCTCCAGGTCAATCAGGTCGTCCATCAGTCGCTGCGCCTTGATGATATGGTCGCGAAACAGGTCGTAGTCAAACTCCGCCTCCTTGGTGAAGGGGTTCTTCACATAGCTGTAGAGGTTCACCGCTATCAGTCGGCAGCTGTCGTAGGGGCACAGCGGAATCTCGCCGCAGGGGTTGGTGCTCACCGTGCGGTAGCCGAAGTCGGCATAGCAGTCCGGCACGCTCTCGCGCAATATCGTGTCCCAAAACAGCACCCCTGGCTCCGCCGAAGCCCATGCGTTGTGGATAATCTTGTTCCACAGGGCGCGGGCGTCAATCTCCTTCTTCACTATCGGGTTTACCGAGTCCACCGGATACTGCTGCACGAAAGGCTTGCCGCTGCGTACGCACTCCATAAACTCGTCCGTCACCTTCACGCTCACGTTGGCCCCCGTAATCTTTCCCTGTTCCAGCTTGGCATCGATAAACTGCTCCGCGTTGGGGTGCTTGATGCTGATGCTCAGCATCAATGCGCCGCGTCGGCCACCCTGTGCCACCTCGCGGGTGGTGTTGCTGTAGCGTTCCATGAAGGGGACGATGCCCGTCGAGGTCAGCGCGCTGTTCTTCACCGGGCTGCCCGAGGGGCGGATGTGCGTCAGGTCGTGGCCCACGCCGCCGCGCCGCTTCATCAGCTGCACCTGCTCCTGGTCAATCTTCATGATGCCGCCATACGAGTCGCTTGCCCCGCTGTTGCCTATCACAAAGCAGTTCGACAGCGACACCACTTGGAAGTCGTTGCCGATACCCGACATGGGGCTGCCCTGCGGGATGACATACTTAAAGTCCTTCAGCAGTCCGTATATCGTCTCCTCCGACATCG
>JAEEIS010000214.1 GCA_016281475.1 Bacteroidales bacterium
ATGTGTCCCATCCGCCAATGCGCTATGAAACGTGACGTAGAGACTTGCGGCAGCTGCCCTGAGATGGAGACCTGCGAAACCGTTGGCAAGGTCCACCAATACAATAATGAGGCACGCAACAATTTAAGATAACAACAGGAAAGACTAAGAGAAAAAGGCACCCTTCACGGCAAAGATAAGCAGGAAAAGCACTGCGATGAGCATCCAGCGACGTTCGCGTATAGGCTTTTTGCGACGTCCCAGCATAATGCCCCAATAGCAGAGCAGAAACATCACCACAAAGAGCGGTACCGATAGCCGCCACAATTCGGCATGCAGGCTCACACGGAAGCCCAGTCCCAGACCCACCAAGAGGGTATTGACGG
This sequence comes from Bacteroidales bacterium, assembly GCA_016281475.1. The sequence continues at coordinate 366 of JAEEIS010000214.1, forward strand.
CTGTGGCGATACCCAGCAATAACACTGTACCCCAACGAGATATGTCATAGGCAGGCAGTTCTCGATCCTGTTTGCGGAAGGCGGCATAGAACATCCTTATTGCCACAAGCACCAACAAGCCAAGATAGACAAGGTTGTCATATTCAGGCATACCAAACTGCAACATATTGGCGACAGATATACCTATAAGAATAAATGCAATATGGACTATTGCCAGCAATGCAGAGACAGCCAGCCCACGGGTGAGGAGAATATGGTTTTTCAAAGCACAGCCACGCACCGTAACCATCACGGGGAAGGCTAGGGCGAAGGAGATGATGATGTATTCGAGGACAGACATGGAACTAAATTGGATTATAAGTTTTGAAGCAACTGGGTTATCTGTACAAACTGACCGACACTGAGCTGTTCGGCACGCAAGGCCAGCAGGTCGGCAGGGATGGCATCGAGTGGCAGGGAGAGCTGACGAAGGGCGTTGCGGAGCGTTTTGCGCCGCTGGTTAAAGCCTATCTTCACCACACGGGTAAAGAGCTGCTCGTCGCAGTCGAGATGCTGAACACTATTGCGACGCAGACGGATAACCGCCGACTTGACCTTCGGCGGGGGGGAGAATACATGCTCGTGAACGGTGAAGAGGTATTCGATATCGTAGAAGGCAGAGAGGAGCACGCTGAGTATGCCATAGGTCTTGCTGCCGGGGCGGGCAGCCACCCGCTCTGCCACCTCCTTTTGGAACATGCCTACCACCTCGGGGACACGGTCGCGGTTGTCGTAGACCTTGAAGAGTATCTGCGAGGAGATATTATATGGGAAGTTGCCAATGACGGCAAAAGGTTCAGAGAAAAGAGCTTGCAACTCCAAGGCGAGGAAGTCGCCCTCAATGACATGCAGCAATGGGTAGTGGGTGTGGAGGTATGCCACCGACTCGCGGTCAATCTCAATGGCATGGAAGTCGAGGTCGGGATTTGACAACAGATATTTTGTCAACACCCCCATTCCAGGACCCACCTCAAGCACATGGTGAGTGGTGCCAGAGAGGCTTTCGGCTATCTGACGGGCGATATTCTCATCGCGAAGGAAATGTTGTCCGAGGGCTTTTTTGGCGCGTACTTCCATAGTGGTTAATTAATTGCAGGCAGCGATGCCTTGAGTTCATTATAACGTTTTCTAGCCCTGTCTACATAAAGACTGGTGGGATAGTCGAGTATCAGCTTCTCGTAACATTCACGGGCGCGCTCGAGATGCTGGAGCTGCTCGTCGTTTAGCTCAGCCAACAGCATTAGCGCATCGTCGGCAAGGATGTCGTCAGAGTAAATGTCGACAAGCTGTTGCAGGAGGGAATCCGCCTCTGCATAGCGTTGCTGGCGGATGCGAATCTTCGCTTTCTGCATCAGCACCTCGTCAAACAGGGGGTGCGACAAGGCGCTGGTTGCCACCGCATCGAAGGCATCCCATGCCGAATCAAGCTGGTTACGATAGAGCAACAAGTCCGCATCGGCATAGCGCTCAAGCATATCGTAGGTACTGTCCTCCTCCATGTTGTCGCTGATGAGCAGTGAAAGCTCCATCGCATCGTTGGCAATCAGCTTGCTAGTGGAGGCACGAAGCACATCGAGCTGGGTCTTAGCCCACTCGAAATCGTGGTTAAAGTAAGAAAGCTTGGCATTCTTGAACTTTGCCTGCGAACCCAGCACATCGTTCTTGTTGGCCTTTTCCACCTGCATATATAGTAGCGACGCATCCCACACCTCGCCGGCAAAAAGAAGCAGGTCGCCGAGGACTAGTTTGGTCTCGTCGCGCTCTTTGGGCGGCAGCTGGGGGAGTTCCAGGATGTCGTAGAGCATGTCGGCTGCCCGCTGCAGGCTGTCGGCATAGTATGCCATCAGGTCGGCATAGTTGCGCATCAGACGCACCGTCTGCACATTCTTGCCTAATTCGTCAAAAAGACTCTCATAGTCGCCGAGCAGATGCCAAAGACGCTTGTTCTCGATAGGGAAATTGCGGTTTATGCGGGCGAAACGCACGTCGAGGTCCCCTACCCTGCTTTCGAAGTAATAGGGGCTCTCAGGGCCTTTTCTTGCAACGAGGGAGTAACATTCCTGCGCCACATCGTAGGCAGCGTTGCTCTGCGCTATGGCAGCGACACGCATCAACGGTTCGCCCCATTGGTCTGGGAATCGGGCGTCGACAGCTTTGGCCTGTGTCATGGCAAAGGCAAAGTCCTTCTGCTGCAACGAGAACCATATCATCATATCCAGATACTGCTTGTTCTCAGGATGCTGCTGCACCCGCTGCACCAATGTCTTGCGCAGCCCCTCCTCAATCTTGGGATTGGCGGTCTCGTTCAACACCCGCTGGAGGGAAATCTGGATAGAGTTCATCATATTAGGCATTTTGTCAAGCAGGTCGAAGTACTCCCGCATCATGGCCTCATAATTTCCCGTATGTTCGTAGAGGGTAGCCAATTCGCTGACAAAGGCGTAGTTGTTCTTCATCTTCTGCCGAGCCTGTAGGTATACCTTAATGGCGTAGTCGGCATGACTCGCCACCTCAAAAGCCTGCGCAAGGTCAGTAATCTGCTTGGTATCATACCCCACTTTGTCCACCGCAGCATCAAACGCCTTTGATGCCTTGCGTGTTTCACCCTTGCGTTCATGGACTTTGCCTTGGTCAACGTAGAGTTCCAATTCATTCGGATACTGCTTCAGCCGACGCTCGGCAAGCCGCTCCGCGTCGCGATACTGCTCCAATTCCAAATACGAACGGAACAGCATCTGGTAGTAGAACTTATTGGGAGCTCGGCGATAGAGCGATTCGTACATCTCCGCCGCCTGCGCATACTCACCATTGGTATAATAATGTGAGGCCAGCTGCTCCTGCGACTCTTGGGCACGACAAGGCATCCACCCTGCCAACAGGAACAGCCACAATAAGAATCGTGCGTTGCGTGACATACCCATGATATAAAAAAACCGGAAGTGTGCTCCCGGTACTACATTTGTGACTAAGCTGGGATTCGAACCCAGGACCCCATCCTTAAAAGGGATGTGCTCTACCTGCTGAGCTACTTAGTCTCCTCCTGTGACTAAGCTGGGATTCGAACCCAGGACCCCATCCTTAAAAGGGATGTGCTCTACCTGC
>JAEEIS010000215.1 GCA_016281475.1 Bacteroidales bacterium
AACTTGCCATAACTGTGTGTGTTGGTTATGCAAGGATAACGAGAATGTCGAGAATATGTTATGTGTTGTGTCACAAATATTTATCAACAAACTGTGGGCGAATTTGTTCATTTCGCACAATTTCCACGCGGCTCGCACGGTAGCCTGTTAATAACTCCGGCCAAATTGTTCATTCCGTACTATTTTTCAAAATTTTCATGCGTTTGCCCTGAGTATAACAGAAAACTTATACAATAAAAAAGGTTCAACCCCCATATTTTGGACTTGAACCTTTTTTAGGTTTTTTGTTATAAATATCTATTATGTAACAGATTACACTATACTAACGGTTGTATTGAAAAAGTAAGTTGAGCGTATTTTGAGTGTAAAATAGATAAAGTGCTAACAATTAACATTTTAAGTACCAAGGAGGAACTCTGAGACGAATACCCTATTGTTTCTTATTGGTTGATATTGCTTGCTTTAAGTTCTTTCGAAACTATCTGAATATGGTCACTATGACCAACAAATCTTCTAAAATATGACCAAATTATGACCAAATTTGAGATGCAAAAAAAACTTTGCTTTTTCGAAAGCAGGGGCCGAAGCTGATGTGGCGGCGGTCGATCTGACATGATGCTTATTTCTTGTTTTTACCTTATTTTGGAAATGTCAAGGCATAAGATAGTTGTTTTCCGAATTAGCAACTTCAAGGCAGCGAAGCTCGTAGGTTTTGTATCCAGAAGAGATGAACGGGTCTGCTTCAGCAATAGTTCTGGCTTCATCGGGACTTTCCGCCCGAACAATCACCATACCGCCTGGATAATCGGAGAAAGGACCGCATAAGACCAACATTCCTTTGGCATCCAGTTTCCGTAAATGCTCCACATGTCTCTTAATGATTTCAAAAGACAACTCCCTATTGTTTTTCATCAAGTAAACGTATGTCATATTCATTTTCTCATTTTGGTAGCTTTTTTGAGGGCTTTGTCGTATTGTGACTTGACTCCATGCTCGTTTTCGGTGGTGGCGAGTTGCTGGAGTTCGTCGTAGAGGCCGCTCTGGGCGTATGGCGGAAGGACGATGATGTGGCTCAAGGCGTAGGCGGCACTCCAGCGCACCACAGTACTCTCGTTGGCGGTGTTGGCCATCAGCAATGGGATGGCATTCCCGATCTCATTGGGAAATGTGGCGGCGAGGTTGCCGACAATGCGCGAGGCTTCGCGGCGGCATGAGTTGTTGGCAGATGCGATGTAAGGGATGACCATCGGAAGGTGTCCGGCTTCCAGCAGCATCAGTTTCTTGTTTGAGATTTCCTCCAGCGCCTCGAGCACCGTGGCGGACTCCTTGTCGCCCAATTGTGGCATCATATCCTGCAGCAAGGCCAACGGCGCTTCTCCACGGAGCATCATCTCTATCACCGCCTGTCTCCGCGCCACCCCTTTCAGCGACTTGTCTCGCAAAGTGTTGTATAATTCTGTCGTTTTCATGAAACTTGGTCTTATTGCATAGGCGAAAATGGGCATTTATTGCCGATGCACTGTTCGTTTTTCTGACTGCGCGAGCAGCGCACCACAGGCTTCTCCATCCCCACGCCGAGGTTCCCTTTCACAAAATCGATGGCTGTCAATACCGAAAGGTAGGAGTCGCGCTTGCAGCAACGAGGGCCTCCGTTTTTGGCCACTTGCTCCAGCGCACGCGAGGTGCAGAGGTTGCACAGCCGCCAGGTGTCGGTGGAGAACGGTGTGTTGCGCGTAATGATGGACATGAATATGCCGGTGCTGATGGAGGCTCCGCAGGCACCCATATATCCGCACGCCCCGCCTGGCACCTGCTGCAATGGTTGCCTCGGGTATAGTGTCACTTCGATTCTGATTACCGTTACCGCAGCCAACGGCCATCATCGTGGCCACAGCACAAAGGGTAAGCATCAATTGCTTCATGGTCTGTAAGTGTTTATCGTTTTCTTTGATAACGTCATTTCGCAATTATTATTGCCCCTGCAAAGATGTAACACAAATATTTTCTGTGCGATAAACAGAAACTAAAGACTCCTTTTTTTTACTCCTTTTATCGAAAATATGACCAAATTTGGTATATAAAAGAAAAAAGGTTTTGTATTTTACTCAATTTAAGTTACTTACAAAATCCTTTCGTACCCCGGGAGGGACTTGAACCCTCACGCCCTTGCGAGCAGCAGATTTTGAGTCTACCGTGTCTACCATTCCACCACCAGGGCATGATTTCATCTCTCGAAATCGGGTGCAAAAGTACTACTTTTTTCCCACATAACAAATATTTTTTTTCAAAACAGACGATATATTGAAAAAAAATTGTATCTTTGCACTCTCAAAATCAACATAAAATGGGCGAAAAAAAATCTGATAAAGTATTCATTTTTGCAGGCCGTGCGACCGAAAATCTGGCCCGCAGAGTTGCCGAAATTTATGGAATTCCACTCGGAAATGCCACCGTTTTTCAGTATGCCGACGGCGAATTTCAACCCTCATACGAGGAAACCATCCGTGGCGGCATCGTGTTCATCATCCAGTCGACGATTCCCCCCACCGACAACCTGTTTGAGCTATTGCTGATGATTGACGCAGCCAAACGTGCCTCGGCAGAGAAAATCGTGGCCGTGATTCCTTATTATGGCTTTGCCCGTCAGGACAGAAAGGATAAGCCGCATGTGCCAATCGCCTCGAAGTTGATTGCCGACACGATACAGGTAGCAGGCGTTGACCGCGTTATCTGCATGGACCTCCATGCCGACCAGATTCAGGGGTTCTTCAACGTCCCTGTGGACCATCTGTACGGCTCTTCGCTGTTCATGCCCTACATCCGCGAGAAATTCGACATTGAAGAGGTGATGTTCGCCAGCCCCGATATGGGTGGCAGCAAGCGCGCTGGCATGTATGCCAAAACGTTGAACAACAGCTTTGTCATCTGCTACAAGCACCGCAACAAACCCAACGAGATTGGCGAGATGAGACTGATTGGCGACGTGAAGGACAAGCACGTTATCCTGCTTGATGATATTATTGACACGGGCTCGACCATCTGCAAGGCCGCAGGCATCATCATGGAGAGCGGTGCCAAGAGCGTCCGCGCCATGATTACCCACCCCGTGCTGAGCGGCAACGCTATTGAGAAAGTGGAGAACAGCGCACTGGAAGAGTTGGTTACGACCGATACCATCCCCTTGAAACGAGAGAGCAGCAAGATCCATGTGCTCAGCTGCGACTGGCTGCTGGCCGAGGCCATCCGCCGCGTGGTGTGCTACGAGTCGCTCGACAACCTCTACGAGACCACTATCCATCGCAAAGGTGTCATCCATAGAATGTAACGATAAACCTCTGCTGGTAAGTAATCCTGCTGTCATTTTTTTCTTAAACATATCATAATATTAACCAGGGGCAACACCCCACAAAAAAAACACACAAAAAATGAGAATAGTATCATTGAGCGGTTCTCTCCGCGAGAACGTAGGGAAAAAAGATGCTAAGGCTCTGCGTCGTGAAGACAAGGTGCCGTGCGTCATGTATGGCAAAGGCGAGCAGTACCTCTTCGCCGTCCCCCAGACCGAATTCCAGCGCATCCTCTTTAACCCGGCACCCTGCTTTGTCGAGATTGACCTCAACGGCACCAAGCATCGCGCCATGCTGAAGGACATTGAATTCCACCCCGTGACCGAAATCGTGTACCACTGCGACTTCTACGAACTGAGCGACAACAAGCCCATCGTCATGTCTATCCCCGTCCATACCACCGGCACCTCCGTCGGTGTGATGAAGGGTGGTAAGCTGGCCTACAAGCAGAAGAGACTCAACGTCAAGGCTCTCCCCGCCAACATGCCCAGCGAAATCCTTATCGACATTACCAACCTTGATGTCGCACAGCGTTGCAAGGTTCAGGATATCGCCACCGAGAACTACGAAATCCTCAACCCCAAGAGCAGCGAGGTGGTCGTTATCAACAGCACCCGTGCCGCCGCCACTGGCGCCAACGAGGTTGTCGAAGCCGAATAATCATTCTACTATTATTAATTGAAGAGTAAAATTGAAAATTGAAATCTCGCGAGAGCGACCAATTGCTCGCCCCGCGAAGTTTCAATTTTCAATTTTCAATTTTTAACTTCCGTATGCACAAAGCAGGTTTTGTCAATATCATAGGCAACCCAAACGTGGGCAAGTCCACCCTTATGAACGCCCTCGTGGGTGAGAAACTGAGCATAATCACCAGCAAGGCGCAGACCACCCGCCACCGCATCATGGGCATTGTCAACGGCGACGATTTCCAAATCGTTTACACCGACACCCCCGGCATCGTCAATCCCCACTACAAACTGCACGAGCAGATGATGGGCTTTGTCAAGAGCGCACTCGAGGATGCCGACCTCTTCCTCCTCGTCACCGAGATAGGCGAGACATTCAAGAACCAAGAAGTCTTAGCCAAAATCATCCGTTCCAACACCCCCGTCATCGTTGTCATCAACAAGATTGACCTCAGCGACCAACAGACTATCCGTGACAAGATGGCATATTGGCAGAACCAGATACCCCGCGCCATCATCGTGCCTGCCTCCGCTACAGAACGATTCAACATCGACACTATCTTCGACCACATCATCGAGCAGCTGCCCGAGAATCCGCCCTACTTCCCAAAAGACGAACTCACCGACCGCTCCATGCGTTTCTTCGTCAGCGAGATAATTCGAGAGAAACTGTTACTCTACTACCAAAAGGAAATTCCTTACAGCTGCGAGGTGGCCGTGGAGAGCTACAAGGAGAAGGACGGCATCGATAATATCGGCGCCGTTATCTTCGTTGAACGCGAATCACAGCGTGCCATCCTAATCGGGCACAAGGGCATGTCAATCAAGAAGGTCGGCATCGAAGCCCGCAAGGACATTGAGGAATTCACTGGCAAAAAATGTTTCCTCAACCTATACGTCAAAGTGATGAAAGACTGGCGCAACAGCGACCGCGCCCTCCGTCAGTTCGGCTACGAGACCGACTGAACCTCATAGCATTTCCACTTCTTGAGTCAAACATCGACTCTTGCCCAAACATTCATTCCATTAAAAACCCCGCAGACTGTTGCCTACCTGCGGGGAAAAAAAATTATGAAAAACGACAATAAAAAAACGCCAAGAAAGGCGCATTTTCCTAATAATACCTGATATCTCTCTCCACAATGTAGGTGGGGATTTTTTTATCGTTGTCGAGGATATACTCGTAGCGAGTCACCCAGTTGCCCTCCTCGTCGTAGCGATACTCATAAAGGGTAATCGTCAGCTCGGGCTCGTTGGGGTCCTCATAATAGTCATACATTGTGGAACTGACCGGCTCGTTATGCTCGTCATACTCATAGCGTATCTCCTGCACCTTCTGACCCTGGCCATTGAACACCACGGTCTTGAACACATTGTCGTTCTCGCCGTAGATATACATCTCGCGACGGAACACGTTATTTGCATGGTCGTTGTAGCTCAACTGGCTCACACGTCCCTGTGCATCGTACTTATACAGCACCCGGCTCTCAATCTGACGCTCCTCGTCCTCCACATACACCTCTGTGAGGACCAAATCGGCATCATATAAATAATATGTACGTCCTATCACGTTCTCCTCTGGGTCGAGGATATGCTCCAGCGTCACCAGCCCGAAATCGTCATGTTTGTAACGAGTGCGGAATATCATATCCTCCTCATTGGAAAGATACGACTGACTGCGACGCTGCCCTTTCTGGTTGTAGACCGTCTTGAGGCGCTCCATGATGCTGCCACGGCCCGCGTCGTTGGCGCGCCCGTCCGCCTCATACATCACCGACAACACATCATGCACCTCGCCATGCAGACCGTCGCGCTGGCAGTCCGACAGCTGGTCGGGCATACGCTGGTCTACCTTCGTCGGAGCATCGGCACGACGTGGCACAGCCTGATTGGGTCTGTCATTGATTCGTCCGCGCAAATTATCGTTGTTTTGGGCTGCCAAACAGCCTGTCAAACCCAAAAATAAGGCCGCGAACAGAAACTGCTTCATTCTCATAACCTACTATACAATAATGTATTATACTTACTTTTAGATGTTATTTTACGCTATTTTGCGAGTTCAAAGTTACAAAAAAAAACGCAAATAGGCATTTTTTAGTATCTCAATACTGAAAAAAAACGCCAATTGACACCTGTCGGACATGGTTCATGCATGAATTAGACAATGATAAATTCGTGGTAATTCGTGCTCTATATATTCATTTCACATTTCACAATTCACAATTCACAATTATTTTGTATCTTTGCAAATTAAATAATTCAACAAAATCGCTTTGGAAACTATCATACTCATCTGCTTTCTAGCCTATACGGCCCTGCTTTTCGTCATCATGTGGCTCTCATCGCGCAAGAGTGCCGGCAACGATGCCTTCTTCCGTGGTCAGCGCAAATCCCCGTGGCCCGTAGTCGCCTACGGCATGATCGGGGCCTCCCTCTCGGGCGTCACGTTCATGTCCGTGCCAGGAGGGGTCTACTATGGTCAGTTCACCTACATGCCCCTCGTCTTCGGCTACGTACTGGGCTACGTCGCCATCGCCCTCGTGTTACTACCCTTATATTATAAACTTAACCTCACCTCCATCTACACCTACCTCAACCAACGCTTCGGCATAGCATCCGAGAAGACGGGTGCCGCCTTTTTCCTCATCTCGCGCCTGATGGGGTCGGCACTGCGCATGTATCTGGTTGTTTTTGTGCTGTACGAATTCGTCTTCCGCTCATGGGGCATCCCCTTCTGGGTGCCGGCGGTCATCTTCATAGCCATCATACTGCTCTACACATTCCGTGGCGGTGTCAAGACCGTGGTCTGGACCGACACCCTGCAGACCACATTCCTCATTCTTGCCGCCGTTGTCACCGTCGTCGCCATCCTCCGTCAGCTCGACATCACACTTCCGCAGTTGCTGCGCCGTTCCTCCGAGGCAGGCTACACACGCATCTTCGAGACCGACCCCACCGCCAGCAAATACTACTGGAAACAAATCGTCAGCGGCATGTTCATCACCATCACCATGACCGGCCTCGACCAAGACATGATGCAGAAAAACCTCTCCTGCAAGTCGCTCCGTTCCGCTCAGAAAAACGTGCTCACCTCCAGCCTCCTCTTCATCGTCGTTAACATCATCTTCCTCTGCCTTGGTGCCGCCCTCATCGCCTACTGCCAAAGCAGCGGATTCCCCCTCCCCGTCAACGAATCCGGCACCGTGGTCGGCGACAAGATATTCCCCTCCGTGGCATTCCATATCAGCACCTTCACTGCCGTTGTCTTCGTCCTCGGCACGGTAGCGGCGGGCTACTCCAGTGCCGACGGCACCCTCACCGCCCTCACCACCACCTTCTGCTACAACTTCCTCGGCTTCGACAAGGCCGAAAAAGACAACAAAAAACAATTTTCAATTTTCAACTATCAACTTTCAACCCTTGCCACCCGCCGCCTAGTCCACGTAATCTTCGCCCTCCTCTACCTTCTGGTCATCATCGCCTTCCGCCCCTTCCACAACCAGTCGCTCATCGACACCCTCTTCGACATCGCCGGCTTCACCTACGGCCCACTGCTAGGCCTCTACACCTTCGGCCTTTTCACCCGCCGCACCGTCCGCGACCGATGGGTGCCTGTCATCGCCATCCTCTCCCCAGTCATCTGCTATCTCCTCAAGCTCTATATGCCACAGTGGACTGGCTATCATTTCGGCTTCGAAATACTCCTCCTCAACGGCCTCATTACCTTCATCGGCCTCCTATTAATCAGAAAAAAATAATCACCATGAAAAGAATATCACCCAAATTTCAATTTTCAATTTTCAATTTTCAATTTCTGTTAGTGTCCACCCTGCTGTTCACGGGCTGCTACTCTGTTACCCCCATCAACGCCGACTCGGGCAAAGCCAACGGCGGCGGTGTCTTCTATGCCCTGCCATTCACGCAGATATGCGTCGACGTGACCTATCAGTACTACGACCTCTCCGAGGCCATCTACAGCCAATACGCTTCCGAGATGCTAGCCCTCGACAACTTCGATGTCGAAAAGCCCTATCGCATCAAGAACATCGAAGCCTCCTACAACGTCACCGCCGACCCCGACCACTACTACTTCATCAACCCCAAGGGCATCTCCGTCCAAGTCGACAGCCGCCAGCTCCTACGCTCCATCGGACTCACCCCACAGGAAGCTGCTGCCGCCCTCGCCAGCGTCTCCAATTACACTGACACCACCGACAGGCTCACCCCTACCGATGCCAAGCTCATCCTCCACAACGCCACTGCCGACAAGATGCTCCCCACCTATAACCTCTACGACCGTACCGACACCTTCTATGTCCGTGGCGACCGTCCCGGCCATCCCACAGGCACCTCCACCAAGAAGGCTCCCCGCTCCCTCCGCCAGCGCGCCCAGGCAGCTGCCGAGGAATTTGCCGAACTCGAGGACAATCGTGCCGACATCACCGTCTCCGACCGCTACACCCCCGAAGGCAAAACCCAGATGCTCCGCCAAATCGAGGAACGCCAGGCTCAGATACTCACCCAATTTATCGGCCGACCCATCACCGAGACTGCCCACTTCTTCCTACAGCCCAACCTCACCGGTCGCAATTCCGACACCATCCAGAGCACCATCCTCTTCTACTTCTCTCGTGCCGAAGGCATCTGCGAGAGCGACGACTACGATGCCCTTCCCGTCGTCTGCACCCTGCGCCCCGACCAGTCTATCAAGAATGTCCGCCAATACAGTCGCGAGCAGAAAAGCCTCTTCCCCTGGTGCAACCGCAATTTCAAATACCGCCTCCCCTCACAAGCCCTACTCTCGCTCCACTGCGAGCTCTTCGACTACCAAGTCACCCTCCCCGTCGCACAGTTCGGTCCCGTCATCGACCTACCGCACAACCGCTTCAAAGCCCTCTTCGACCCCACCAGCGGTGCCATCATATACTATGAGAATTGAAAGTTGAAAATTGAAAATTGAAATCTCGCGGGAGCGTGCATTTCAGACCTTTCAATTTTCCACTAACTTCAATTTTCACCTTTCAATTTTCAAATTACAATGAACTTCTACACCACCATACTAGGCTCCGGAGCCGCGCTCCCCACCTCCACACGCCACTGCAGCGGACAGATGGTCAACCTAAATGGTTTCCGGATCCTCCTCGACTGCGGCGAAAACACTCAGACCCAGATACGTGTCTTCCACCAACGCCTGCAGTCCTTCTCTGTCATCTGCATCACACACCTCCACGGCGACCACTTCTTCGGCCTCCCCGGCCTTATTAGCAGCCTGCATCTCTGCGGACGCAAAGACCCCATCGACATCTATGCCCCCGCAGGCATCACCCTTGCCATGCAGACAATCCTCGCCGCCTCGGGCAGCCACATCGACTTCGAAATCCGCTACCACGAGCTCACCCACACCGAAGGCTGCCTCCCCATCTTCGAAAACAACCTCTGCCGCATCCACGCCTTCCCATTGGTTCACTCCGTGCCCACCTACGGCTACCTCATTGAAGAAAAGCCGCGCGGCAAAAACAACGCGCAGACCGAGAGCACAACAAACTCGCCCGCTATGCCGAGCCAAGGCAACGTCACGAAACGTAATCAGCCACGTCGCTACGCCTACTGCACCGACACCGCCTACACCGAGACCATCCTCCCCTACATCGAGGGCGTCAACCTCCTATGCCTCGAAAGCACATTCAACAACGCCTTCACCACCATTGCCGCTGAGAAACTCCACTGCACCGCCTCGCAAGCCGCCACCCTGGCCCTCAAAGCCAACGCCAAACAGCTCCTCCTCACCCACATCAGCGCCCGCTACAAAGAGCCCGAAGCCCTCCTTGCCGAAGCCGCCGCCATCTTCCCCAACACCCTCCTCGCCTCCGACGGCGCACAAGTCGAAGTACACTACTGACCTCTCAACCTCATATCATAATATAAGGTGGCTCTATTTTTATCGCCTGACGGCGAGAAATTGAACAAAATTGAAGAACAAACACTCTTATGTGACGGTAAAAAATAAGTTGACTAAAGTTTGACAAGTGGTTTTTTCGCTGTAGTTCGATATAGTACGCTGTCTTGACAAGACAATCCCTAGGAGATTAACGGCCTGAAAGGCCAAAAAGCAATTAGCCCAGGGCAACGCCCTGGGTATTAGCGGACATGCT
>JAEEIS010000216.1 GCA_016281475.1 Bacteroidales bacterium
ACATACCCCGCCGCTATCGCGGCACCCCTCTCAAGAGGGGATGGGGCGGCAGCCGTCCCCTCTTGAGAGGGGTGGCCGTAAGGCCGGGGTATGTTCTCCAAATCTCCACTTTCAATTTCAAGATGTACGTTCACGGTCATGGTGGTGTCGGTGAGGTTGGAGACTTTGGCGCGGATTTCGATGGTGTCGCCTTGGCGTAGGAAACGGGGCATGAGTGGCTGCACCATCAGCTCCTTCTGCGACTGGACGGTGCGGCTGATGGCACCAATTTGGTAGCGGTCGGTCCAGGCGAAGCCGCCGAGCTGCCACTGGGTGAGGGCATCGGGGAGGGTGAAGGTGACGGAGACGCGACCATCCTTGTCGCTGCGCAGGGCAGGCTCGAAGAAGGCTAGGGTGGAGAGGTTTTTGCGCATGGCGGGAGCCACGTCGGAGGTGGAGCCGTCGAAATTGAGCGTGGCGGGTATTTCGGCGATGGCATCCTTGGGCACTTGGATACCGGCGCGTTTGCGCACGCCGCCTTGCAGGGTGACCATGCCGTCCTCGCCACGGGCAGTGCCTACGCCGCCGACGGAGGCGACAATCTCTTCAACGCTGGTGCCCGGCATTCGGACAATATCGTCGGCGGACATGCGCATGCCGCTTTCGGGGGCACCGATTTCGATGACGGGTACTCTGCATTCCTTTATCTCCACGCATTCGAGGATGGTGGCGGAGGGTGTTATTGGGATTTCCAGTATTATCGAGCTCTCCCGGTCGATGACGATGGGGCAGGTGAACTTGTGATAGCCGACACAGGCGATTTGGAGGGTGTATTGGCCTGGGAGGAGGTCCTTGATGACGAAATGACCGTCCATGTCGCTCAGCGTCCCTTTCACCTGACGTCCGTCTGACAAGACTACGATATTGGCAAAGGGCACAGCTTCTCTGGTGCGTGTGTCGGTGATGGTGCCTCTCACAATGCCGTAGCCGAAGAGGAAGGCCAGCTTCTTGTGGTATCCGGTATGGTCGAAGAGGGAGAATCCCAGCTGGGGACGGGCGAGGTTGGAGTTTAGAGTTGAGAGTTGAGTGTTTAGCGTGGAGGGTCTGGCGGTGAGGAGTTTGGGGGATTCGATGTTGGCAGAATACGCCTGGTAGGAAGTGAACCAGGGCCAGAAACCGTAATCATGATGGCGGTATTGTTCTAGCGAGAAGTCGTAGAGGGTCATGCAGAGGTTGGCAGCGGTGCCGAGGGAGTCGGAGTTGGTGATGCGGAACCGCCATTGCTCCTGTTCGCCGGGCTGTAGGTGGTCGCGGAAGGTCTCGGTGCTGACGTTGAGTATTTTGTCGGGCTGGGTTACCGCTATTTGGTAGCTGGTGGCGAAGGGACGGCCTTCGCGTATGGCGGAGAGCTGCACGATGCAGCCGTCCTTCATCTTTTGGGTGATGGGGATGGAGAGGGTGGTGGTGCGGGAGCTGTCGAGGATGAGCATGCCGCGCTGGTAGATTTTGGCGGCATGGATGACGCGGTAGTAGAGCGGCTGGTTGCCGTAGGCGCTGCCCAGCTCTAAGCGCACGGTGTCGCCCACGCGGCAGGTGAGGCGGTTGGAGTAGGAGCTCCAATCCTTCTTGGGGGTGGTGCGCAGGAAGACCACGTCGTCGCCTGTCACGCGCCCCTGAGGGGCGACATGGTTGACCAGCGTGTCGTGGTGGTTGCCGTCGGGGGTGTCGAATCTGACGCGGTAGAGGCCTGAGGGGAGGTTGGGGATGGCGAGAGTGCGTTCGGTGGTGGTGGTGCTGAAACGGGTGGCGACGACGGGCCATGAGTGGCGGTCGCCCTCCTCGCGGCTGAAGGCACGGTAGGGGAAGCGGCGTTGGAACTCCTCGCGTGAGCCTATCCATTTGGCTCTGGGGTGTTTTTTCATAAGCGTGTCGAGGGTGCGGACGGTGTCGGGCTGGTGCAGTTGTTGCAGCTCGACGCGGACGGCACCCTTGAGGGGCTGGTCGTCGAAGTTGTTGTAGGCAAAGGAGAGGTGGCTGAGGTCGTTGCCGACGAGGAGGCAGTAGCCGTCGGCCTCGCTGACGTGGAAGGAGAGCTGCTGCTCGTGGAGCTCGCCGTCGGGGTCGGTGACGCGGACGTAGGCGGTGTAGATGTAAGTTGAGAGGTGAGAGTTTTTTTCATACCCCAGCCTATCGGCAAACATCCACTGGAGGTTTGCTCCCCGTCTAAAGAGGGGACGGCTGCCGCGAGCTGAGTTATCATCCTTTTCGGGAACAAAGGTGAATTGGAAGGTGCCGTCGGGGCCTACGGTGAGGCTGTCGCTGTAGGGGAAGTCGTTGGCGACGGAGTGGGCTTGGAAGGGGTCGGCCATTTCCTCGCACGAGACTTCCCACTCCACTTTGGCTCCCTGCATGGGGGCACCGCTGAAGCTGGTGGCGGTGCCGTAGACGGTGACGGGCTGGCCGAAACGGCGCGTCTCGGTGGTGGCGCTGTCGTGCTTGGTGGAGAGCGTCACCATGAAGTGGGGCGGCTTGTATGCCTCCACGGTGATGACTTTGGAATCGTAATAATGGTCATAGTAGCCCCAATAGTCGTAATAGTTGGCCGACTTCACGTATAAGCCATACTCTCCGTTCCGCCCATCGGCAGGAATGACGAATTCGCCCCAGCAGCGGCCGTGCTTGTCGGTGGTGAGGTAGAGGGTGTCGTTCTCGTCGTAGTCTTCGCCGAAAGTGGCGATGAGTTTGACATGCTTGGCGGGACGGAGATGCTGCTGCTGTGCCTTGCCCGAGAAGCGGCTGCGGTAGGCCACGCAGGAGAACCGCACCGTGTCGCCCAGCCGATAGATGGGACGGTCGGTCATGACGATGCTGAGGTGTTTGGTTCCAGTGCGGTCGAGCCTTTCGGTATAGACACTTCTTCTGCCATAATAAGAAGAGCTGTAGAAGTGTTCGTAGCCGTCCACTTGTGCGGAGAGTTGGTCGTAGTCGATAAGGCCGAGAAAGGATTTGTTGGAGAAATGGAAGAAGCCCTGCTTGTCGGTGCGGCAGCGGCGGTGATAGTTGTGTTCGGTCAGTTCGCCTTCGCCGTGGAGTGTCACCCGTTTGCCCTTTATGGGTTGGCCGGTGACGCGGTCGACCAGGTGGCCTGAGGAGATGGTAATCCAATGGCGACCATTGGTGGGTGGGGTGGAGTAGGTGAGGAAGGTGGCATCGGTGGAGTTGAAAGTTGAGAATTGAAAGTTGAGAATTGGGGTGCCGGGGTAGTTGGAATAATCGGAGTTGTCGGATTTCTCCGAATAACTTAATAAGTAGTAGTTGCCTTGGGGCATGGGGGGTAGGGCGATGATGTATTCGTGCCAGCGGCGGTCTTCCGCGTTGGGTAGGGGTTGCACCCACTCCTGCAGGGGCGTGAGGCTCATGAGGGTGTCGCGTTTCCGCTGTTCGGTGAGGGTGTCGATGTCGATTTGCTGAACGATGCGGAAGTGGAGCTGGGGGATGTTACGGGTCTCGATATAGGCCATGCGGCTGCGTGTGGGCGACTCGATGTTGCTGTATTCAATCTTGTATTCGGGCAGGCAGATGTCGTAGAGGCGCATCAGCCGGCAGCGTTGGGCTCCGTAGGTGCCGGGGTAGAGGCGTTCGGTTTCGAGGCACTGCTGCTCGGCTGGTACCTTCTGAGAGCTCATGTTGAGATATTTGGCGCGGTACATGCTCAGCATCGCCTTCATCTCGTCGGTAACAAGGTGGGGCTGGTAGAATTGCGCAAGGGTGTCGAGGGCGGGGAGGAAGCAGCTGTCGTAGTATAGCAGTTCGTACCGCAGCAGGTCGAGCCAAAGGGCTATATCAAATTGAGAATTGAAAGTTGAGAATTGAGAATTATCCGAGTGCGGCAGCGTCCCCTCTTGAGACGGGGAGCAAACCTCCAGTGGATGTTTGCCGATAGGCCGGGGTATGTAATCCAATTCTCCATTTTCAATTAAATAAAGCTTTGCTACGTTGTGGTAGAGTGACAAGGGGTAGGTGAGGGTGTCGGGACAGGGGGTCTGGCAGTAGAGGGGGAGGGGTTTGAGGAGGTTGTTGCGGTAGTCGGCGGGCATGTCGTTGAAATGGAGTTGATGGAAGTGGGCGACAAGCAGGGTCTGCACCATCATGCCCAAGAGGGTGTTGTCGAGCGGAGGACGGACAGAGCTGTCGTTGTGGAAAATCCGTTGATAGGGTTCGGTGGGAGTGGTGCGGAGTTGGTTGGCGTAGGCAAGCACGCTGTCGGCGTAGGTCATCAGGCTGTCGACCATGCGCTGGCGGTGCCAGAGGGGGTATTTCAAGTTGGGGTCGTCGGAGGGTTTGTTGTGGTCGATGGACCAGCTGTGATCGGAGTAATACCTGCTGTAGGAATCAAACAGGAAGGTGTAGGCCACGGCACGGTCCACCCCTTGCAGCCTGCGGGCAAGGAGGCTGTAGCGGTTGATAGCGGAGTCGATGGCATCCTTGTTGTAGGCGTAGTCGAGCGTGGTGAGGTAGAAGGCTGCGGTGAGTACATACCCCCCCGCTTCGCGGTACCCCTCTAAAGAGGGGACGGCTGACGCAGTCCGATAGTTGTCAAATGCCGTTTTGAAATACTTCATCGCCAAGAGGTAGGCG
>JAEEIS010000029.1 GCA_016281475.1 Bacteroidales bacterium
CGTGCCTGCGACCTCATAAACAACCGTCCCAGAAAAAGATTCGGCTTCCGTACCCCAATTGAGATTTTTTCCCTATATTTGCACCATCAATTCACTCAACCTATTATGCCGTACGTGTTGCGTTTATGACTTGAATTCAGCTTCTAATTATTTCCATAACAATCGTACTGTTGTATTTCTTGAGTAATAGGGGGATTTGGCTTTGTACATATTGACCAATAGATATTCCCAAAGATGATGCTTCTTGTATAAGTTGGTTGACGATATTCTGAGGAATCATAAATTTATTCTTAATTTTAGACTGCAAAAGTACTAACATTATCCCGTTCACGCCACGACAGATGTTGTCATGTGACAATATCTGTCGTGGCGTTGAGCCTTTTTGTGTAGGGTTGGAAGAGGTTTGTGTCAAGGGCTTTGCTGATGTTGAACAGCAGTTGGGTGTCGAGGGAGGGTTTGTTGAAGATGCGCTGCACCGTGCGGGGGGTGACGTTGATTTGCTCGGCGAGCCACTCGTTGGTGTGGCCTTGGCGGCGCAGCTCATCGCGGATGATGTGGCCGATGTGTATCTGCATAGTGGATGCTGTTTGGGCGATGTGCTACCGATTCCTTGTACGCATTCCGACGGCCACAGACAAAAAGAAGGCGAGCAATCTCGTCTCCTAACTGCGGTCGTGGAATACCTCTCCAAGGAAAGACTAAAATGCCCGCCTATCGGCGAACATTTGCTTTTTGTAATCCCTGGAGCCTTAGATGAAATTTTCCACGTTTCAGTTAGGTCGGAACAAATAGCAAACGCTATGTTATTTATGTTTAATTATTTACTTTCTTTTGTGTCTGTTTTTTTTCGTTAATACTGCTTTAATTTGTGGTGCAAAGATACACAAAATTATTTGATTGGCATGAAAAAATCGTTTTGTGCAGTTTTAAAGGCGGGCATTCCATCGGCTCGGGGCATCGGTTTGGAGGTGGTACATAGCATTTCAGGGGTTCGTGGCGCGCGTATCATATTTATATTTATATATGTGCCGCAGGCTCGTTGTCCTATTAGCGCGTCTGAAAGCACGCAGCAACTTGGCATTCCCATATCTCCCGAATTGTGCCTGCGGGCTGGGTGACGTGTGCTTTTTACCGCTTTTTATTAGATGTATATGAGATACTTTTTCGCCTATATGGCGAAGAAGTGCGTAGTAATTAGTGACGCGTAATTGAGTGTTGGCGGGAGTTACGCTGGGTGTGGGTGGGGGTGTGTGGTAGGATGCGGGAGGCTAGTCGCGGAGGGTGGCGAGGGTGCCGTCGGGGAGGAGGCGGACGATGCGGCTGGGGGCGACGGGCGGGTGGTGGAACGCGGGGTGGTCGGGGAGGCAGCAGTCGATGCGTTGCTTTAATGCGGGGTCGATGTCGGTGTAGGTGGCGGGGGAGGGGTGGCCGGAGAGGTTGGCGGAGGTGCTGACGAGGGGGGTGCCGAGGTGCTGGATCAGCTGCTGGCAGAAGGTGAACCGGGGAATTCGTACGCCTACGGTGCCGTCGGCGGCGGGGAGGTTGTGGGCGATGGGGATGGCGAGCATAGAGGCGGGCAGGATGACGGTGGTGGGGCGGAGGCTGTGGAGCAGTTGTAAGGCTTCGGTGGGTATTTGGGGCGAGAGCATCGCCTCGGTGGCGAGGATGAGCATGGACTTGGCGTGGTCGCGCTGCTTGATGGCGTAGATGCGTTCTATGGCATCAGGGTTGGCGGCATCGCAGCCGATGCCCCAGATGGTGTCGGTGGGGTAGAGGAGAGTTTGGCCTTGGCGGAGGGCGGCGAGGGCGGTTGAGAGTTGAGCGGATGGACATGCCCCGCCACTGGAGAAACATTCACTGGATGTTTCTCTCCCCTCTAAAAAGGGGACGGCTGTCGCATCCGAGAGTTGGGAATTGGGGGACATGGCGTTTCTTATTTTTAAGTGAAGTTTGGCTATCAAAAACGTTAAATTTTGGTGCAAAGATACGATTAATTCAGAAATATTCGTATCTTTGCATGTTAGAATTTTGGGCAATAGTAGGATTTGACAAATTTAACATATTAATAATCAAAAAAATCAAACTATGAACAGTATCCTTAATCTTTGGGAGACAAATCGCCCACTGTGTGTTTTAATCGGCGTTTTGATTGTCGTTCTCCCGTTTTTACTATTCTACCTGAGCAAGGCTAGAAAGGAGCATCCCAAGGGCTTGATCGCTGCCGCTCTGAGCAACATGGGCGAGCGTTTCGGCTATTACATCATGAATGCCGTGTTGGTGTTGTTCATCTGCTCCAAGTTCGGTATTTCGGACGAGGTGTCGGGCATCATGTTTGCGGTGTTCTACTTCCTCATCTATGTGCTCGCCCTGCCGGGAGGAATCATTGCCGACCGCACACAGAACTACAAGAGCACCATCATATGGGGTATTATTGTGATGGCGTTGGGTTATGCCATCCTCTCCATCCCCGTGTTCAGCGACCACGGTGGGTTCTCGTGGGTGCTGGTCATCACCATGCTTGCCCTCGTGCTGATTGCTTGCGGTAACGGCTTGTTCAAGGGCAACCTGCAGGCCATCGTAGGCCAGCTGTATGACGACTTCGAGGCTGAGGCTGCCAAGAAAGGCCCCGAGGCACTGGCACAAGCCAAAGAGAAGCGCGATAGCGGATTCCAAATCTTTTACGTCTTCATCAACATCGGTGGTGTCATCGCCCCCTTCATCGCCCCGCTTATCCGCAACTGGTGGCTCCAGACCAAGAACCTAGTATACAATGCCGACCTGCCACGCCTCTGCCACAAGTTTGTCCAAGGCACCACTGAGGGCAACGACATGGAAAACCTCACCAACCTCACTCAGCAGTTCCCCGATGCAGCCGCCGACATGGGCCGATTCTGCAACGACTACCTACAGGTCTA
>JAEEIS010000217.1 GCA_016281475.1 Bacteroidales bacterium
CAGCGTCTATGACATCGTCTATTGGTTCAATTATGGCAAGTCCTACTATGGCAGGCAGCTTTCTTTCGACCCGGAGACCGGCAAGCACCGCTGCGTAGAGATTGAGGACACTGCCACCGTCGACAAGCGCCGCGCCGAGATAGGCCTTCCGCCCATTTGGGCTTTTTGTAAGAAATACAATATCACTCCTCCCGCCAATTATTAACCCCCTATTGCAGCCGCGCAACGCACAAAGTAAGGGTGTAAATCAAAAATGCAAAAAAAAGCGGAGCCGTGTGGCTCCGCTTTTCGCGTTTAGGGTGTTACTTTCGGTTTACATTTCGGAAAGTTTCTTGTAGCCTTCGTAGCGCAGCTTGGCGTTGTTCACTGCATTTCTTCTTGCCGCTGGTGGCGGAGAACGCGAAGATTCACAATACGGAGCAGAAGCTGACGGAGCGCGAGCTGGTGGCCGCCCTCACTGTTTTTTGGGGGGGATGGTAAATTGTGAAAGAATTGGCGTAAATTGTGAAAGTGCTGTGTAGGGAATTATTCGTAATTTTGCAGTCGGAAACAGGCGAGGGTGAATGTGCGGAATATATTTAGTCATCAACGATTTACAAGAATATCAACCCCAAATGGAACTACCGATATGAGCGCAAAACACATTTTCACCATTGTCGCGGCGGGCGCGATGCTGTTGGCCGCCTGCGGCAAGAAAACGAACACTGACAAGGATATGAACAGGTTATCATTCAACGAACAGCAGGCGGCAGCAATGACGGTTATCGCCTGCCACGAGGCAAGGGGCGATCAGTCGTCGCTGGCCATCGCCATTGGTGAGGGTTTCGACGCAGGTCTCACAGCTAACCAGATGAAGGAGGCCCTCTCGCAGCTCTATGCCTACACGGGCTTCCCGCGTTCGCTCAACGCACTTGGAACTCTAAAGAAAGTGATGGAGCAGCGTGGCGATGTGGAGATGGGTGCCGAATCGACGCCGCTGCCCAGCGGCTACGATGCCTTCAAGCAAGGCACTGAGGTGCAGACGAAGCTCAGCGGACAACCCTTCAACTACGACTTCTGCCCCGCTGAGGATTACTACCTCAAAGCTCATCTCTTCGGCGACATCTTCGCCCGCGACCTGCTCACCCATGCCGACCGCGAGCTCATCACCGTCAGCGCGCTGAGTGGCTTGGAGAATGTGATGCCGCAGCTGCAGGCCCACGTGCTCGGTGCCTTGAATATGGGTGTCACCAAGGAACAGCTGAACGGTATCGTCGCCTCGTTGCGTTTACACGGTATGGAGGCAGAGGCGCTGCGCTGTGAGGCCGCCATTGCCGCTGTGGACGGACAGCCGATGCCCGTCGTATCTACCTCCTCGTGGCCCTTGGGTGAACCCAACGACGCCTACGCCAAGTATTTCACAGGACAGAGCTACCTGGCCTTGCTCGACTCGGTAAGCGGCCTATGCAACGTTAGTTTCGAGCCTGGCTGCCGCAACAACTGGCACGTCCACCATGGCGCCAACCAGATACTCATCTGCGTCAGCGGTCGCGGCTGGTATCAGGAGTGGGGCAAGCCGGCCGTAGAGCTGAAACCTGGCGTTACCATCGCCATCCCCGAGGGCGTGAAGCATTGGCACGGTGCCGCCAAGGACAGCTGGATGCAGCACCTCACCTACCATGCCAACGCCAAGCCCGGCAACAGCAACGAGTGGCTCGAACCTGTCACCGACGAACAATATAATACATTGCAGTAATTGAGAAAGTAAAAGGTAAAAACTAAAAAGTAGGCTGCCGCACCAACAGATTTTAGTTTTTACTTTTTAGTTTTTAATTTAAAATCCAACCTCTAACTATTACTCAAGCAATCACACAATAACGCAATGAATAAGATCCTTACCGTAGTCCTCGCACTCCTTCTGGTCATGGGCTGCAATGCACAAAGCAAACAAGAGAACACTCAAACAGTAACGCAATCACACAATCAAGCAATGAACAAAATAGTCATCTTCTTCTCCCATGCGGGTGACAATTATAGCGTGGGCAATGTCGAGGTCGGCAACACCAAGATTGTGGCCGACTACATCAGCGAAATCACCGGTGCCGACCAGTACGAAATCGTCACCCACAAGTACGACGGCATGGCCTACACGCCGCTTGTCAACCTGGCGCAGGAAGAGGCCAACAAGGGCGAGCTGCCCCCCTACGAAGGCGCTGCCCCCGACCTCACGCAGTACGACACCGTCTTCATCGGCGGCCCCGTGTGGTGGGGCACCTACCCGCAGGTGATGTTCACCCTCTTCAAGGACATCGACCTCGCCGGCAAGACCGTCATCCCCTTCACCACCCACGAGGGCAGCGGCCTGGCCAATTGCGTCAGCGACGTGAAGAAAGCCTTTCCCAAGGCCACCGTCACCAAAGGCTTCTCCATCTATGGCCACGAAGTCCGTTCGGGCAAAGCCCAAGTGGAGAAGTGGCTGAAAGAATTAGGTTATTGATACCCCAGAGATAGCTGCGATGGATGACATTGGTGGATAGTATAAAATGAGAAACTTCGCAGCTCTGTCAAACTAAAATAGGCCGTCGAACTGACGGCCTTTTATGTTAAAAAAGTGTTAAAGTGCCAGCAATAGTTTCTTGCAGTTACGATATTACTTACCCCAAAGTAAGTGGCTTACGCACAGGTACCCTCTTGCGGGGTTTCAGAAAGCATTGTATTTTTGCAACCGAAAAATCAATCAAGAAACCTTAAAAAAGAACAGCAATGAGAACAATTGAAAACATCAAGAGCGGTCGCAACTATGCCGCCGTCAACGTAGGAAGTATCGACCAGATTATTGAGCACCAGCTTCCGATGGGTCCTAATGTCATCCAGGGCAAGGTGTTCGTGGGACAAGCCGTGGGTGCCACTGGCAGCGAGCTGTCGTTCCAGACGCTTGTGCCGGGTCAGGACAGTGGCTTCCTGCACACCCACAAGACCCACGAAGAACTCTACATCATCCTGCGTGGCAACGGCACCTATCAGGTCGACGGCGAGCAGTTCCCCGTCAGCGAGGGCACCATCGTCCGCGTCAGCCCCGACGGCCGCCGCGCCCTGAAGAACACCGGCCGCGAGAACCTGACGATGCTCTGCATCCAGTACAAAGCCAACGCCTTCACCGAGGTTGACAGCCCCATGACCGACGGCAACATTCTCGGCGACCCGCTGGTGTGGTAAACTGTTCCATCCGCCACAAAACAGGCAGGCCGAAACATCGAGCCTGCCTGTTTTCAAGAAAAGTCGTATCTTTGCACTCGAAAGACAAACAACCATGAGCAAGGATTTCTTACAAGACCCAATCTTCCCAGAATGTCCCATACGCAATGTGCTGGCACGCATCAGCACCAAGTGGGCACTGGCTGTACTCTA
>JAEEIS010000218.1 GCA_016281475.1 Bacteroidales bacterium
AGATTCTGCGTGACGATATATTGCACATTGGGATAGAGCGTATCGCTGTGGTTAATCATTCCATGCAGTTTTACTCCGTTTGTCACCTGTAGGGTGAACGGGTGCCGCAGGGTGTCCGTGGCATCGGTGGAATAGGCACAGAGGTTGAGCCGTATCTTGCGCCCGTCCACCACGTTGTCGTCTATCCTCACATCTATCGGGTTCAACGACTTGCTGTGGGCATACGAACTGAGCGGCCACACAAAGTTCACATGGTTTTGTAGGATATGGACGGTGTTGGTGTCTTCAAACTCCTGAAACTCCAGCCACACCACGATGCTGTCGGCAGGTCCCCACACGGTGCGGATGGTGGGGTAGAGATGTATCCGTTCGCCCGCATCGGCATACATGCTGGTGTCGCCATACAGCGAGTCGTTCACCTCCACGGTGACGCACTGCAACACGGCGGGTGCCACAGCGGGGGCATTATAAGCCGTATAGAAGTTGACGGGGTTGAACTCCTGGGAATAGTTGATAAGGTCTCCAAAGAGAACTTCCTTGGTGGCGTAGTTGCGCCGTTGCAGCAGCGAGGCAATGCCGCCCGCCACCAAGGGAGTTGCCATGGAGGTACCATTGTAGATGCGGTACTGCCCGCCTGGCACAGTGCTTATAATGCCCACACCCGGTGCTGACAGCTCGTAGTTGTACAGCTGCTCCTCACTAAACTGAGAGAACGAAGGGCCGTCACAGTCATAATTGGAGAACTCGGCAAGCCCTCCAGAAGCAGTGCCAGTAGCTTGTATCCCAAAAACAAAGGTGAACGCAGCAGGGTAGAGCGGACTCCCAACACCACCACAACGGAAGTCGATAGGTGTGGCGTCGTTTCCGGCGGCAGCTACGATGACAGCCGTCTGATATGCCACGGCAAGAGCCTGTTCCAGTGCTATGGAATAGGCGTAAGAGCCGAGACTCATGCTGATAATGTCGGCACCATTCTGTGTGGCATAGTTGATGCCCTGAATGATGGTGGCAATATCGCCCGTGCCATCGCTCTGCATCACGCAGACAGGCATGATCAGCGCGTCAGGACAGGCACCGGCAATGCCAATACCATTGTTGGTCACCGCGCCAGCAATACCGGCACAATGGGTGCCGTGGCTGTTGAAGTCGTGCATCTCACCCGTCTGGTTCACAAAGTCCCAGCCATGGATGTCGTCGCTGAAACCGTTGTGGTCGTCATCTTGGTTGGTCGCGCCGCTAGCCTCGGTACTATTAGTCCAGATGTTGCCTTGCAGGTCGGCATGGTCTATGTCGACGCCAGTGTCTATGATGGCAATGATGGGTCGCCATGTAGCATTGAGCTTGGGTGCGGAGAGGAGGCTGTTGATGCCGCAGGCAGGGATGCCCCACTGTTGGGAATAGAACGGGTCGTTGGGGTCTGTCTTAGGCTGTGGGTTGGTATCTTTGGGCGATGCCACCCTTGTGGCATCGGCGGGAACCATAGCCCGCATCAAGTCCCCATCCATCTGCCCCAGTGCATAGCAGATGTAGTTGGGCTCGGCATATTCCACCTCGGCAAGGGTTTTCAGTTCCTCCATTAGCTCATACTCATTTTTGGGACTTCCGTCACTAAGCGTGATGAGGTGCAGCTGGCTGAGATCGCGCTCCACCACTTCGCCGCCACCGAAACTGCCGGCACGGCGCGGATTCTTGGGCATTTGGAACGTAGGCAGCAGCTGCTCTATATTCGCCACCTCGTAGCCTTCCAGCACAGCATTGATGCCATCCGACTTGCCCGATAGCTGGAACTGTTTGCTGTTTTGGGGATTCACTTTAATGTCGCTATAGTCCTGAAATTTGACTATGACCTGATGTGGACGTGCGGCATGGCGCATGGATTGGTCTACATGCACAACCCCGTCCTCGTTGTTGGTGGCCGACTGATAGGCATTACGCACCTGTGCAGCCACATTCCATACTGCAAAAACAAGCAGCAGAACGAACATAATGGTTTTCTTCATGGTATTGGGAGTTTTTGTATTATCTTATTGTTTGTGGTATTATCTACACTTTGTCCGTGTCGCGACTCGACTGTGCTGAAAACATTGCTCCACTGTAGGATGTATCGTGAAGGTTTGATATAATCCAACAGGAGCATTCATTTTCCAATATTCCCTGTACTTATATATGAAGTGTCGAAGTTCACCAATAATAGGAATAGAGCGAAAATGCGCTTTCTTAATCAATTGCAAACAATACTTCTCGCTGTCTGCAAGTGCAAATATACAACTTTTTTCTTATTTGTGAGTTTTTTCTTTCCCTTTCCCTCAAAAAAAGAGGATGCCGTTCACCGACATCCTCATTCTTTTGCTCCACGTATCCTATTATCCTTGTGATACGCGCGATACGTGGAGGTTTTATCACTTGTTCACCAGCCGTTTGTGCACAAGGCCTTGGGCGGTCTGCAGCTCCACGATGTAGACACCCGTGTGGGGCAGCTCCAGCTCGATGCCTTCGCCCTTCACAGCCACATCCTGCACCATACGGCCTTCTACCGTATAGAGACGAAGACGCTCCACCGCCACACCGCCGAAGTCCACCATACAACGCCCCTGCGACGGATTGGGTCGGAGTGAAACGGACGACCCGTCCACCTCGGCTATGCCGATAGGATTGTGTTGGGGCATAGTGTCGGTGGTCGCTGAGATAAACACCCACGGAGTCGTAGCCGTATCGCCACACAAGGCTCTGACATAAAAGTCATAGGTAGTGTTCTCTTCGAGGATATTGATCAGGAACGTGCTGTCGGTAACCGTATACGTCGTGCCCCTGCCCTGGACGAAACCGCCAAGGCCATACTCCACCTCCCAGCGGTCGGGAGTGGCGGAATTGTTCCACGCCAGCTCCACGGTAATATAGTCGTGATACACCTCATGCAGGTTCTCCACACGACCACACGGGCCGGGGAACTGCACCAGCTGCAGGCTGTCGACACACAGGCGAGAACCTCTGTAGCGGTCCTTCTCACCGATAGAGGAGATGACCAGCACCACCATCGAGTCCGGCTCCGAATAGGCATAGCCGTCGGGCAGATAGTCTCCAATGGGGAAATAATCCATGTAGAACGGCTCGTAATTGACCGTGTCGTACAGCTGGAACAGATTCTTCGAACCTGCCCCCACAATCATGCGGCGGTGGCTGAGGCTGTCGTAGCGCGTCCCCAGAGCAATGATTGCGCCGTAGTCGCGGTTCAGCGGGTCGGTGCTGCGGTTAAAGTACTTATAATACCCCAGCAGACGCCCAGGCAGAAATCCGCCCAGGGGGAAACCTCCCGATATGTAGTTGTTAAAGTCGGCAGTGTCCAAGATATCCAACATCCACGAAAGGTCGGCGGGGTTGTCCAGAATCTGCTCCATCAGAGGCAGAATCTTGTTCACGTCCACATAGCCGGTCGAAGCAATCGTCGGCAGCACGGTGTGGACCAAGTCGGAATCCAAAAACTGCGACGCCATCGAATAGGCCATCGGCGTGAGCACGTCTTCGAAAGTGAACGACTCCACCATCATGGCCGAACTGCCCTCAGGAGCGTTGACCGTGTCGCGCAACACCTTCGCCAACGGAATCGAAGTGTTAATCGGAATCTGCATACCCATGGCCGACACCGTATCGTCAATGTCATAATGTGGAATCTGCCAACCCTCCGGCAGCGTATAGCCGTCGTTGATGGGAATCGGGAGCATCATCAGCGTCATCGTGTCGCCCGGAAACGAGTTCCACTGCTCAAAACAGCCGAATGGCACCGTCATCGTGTCAGCTATCTGCGCCTTGGCAGACGGGGCAGCCCACACAGCCGCCATCAGCAAAAAAATTACAAGACATTTTTTCTTCATAGTCATTTCACTTAAATGTGTTTCTATCTTATTATTAATTACAAGTTTTCCTTCTTCCGAAAAGGTCTCGAACCACCTTTTCAGAAATGCAAAGATACAACTTTTTTTTCTAATTCAAAAAAAAGTTGTATCTTTGCAATCGATTTGACCGAGAGAAATACTCTGTTATCCATTGAAAATCAGGAGAGGTGCCGGAGCGGTCGAACGGGGCGGTCTCGAAAACCGTTGACCCCTTTTGGGGTCCCAGGGTTCGAATCCCTGCCTCTCCGCGAAAAAAATCTCATAAGTTTTTCTCATAACAAACTTATGAGATTTTTTCTTTTCAAAAGGTGGTCTTTTCCTCCTCAAAAGTCATACTCCTCCCCAAAACATGAAAAACCGAATTGTCAATTCAAAGTCACCACTCCCGGCCGTATCACATCGCTGCTTTTGCACCGTGTTCAAAAAACTTGCCCTTCATCGTTCTTATATGCCGTACAATAGTCCTAGACCCGTATTCGGCACGGGTGCATACCTGCTCACGGACTCCGTGCTGATGGTATAAATCACTTGGATTCATCTTTACATCGTTTTTTTTCTTCATTACCAAAACGTTGATGAACCCCTTTTTAGTATTCTACCTAAGCTATTTTATGAAGAGCCACTTGTTTTTTAGATTTTCTACCCTTAGTAACGCCCACATTCCTTTTTATTGTGCAGACAGCGAGACAATTTTCCGTCCGCAACAATCTTTTAACCAAGTCTTAATCGTTTTGTAACATCGGGTTGTTATCTTTGCAGGTGGAATTACTATCCTATTGAAAATGGAAACTGTTTGTTATCTGACTGTTGACGAATGTCTGCCAATGCTAGTGGCGGTGATTTTCAACTCCCAGCTGACATACACAACAAGCGTGCCACCGGTGACTTCAAACTCGTCGCCCAACGCCTCGTTGAGCGTCCCCTCCCACAGCCAGGTAAGCGGGCGGTTCACAATCGGATAGCGCAATCCGCAAACGCTGACGGGCACAGTGGGCGTAAACGAGAATATCGACACCTGCTGCCCCGTACACGACTTAAACACCCTCCGCCCCCTCACAGGCACGAACACCCCATAGTCCGAGACCATGCGGAACTCCACCTGCGGAAACTCAATAGTATAGTATGCCAACAGGCTGATATTGCCCAACGCATGGTCCTCCCTCAAGCCCGTCGCGCCCAGTATGTCCAACCGAATCTCGCTGTCGGCACAGCCCTCGCTGCGGGCCTCGCCAATGGCGTAATGCACCGCCTTCGACAGGTCGTTGCTCTCCTGCTCCGAAACCACCTTGCGTCGGACATCCACGCCCGCCTGCCGCGCCTCGTCGAGCACAGAGGGCGACAGCGAGTCGCCGTCGCCAACCACCTCCACCATCCGTCCACGTCCGTACGACTGCCGGTGCCAACAAAAAAACTTCTCAAATGCCCCGTCGCAACAGACCACGCGGTCCGCCTCCCCCAACAAGTCCAGCACCTGCCGCGACACGGGAAACTGCCCATTGGCTATAACTATGATATACATAAGTTTAAATTTATATATAATGCAAATATGCAAATGCAAATGTACAAATTTATTTTCACACAGCATAAACACAGCCTTTCCCCCACCTAACTCCCACCAATCCTCGCTCCTTTGCCGCTCCATCGTTGCTACATTATCGCTTAGCAGGCGATAATGCAGTGATATTCAATTTATTACACACTTACTAAAATCGGGTGGTAGCATGCGTTCACATTGACGGGGAGAGTGTGGTGCGACAGGGGAGAGTGAGGTGTTTTGGCGGGTGAATGAATTAAATTTTGAACAAATATTTGTGGAAAAAATTGGCATTCTAAAAAAAAACGTTATCTTTGCAGCTAGTTTCTTTTGCTCTTAGGGACGGCAATATGCGTGCAGCGCACAGACATGCAGGCATATAGCGGAATCTAGTAGTTAAAAGAGACGTACCGAAACACGATAACGCGAAAAATAGGATTAAAAACTTTAATAATTTAAATGGTTTGTTATGAAAAAATTCTTACGTTGTCTGGCATTCCTTGCCGCGCTATGCGTGGGATGGAGTGCGAATGCACAGCTTAACGAGTATGTCTACTCGACAGGCATTGATGCAAACAAATGGATTACGTTGACCGACTACACCGACGTTTCAGGGTCGGGGTCGGGCGACAGCTGGGCCTCGACGGTGAGGAGCATCGGCTTCACCTTCCCCTTCGGAGGCGACAGCTACACCCAGTATTCGGTCAACTCTGACGGCAACCTGCGCCTGGGTTCCACCGTCACGGGAACGAACAACTATTCGACCCCGTTCAGTTCGACCACCGCCAGCACCAACAACCCGAAGATTAATTTCTTCGGCTGCGACGGTTTCCTGGTGTCGGGCACCCACTACATTCACTCCCAGACCTTCGGCGACACGCTGTTGGTGGTGGAGTACTGCCTGGGTCCATACAACAGCACCTACCGCAACAACGAGTTCCAGTGGCAGGTGCACCTGTACAGCAACGGCAAGGTGGAGGCTGTGTTTGCCTCTGCCTCGAACCTCAGTTCGTACAACTCACATTATATGGGCATATGCGTGGATGCCACCGACGGCTGGATTATCAACAGTTCGGGCGTGGCTTCGCACTTTACCAACGGCGTTACCTCCACCTCTAGCTGGGGCAGCACCACCTGGCCTACGCCGGGCACATACTTCACGTTTGAGATGCCCGTCATCACATGCCCGCGCCCCAATTGGCTTACAGTCAGCAATATCACGGCCACATCGGCCACTTTCACCTTCTCGCCTGCGGGCACTGAGAGCCTTTGGCTCGGAACCATCACCGACGGCAACACTACCCTCAGCATGCCCCTGACCGACACGGTGCTGACCCTTCCGATGCTCACCCCGAACACGGAATACACTGTCGGCGTGCGCGCCTTCTGCGGCGTGGGCGACACCAGCTCGGCCCGTACCGCCACGTTCCGCACGCCCTGCGTGCCTCTGACCCTCGCCGACCTGCCCTATACCGAAGACTTCGAGGCCTACGGCAGCGGTTCCTCCGCCACCATCAGCCCTTGCTGGACCAAGGGTACCAATGGTTCGACAGCCTACCCCTACCCCTATTCCTCCAATGCCATCACCGGCACGAGAAGCCTCTATTTCTATGGCTACAAGCCTTCGTCGGCAACCGGCACACTCATATACAGCTATGCCGCGCTGCCCGAGCTGGCTCCAAACTTGGATGCTTCGAGCCTGACCCTGCGCTTCAACGCAAAACGATATTCTTCCACCACGGTGTATTACCGCTCGCTGGTACAAGTGGGCGTGATGACCGACCCGACCGACATTACCACTTTCGAACCTGTCGACACAACCAACCTCACCTCGCTGCCCGCCTCGACGGTGGTGTACCGCGAAGTGAACCTCGCCAACTATACCGGCACCGGTAAGTATATTGCTTTCTATGTGCCCTATATCGACACCAGTACCTCTTATAGCTACAACTATATATACGTGGACGACGTGGAGCTGATCAAAACTCCCACCTGTCCCCGTCCCACGGCTGTGGCTGCCAGCAATATTACCACCACCTCGGCCACCATCACAGTCACACCTGCGGGTAGCGAGACCATTTGGCTGGCCACCGTCAGCGACGGCAACACCTCCTTTACCCAAACATTCACCAATGCGGTTTCCAGCCTGACGGGACTTACCCCCAACACGGAATACACCGTCAGCATTCGCGCCTTCTGCACGGTAGGCGACACCAGCGAGGTGACTACGACCACGTTCCATACCGAGTGCACACAGCTGACCACCGCCGACCTGCCCTATACCGAAGACTTCGAGGCCTACGGCAGCGGTTCGTCGTATCCCATCAGCCACTGCTGGACCAAGTGGACGAACAGCACCACCGCCTACCCCTACCCCTCCTCGACGGCTGCCATCAACGGCACGCGGGGCCTGTACTTCTACGGCTACAAGCCCACATCCACCGGCACTTACACCTACAGCTACGCCGCACTGCCCGAGCTGGCAACGACGGTGGATGTGTCGAACCTGACGCTACGCTTCAACGCCAAGCGCTATTCTACCGTCGGGACGTACTACCGCTCGCTAATGCACGTGGGCGTGATGACCGACCCGACCGACATCGCCACTTTCGACACCCTTACGACGGTGAACCTCACCCCGACACCCTCCGGAACGGTGGTGAACGTCGAACTGGAGCTGACCAACTATACGGGCAACGGCAAGTATATCGCCTTCTACGTGCCCTATATCGACACGACAGGTTCATACAGCTACAACTACGTGTATTTGGACGACGTGGAGCTGTTGGTCACCCCCACCTGCCACCGTCCGCATCCTGCCGTGGTTGAGAACATCACCAACAATTCCGCCACTATCCACTGGCAATCCTACAGCCCCACCGACAACAACTTTGTGGTGGCATACGGCAGAGGCACCGACCCCAGCCTGATGACGACCCTCGAGGTGAACGACACCATCGTTACGCTGACCGGATTGAGCGAAGCTGCAACCTACAATGTGTTTGTGAAGACTGTGTGCAATCCTCTAGACATGAGCGAATGGAGCATCATGACCTCGTTTACGACCCACCAGTCGCCCATTGTGGTCAACACCGCCAACCCCTTCTTCGAGAACTTTGAAAACGAACCCGCTTGGATGCTGTCCAACGGTAGCACCAACAAATGGTATATCGGCAACGCCGTCAGCAACGGCGGTGAGAACTCGCTGTATATCTCCAACAACAGCGGCGCGGCCAACTCCTACGGTATCAGCATGGTGCAGTGGTCGTTCGCCCAGAAGGCACTGACACTGGCCGCTGGCGACTATGTGGTCAACTTCGACTGGAAGGCCAATGGCGAGGGCAACTACGACTACCTCCGTGCATTCCTGGTGCCGCAAGATGTGGTGCTTACGGGCGACGTGAGCCCCACGGGCGACAATCCCTACAACTTCCGCAGTGTGACCCCCACGGGCTGGATTTCTCTCGACGGAAGCAGCAAGTTGAACCAGCAGACCACTTGGCAGCACCGCACCGACACCGCCACCATTACTACCGCCGGAAACTACAACCTGGTGTTCCTCTGGACCAACGACGGCAGCGGCGGCACGCAGCCTCCGGCAGCCGTGGACAATGTGAAGGTGCAGTACTTGCCTGCCAATGCCACCACGGTTATTCTTGCCAATGCCGACCCGACGATGGGCTACATCATCCCCGAGCCAGGCACATACTACTTTGCCACTGGCGACACGATGAGTGCCACCGCCATGCAAAACTACGGCTATTTGTTTGACTATTGGGAACTGAATGCCGGCCTTATCCAAGATTCCATCACCACCAATTCTATCACCCAGGTGGTGCCCGCCTATTTGGCTAACATGACAATCAACGCCACCGCCCACTTCAACCCGAGGACATTTACCGTGACCGTGGCTTCGAACAATCCCATTCTCGGCAGCGTCACCGGTTCGGGCAGCTTCAACTATCTCGACACCGCCACCATTACCGCCACACCCAACAGCGGCTTCCGCTTCCTGGGTTGGAACGACGGCGACACCCATACGACCCGTACCATCGTGGTCACGAGCGACTCGGCATTCACCGCCCTATTCGACTACCAGCCTGTCACCGTTACGCTGAGCGTTGCCAACCCCAGCATGGGTACTACCATTCCTGCCCCGGGCACCTACACCTTCAGCGTGGGCGACACGATGCGCGCCACCGCCATCCCCAACCAGTATCACCGCTTTGTGAGCTGGACGCTGAGCGCGATGGGCATGAATGAGGACGTGACCATGAACCCCGTGAGCGAGGTTGTGCCTTTGTTCCTTGCCGGCCTGAGCTTCAATATCACCTGCAACTTTGAGGAATACCACCTGCCCGCCTTCGACTCCATCTACGACTTTGAGAATGCCGCAGCCGACAGCGTGTGGACCCTCGTCAACGGCACCGCTACCAACCAGTGGGTCATCAACTCCGCAGCCAGCAACGGTGGCAGCCGCTCGCTCTATATCTCCAACGACGGCGGCACGACCAATGCCTACACCAACAACTCCACCTCGTTCACCTATGCCGAACTCGGTGGCTGGATGGAGCCCGGCATCTATAACATCTCCTACGACTGGCGCGCCAACGGCGAGAGCAACTACGACTATCTGCGTGTCTTCCTCGCCCCGATCGACTATGTCTTCACCGCCGGTCAGACCCCCATCGGAACCACCTCTTCCAACGGATTCCTCAACACCGTTCCCGAAGGTCTGATACCGCTGGATGGCGCTGTGAAGAAGAACCTCTCTTCGAGCTTCAGCACCTTCACCGCCAATGGCGTGCCCATTGCCACCCGTGGCGAATACAAGATAGTGTTCATGTGGGCTAACGACAACAGCAGCGGATCGCAGCCTCCGGCAGCCATCGACAACATCGTTGTTGAGATGCCCACCTGCCCCGCTCCCACATCGCTGACAGCTTCCAACGTCACCGCCAACGGAGCCACCCTCTCATGGTTTGGTATGCCCGGCATCACCAATTACACTGTAGAGTATGGCTATGACACCACCGCCGCAACCATGATGTCGGTTGCTGGCACTACCGCCACCATCACCGGCCTCATCGACAACACGACCTACTACTACCGTGTTGGCAACCTCTGCGACGGCAGCACTGTCTATAGCCCCTGGGCCACATTCATCACTCCTTGCGCACCCATTGCAGCAGCATTGCTGCCCTACAGCGAGAACTTCGACAGCTACACCACTTCCAACACCGCTGCCACCGGCATCGAGCCCGACTGCTGGACGTTGGCACACCGCGACGTGACAATTTCGAGCAACAGCTATCTGCCCCAGATATACTACAGCAGCTCTTATGCCCATAGCGGCAACTACAGCCTGCGCCTCTATTACCGCTGCATTTACGCGCTGCCCGCCATCGACACCAACATCAGTGCACTGCAAATGAGCTTCTGGGTGAATCAGACCAGCACCAGCTACCGCATGATAGTGGGCGTGATGAGCGACCTGACAGACGAGACAACCTTTGTCCCGGTCGACACCATCATCAACTCGGCTACCAGCTCACCCGAATATCACGAGGTCTCCTTCCACAACTACACGGGCAACGGCCACTATATCGCCTTCCGCAACATCACTACCGCCTCCTACAACTATAGCTACAACTACATCGACGATGTCGTCGTCGACCTCATCCCCACCTGTCCCGCTCCTACGGGCGTCACCGCAGTGCTGACCAACGCCAACACTGCCACCGTCAGCTGGACACCGTTCGATACCACCCAGAACAACTTCGAGGTTGCCTACGGCACTGGCACAAACCCCGATACGATGGCCTTCGTCAGCAGCAATGTTGCCACGACCACTATCACCGGACTCAACCCCGAGACCAACTACAACTTCTACGTCCGCACCATCTGCAATCCTGCAGACTGGAGTCCTTGGAGCATTCCTGGCAGCGTCTACACCGGCTACTGCCAGCCCGCTCCCACCTCGATTGACAGACAGGGTATCACCAATGTCACCTTCGGCACTGGCGACGAGGTTGTCAACAACAGCCAGCGTCCCACCAGCGCGCCCTACTACGGCAACTACTACACGCAGGTGGGTGCCGCAATGGTAGGCGACTCGGCCGAGGTTGCCATCACCTACGCCACCGGCTACACCTATGGCACCATCATCTGGGTCGACTGGAACAAGAACCTCGTCTTCGATGGCAACGAAGTAGTCTATGTGGGTACTGCTCCCAGCAACAATCCCACTACGCTCACGGCCAAGTTCTTCGTGCCCGAAACGCAGGACACTGGTGTCTACCGTATGCGCATAGCGGGTGCCGACAGCTACTACGACAGCTACACTGGTTCCATCGAAGCCGCTGCCAACGCCAACCCCTGCCCCACCAGTAGCTACACCATCGTCCACGACTACAGCCTGCATGTGATGACCCCCGTACCCGAAGTATGCCAAATCATCATCTCTGGTGCTGACAGCTATGGCGACGGCTGGAACGGCGGTTACATCGTCATCGCACAGGACGGCACTGCAATTGACACATTTACCGTAGACGAACAAAGTACCACCGACACTATCAACGTCGACAACAGCTATCCTGTTGTCTTCAGCTGGAATTCTGGCTCCTACGACAGCGAAGTATCGTTCACCATCCAAGACGGTACTGGAGCAACAGCCTACAACTGTTCCGACGGCTCGAGCCTGCCCGACACCGTGTTCTATACCATGAACACTGCCTGCCCCAGCTGCTTTATTCCTACCATGGAAGTCACCAGCCTGAGCACCACCAGTGCCACCATCAGCTGGACCGACGACAACAACGGTGCCACCTACACCGTCTATAGCAACAATGCAGTTGTTGCCACCGGCATCACCGCCAACACCTACACCTTCACCGGTCTTACTGAGAACACCGACTACACCTTCGGAGTTGTGGCCAACTGCTCCGCAACAGATGCTTCCGATATGGCAACCGCCAGTGTGCATACCCCGTGCAGTGCCGTCGCAGTTCCCTTCTATGAGAGCTTCGACACCGCCAGTGCCACCCTCGGCTGCTGGACCGCCTACAGCATGAACACTGCCAACAGTGTCTCGCTGTCGCTGTTCAATGGCGACGGCATCGCCCTGCGCTTCAGCTCCTACAGCTCGGCCAGCGACTACAACCAGTATGCCTTCTCGCCCGTGTTCAACTACACTGGCAACGAGAGCTCACTCAACCTCAACATAGTATATGCCACCTACGGCAGCGGCGACCATCTGTGGTTCGGCTACATCACTCCTACCGACACCGTGTGGACTACCGACTACTACACCACTACTGGTGAGAGCGACGTGCAGACCTACACTGCCAACATCCCCGCTACGGCTACTCAGATTGCATTCCATTACTATGGTAGCTACGCCTACTACGCATGGATTGACAGTGTGAGCGTCACCGTTGGCGCCTCCTGTCTGCCTGTCACCAACCTCACTGTCGACAGTATCGGCACATACTCTGCCAGCATCAGCTGGACTGGCGATGGTAGCTCCTATACCATATACAACGGCAGCACCGTCGTAGCAACCGGTGTCACCACCACCAACTACACCTTCACTGGTCTTACAGCCTCTACCGACTACACCTTTGGTGTCGAGGCCTACTGCCCCTATGGCAGCCCTGCGTCCATCGTGTATGTGAACGCACACACGCTGGCAGAGCCCATCATGTGCGGTGACGACCTCGCCAGCATCTTTGCTAATGCCGACAGTGCCACCAGCACCGTCAACTACTTCCCCGCCTACAGCCTGTATGACTACAGCTACTCAGAGGTTATTATCCCCTCCGAGCGCCTGACTGGCCTTGGCGAAATCAAGGGTATGGAATTCAAGCCCACCAACGTGGCTGCCGGTAGCTCCCACATGACCAACTGCGACATCTACCTGATGCACACTTCTGCCACTTCGCTTTCGGACGGCTTTATCCAAGATACCGACAACTTCCAATTGGTCTTCTCTGGCAACCTCAGCTACGACAACACCAACTGGCAGACCATCACCTTCGACTCCAGCTTCACTTGGAACGGATTCGACAACGTGCTTGTAGCCGTGCACCGCAACGATGGTAGCTGGGCTTCCAGCGGCTCATTCGAATCATTCTCTGCCAACAGCCAGTTGGCTCGTTACGTCTATCGCGACAATACGCCCTACACCATCGGTGAAATCACCGGCGGTACTGCCACCAACAACGTGCCCGTCTACCACCTCATCGGCTGCGAAGGCCAGGCTCCTGCTGGTGTAATCGCCACCATTGCTGTGAACGACACCACTATGGGTACCACCGTTCCTGCTCCTGGCACCTACACCTTCAATGTTGGCGACACCATGGGCGCACTTGCCATTGCCAATACTGGCTACCACTTCGACTACTGGACGGTCGCGGCTCTCGGTCTCACCGACACCATCACCCTCAATCCCATAGCCGATGTAGTACCCGCTTATCTGGCTGGTGTAATCTTCGACATCACCGCGAATTTCGCACCTAACGTGTACACCATCACTGCCACCTCGGCAAACACCACGATGGGTACCGTTACCGGCGGCGGCAGCTATGCCTACGGCACCACCGCCACGCTGACTGCCACTCCCGCCACTGGATACCACTTCGTACAGTGGAACGACGCTGACACCCACGCCACGCGTACCGTCACCGTCACTGGCGATGCCACCTACACTGCCACCTTCGCTCCCAACACCTACACCCTCACCGTCGTTGCCAACAACGCCCTGTTGGGTACCGTAACGGGTGGTGGCACCTACACCTATGGCGCAACAGCCACACTGACTGCCACACCTGCCGCCAACTGCCACTTCGTGCAGTGGAACGACGCTGACACCCACGCCACGCGCACCGTCACCGTCACCGGCGATGCCACCTACACCGCCACCTTCGCCTACAACCCGCTCACCGTCACTCTGGCTGTGAACGACACCGCCATGGGCACCACCAATCCCGCTCCTGGCACCTACACCTACAACGTGGGCGACACCGTGACCGTCAGTGCCATTGCCGCCACCGGCCACAGCTTCCAGACCTGGGTGATACCCGGCGTCACGCTGCCCAACCTCACCGACAACACCATCACTGTCATCATCCCCGCCGAAATGGCCGGCCTTAGTATCAGCGCCACCGCCCAGTTCGCCATCAACAGCTACACCATCAACGTTGTGGCCAACGACAGCACCCGTGGTTCCGTCAGCG
This sequence comes from Bacteroidales bacterium, assembly GCA_016281475.1. Next base: position 14,661 of record JAEEIS010000218.1, read on the forward strand.
GTTCGGGCACCTACACCTACGGTACCGTTGTGACCCTCACGGCCACTCCCGCACAGCACTACTACCTGGTGCAATGGAGCGACGGCGACACCAACCTCACCCGCACCATCACCGTCACCCACGACGCCACCTACACGGCCATCTTCCGTGCACTGCCGCACCACACCGTCACCCTCAACACCACGGGTGGTGGTTCTGTCAGCGGCACTGGTGTCTACTACGAGGACGACATGGTCACCATCACTGCCACTCCCGACGAATACTACGCATTCGTCAACTGGGTTGACAACGACAACAACATCGTCTACACCGAACCCACCGTCACCTTCCCGATGGGCACCACCGACATCATCCTCACCGCTGTGTTCGAACAGGTCGTATTCGAGGCCACCCTCGATGTCACCGTCAACAACATCGAATGGGGTCACGTGCTCATCAACGGCGAGCGTGCCGACCGTTACCACGGCCACACCGGCGACACTGTCGTCCTGCAGGCTGTTGCACACGACGGCTACCACTTCGACCACTGGGACGGCGTACACCCCATCAACGACACCGTACCAGGCGAAACCATCACCATCGTCCTGACCGAACCCGCCACCGACGTGCTCTGCTTCTTCGCCGAGAACATTGGCATCAATGAGGTCGTTGAGGACAACACCGTCATCTACACCAAGCACAACAACATCGTGGTCAGCGGTGCCGAGCAGCAGACCATCCGCGTCTTCGACGTGGTAGGCCGCCTCGTGGCACAGCGCAGCAACGCCGCCATCGAAGAGACCATCCCGATGCCCGCCACGGGTGTCTACCTGGTCAAAGTCGGCGACCGTCCTGCACGCCGCGTCGTTGTTCGCAAGTGATTAACAACCGATGGCAACACATGCCATCCCTACACCAAGAAGGCCGTCCGCCAAAGCGGGCGGTCTTCTTTTTTTTACAAAAACTCTCGCCAATCCATTTTTTTTGTGTAATTTTGCAAATTCAAATCCAAGCCTATTCTATCGATGGACGAGATTATCACCTTCCTCAACAGCTGCGTCTGGAGCTGGCCTCTTGTGGGGCTATGCCTACTCGGCGGACTGTACTTCTCCTTTGGCACCCGCTTTGTGCAGATACGCCACTTTGGCGAAATGGTGCGGCTCCTTTTCGCCAACGACAAGTCGAAAAAAGAGGGCATCAGTTCCTTCCAGGCCTTTGCGCTCGCATTGTCGGGCCGCGTGGGCACGGGCAATATCGTAGGCGTGGCAATGGCAATAGGCTTCGGCGGTCCGGGAGCCATCGTGTGGATGTGGATAATCGCCTTCTTCGGCGCGGGCACAGCCTATGCCGAGGCCTGTCTGGCGCAAATCTACAAACAACGCCACGGCAACGAACTGCGCGGTGGTCCCGCCTACTATATCGAGCGTGGTCTCAACTGCCGATGGCTCGCCGTGCTCTTTGCCGCCGTCACGGTGCTGGCGTGCGCCCTCTGCCTGCCACCCATCCACAGCAACAGCATCTCCATGTCCTTTGCCTCCACATTCCACATCGCCCCGTGGATTGTGGGAGCCTGCGTCGCCGCGCTCATCGCACTGGTGGTGCTGGGCGGCGTGAAGCGCATTTCGGCCGTCGCCGAGATTGTCACCCCCTTCATGGCCATCGCCTACATCATACTCAGCATCGTGGTGCTCATCACCAATGCGCACGCTGTGCCGGCTGCCTTCCGCGACATGCTCACCAGCGCCTTCGGCATCCACGAGGCCCTGGGCGGCATCATGGGCTCGGCGGTGGCATGGGGCGTAAAGCGTGGCATCTACAGCAACGAGGCAGGGCAGGGCACCGCGCCCATCGTGGCCGCCGCCGCCAAAGTCGACCACCCCGTCAAGCAGGGTCTCGTGCAGGGATTCTCGGTCTACGTCGACACCCTGCTCGTCTGCACCGCTACGGCCGTCATGCTGCTCGCCACTAAGTGCTACAACGTCATCGACCCTGCCACCGGAGGCTATCTCGTCCAGTCGCAAGTGGCCGATTTGGGGCAGCCCAGCGTAGAATACACCATTGCCGCCCTAGGCACCCTGCTAGGCCGCGACGCCGGCGGCATCGTCATCAGCATCACCCTGTTCTTCTTCGCCTTCACCACCGTCATGGCCTACTACTATTATGCCGAAACCAACCTAGTCTACCTCTTCGGCAAAGCCCGCGAACACCGCATCGAGCTGCAGGGCAAATACTTCGACATCTCCAACCCCATCGAAGCCAAGCAGCGCGACCGCCTCATCTTCGACAGCCAGAACGACGAGCGGCGCATCATCACCATCCTGCGCATCCTCTTCATCGGCTCCGTCTTCTTTGGCAGCCTCAAGGAGGCGGGCGTGATATGGAGCCTAGGCGACATGGGCGTGGGCTTGATGGCATGGATCAACATCATTGCCATCCTGCTGCTCTCGCCCAAGGCCTTCCGCATCCTACGCGACTACGAACGTCAGAAAAAGGCCGGCAGCCAGAACCCCAAATTCACACCCAAAGACCTCAACATCAAAAACGCCGACTTCTGGGAAAGTGATAATAGTTGAGAGTTTAGAGCTGGCTGCCGCCTCTAACCCCTAACCCCCAAACAAAAACTCTCCATTCCCAATTTTTTTCGTATCTTTGCAAAATAATTTCAAGGTCAGAAATACTAAACAATAAAAAACCAATAACATCCACAGCAATGAAAAAGATAGTTTTAACGCTGGCACTGATGATGGCGACACTGACGGTCGCCGCCGAGAACATCCTTTATTTCACCTACAACCAAGCCGCACGCACCGTCGCCTGCCTCAACAACCAGGACGAGCTGATGATCTACTGCGGCTATGAAGACGAGCTGCCCACCTACGTGCTCATCAACGAGGTGTGGGCGGAGCAAATCAGCTCGTCGTTCTACGAAATATGGCTCTTCGGCTACGACGCCTACACGGGCGACGAAATCTACATGCCCATCGACCTCGAGTGCATCTACCTGATGCAGAATCGCAACATCTACAGCGCGGCTCAATACCTGCGCTTCAAGTACACCCACAGCCGTCCCACCTTCGTGTGGACCATGCCGCCCTACAATCCCTTCGTGCGCGCCCCGCGTCCCCTAACGTTCTACTACACCTACCACTACGACATCCACCGTCCGGGCTGGCACTACACCAAATACCCGCACATGCACTACCACCCCTACTACTGCCGCCATCCGCACCACCCCGCACCCATTCCGCCCAAGCCGTTCACACCTGGCCAGAACCGTCCCGGCTATCAGGCCGACCCCAATGGCGGATACCACTACACTGGCGAGCCTCTGATGGGCAAGATTACCACCACGCGGTCGCAGATGCCCGTGCAGAACGACCCCACCAACCGTAGCGGAAACCGCATCACCAGCAACCGTGGCGAGAACACCATCACCACCACCGACCGCGCCACCGGCAGCCGCAACGTCACCCCGGCCCCCAGCCGCACCGGCGAAGTGTCGAACCGTGGCGACAACACCAGCAGCCGCAGCGGCGTGAGCACCGACAACAGTCGCGGCACCAACACCAGCAGCCGCAGCGGCGTGAGCACCGACAACAGTCGCGGCACCAACACCAGCAGCCGCAGCGGCGTGAGCACCGACAACAGTCGCAGCAACAACACCAGCAGCCGTAGCGGCGTGAGCACCGACAACAGTCGCGGCACCAACACCAGCAGCCGCAGCGGCGCAAGCACCGACAACAATCGCGGCACCAACACCAGCAGCCGCAGCACCACTACCAAGGAGAGTGGCAGCACCTCCTCGCGCGGCGTGAGCACCGACAACAGCCGTACCTCCAGCCGCAATTCCACCACCAAGGAAAGCGGCAACAATAGCTCCAACCGCTCCGGCAGCTCCACCTCAACACGCGGAAGTTCCTCAAGCCGCAGCGGCAGTGCCACCACCACATCCACCAGCTCCAGCAGCCGCGGAACCAGCTCCGGCAGCAGCAACCGCGATGGCAGCACCACCAACGGCCGTAGCAACAACAGCAGAACAAGAAACTAAGTGATTCGTGATTAGTGAATTGTGACGTGTAAATTATGATGAGTGATTCGTGAATGGTGATTCGTGATTCGACAAATGTATTGTCTATCCACAAATCACTCATCACTTATCACTCATCACGATTCACCATTCACTAATCACTAATCACCACATTTGTCAATTCACCAATCACCATTCACCACATTTGTCAATTCACCATTCACGATTCACCATTCACTAACCACCACAAAACCATGGCAATCAAAGAAAGCGAACTGGTACTCGCCCCCGATGGGAGCCTATACCATATCCACCTCACCGGAGAAACCCTGGCCGACAACGTGCTGCTAGTGGGCGACCCCGACCGTGTGAACATGTTCAAAGACATCTTCGACACCATCGAGCACGAATCCTCCAACCGTGAGCTCCACGCCCTCACCGGCCGCTACCACGGCACCCGCTTCACCGCCCTCTCCACCGGCATGGGCTGCGACAATATCGACATCGTCGCCACCGAACTCGACGCCGCCGCCAACTTCGACCTCGCCACCCGCACTCCCCTCGCCACCCACCGCTCCCTCAACCTCGTGCGCATCGGCACCTGCGGGTCGCTACGTGCCGACGTCGACTGCGGCAACCTCGTCGCCTCGCAATACGCCATCGGCATGGACGGACTGATGAACTACTACCGTCACCCCGACCAAGGCTTTATGCCCGACATGCAGCAGGCCTTTGCTGACCACATGCGGCTCCACCCGAACCTCGCCGCCCCCTACTGCGTGTGCGGCAGCCAGCACCTGCTCGACCTTGTGGCCCCCGACATGGTCCACGGCATCACCGTCACCGCTGGCGGTTTCTACGGCCCCCAAGGGCGACACATACGCCTCGCACCCAGCATTGACCAACTCAACGAGCGGCTTGCCCAATTCAGCTGGAACGGCGTGCGCGTCACCAACTTCGAGATGGAAACATCCGCCATCTACGGCTTCGCCAACGCCCTCGGTCACCAGCCCCTCACCGTCTGCCTCATCGTCGCCAACCGACCCCTCGGCACCTTCCTCAACCATTACCACACACCCATGCGCCAAGCCATCGGCACCATCGTCGAGAGACTAGCTTAAGAAGTGATGAGAGAATCCCAACCATGAAAAAGATAATACTCCTGGCAATAATCTCCACCCTGGGCGGCATAGTATGCGCGCAAACCCAGGCCGACTATATCCCCGAGCAACTGGGACGCGACTCCCACCACATCATCCAAGGACTCGGAGCCTTCGTGGGCAACGAGCGTGCCGAAAGCCAAGCCTTCGACATCACCTACATGCCTGCCGGCAACGACGTCGACGGCATCATGATCATCAACACTGCCGACTACCGTCTCACCTTCAAGCTCGACAAACAATACGACCTCTGCTACGAGCTCATCATCGACATCCGCTCCCAGGAATTCCTCAACCAATTCTACAACCTCTTCTCCACCTACCGCACCGAGAACATCGACGACCACCGCATCATGAGCTTCGGCAACGAAAAACTCCGCGTCACCGAAAACCCCTCCACCACCTCCCGCTACCGCAGCTTCAAAATCACCGTAGATAGTGATGTGTGAATTGTGATGTGTGAATTGTGAATTGACATTACCATTCACCATTCACCACATTTGTCAATTCACCATTCACGATTCACCATTCACTAATAGTCAAAACGTAACGAAACTGCGTCTCGAAGAGACGCGACAATGAAGGCAAATTAATAGCCCCCCCATGAACATCCTATGTGCCACCGACAACCACTTCGCCCCCTTTTGCGGCATAATGCTCACATCGCTCTTCGAGAACAACCGCAGGGAAGCCGTCTCTGACGACATTAATGTATACGTCCTTGTCGACAACACATTCTCCCCCATACAGAAACACAAATACCAAAAACTCTGCTCCCGATACGGCATGCGGCTCCATATCATAGTAGTAGACAACCGAATCCTCCCCCCGTTACCCCTCAACGACATCCACCACCCCATCACCCTCCCCACCTACTACCGCTTGCTTGCCGGCAAGCTACTGCCAACAACCGTCCACAAAACAATCTACCTCGACTGCGACATCATCGTAGCCCAAAACCTCCGCCCCCTATGGGACATCAGCCTCGACGGCAAGCCCCTCGCCTGCGTGAGAGACTGCCTGCTCAATTTCGACCAACCCCACTGCGCCCGTCTGGGATACAACCCCAACGAGGGATACTTCAATGCCGGCATGTTAGTAATAAACCTCGACTACTGGCGGCAAAACGACATCGAAACCCGTCTGGCCGACTACGCCCAAAAACACTACGACAAACTCCACTACATGGACCAAGACCTCCTCAACGGAGCACTGCATGGCCAAGTCCTATGGCTCCCCGAACGCTACAACTTCCAACCGCCGTTCCTACTCAACGACTACTGGAACCAATACCCTACCGACTACCACAACACCCTCGTCCAAGAATACCGCCAAGCCGCAATAATCCATTACATCGGCATATCCAAACCCTGGCACTTCAGCTATCGCGGCAGCCCCTTCCACACCCTTTGGGACCACTACCGAAAAATCTCCCCATGGCGGCACTGCCGCCACTACAAACCCCTCCGCCAATATCTTAGGCAGACGGCCAAGAGACTCATACACCCCGACCGTGTACGCCGCAAACTCGAACAAACCTGGCACAACATACCCCCCCTACCCCCTGCCAAATGATCGCCTTCATCGACACCGAGGTAACAACAGACAGCCGGCGGGCAACCGACTTTGGTGTTCTGCGCGAAGACGGTGCCACCTTGCACACCCACTCCGAACACGATTTCTACGACTTCATACAAGACTGCGACACCCTCTGCGGTCATAACATCATCAGCCACGACCTAAAATACCTCACCGACACTCAACTAGGCCAGCGGCACATCATCATCGACACCCTCTACCTTTCGCCCCTGCTCTTCCCCCGCAAGCCCTACCACCATCTGGTAAAGGACGACAAGTTGCAAGTCGACCAGTTGAACAACCCCGTCAACGATGCCGCCAAAGCCCGCGACCTATTCCACGACGAAGTGTCGGCGTGGCTCCGTCTCAGTCCCGCACGTCAGGCCATCTACTACAGCCTGCTGTCCGGCACACCCCAATTTGGAGGATTCTTCCAACACCTGTCGCGCCATCATAGGCCGATGCCGACCACCAATCTGACACAAATGCTGTTCGCAGGTGGCGGCATCCTGCCCGAATACGAGAACAAGATGTGCCACCATGCCAACATCATGGCCGTGGCGGCCAAATACCCCGTCGAGCTTGCCTACTGCCTCGCCATCATCGGAGCCGACGACCTCTCCTCGCTCACCCCGCCCTGGGTCACGCGCAACTTCCCCAAAGTGGCAAACATCATGAACTACCTCTGCAATACGCCTTGCGTGTCGCGACCGAATGGGAGCAACACACAAGGCGTGTGCCCCTACTGCCAACGTCGGCTCGACGCCCACCAAGGGCTGAAAGACTTCTTCGGCTTCGACCAATTCCGCACCTTCGACGGCGTGCCCATGCAGCAGCAAGCCGTCGAGACGGCCATCCGTGGCGAGTCGCTACTCACCATCTTCCCCACCGGCGGAGGCAAATCGCTCACCTTCCAGCTGCCTGCATTGATGGCAGGGCGCAACATCCACGGGCTCACCGTCGTCATCTCGCCCCTGCAGTCGCTTATGAAGGACCAAGTCGACAACCTCGCCGAGCGCGGCATCACCGACGCCGTCGCCATCAACGGACTCCTCGACCCCATCGAGCGCGCCGCAGCCATTGCCCAAGTGGCCGATGGCACCGCCAATCTGCTCTACATTGCCCCCGAAATGCTGCGCTCCAAGACCATCGAGCGGCTGCTCCTTGGGCGCAACGTGGTCCGCTTTGTCATCGACGAAGCCCACTGCTTCTCGGCATGGGGACACGACTTCCGCGTCGACTATCTCTATATCGGCGACTTCATCCACCGTCTACAAGAGCAGAAACAACAACGGCAGACCATCGCCATTTCATGCTTTACTGCC
>JAEEIS010000219.1 GCA_016281475.1 Bacteroidales bacterium
CTGCTCGGTGTTGAACTTGCCCACAAGCGCGGCTTCGATTTTCAAGGCTTTGCTCCTATAACGGTCGATGAGATTGTCCACGAACTCGTGTTCTGTCCTGGCACCGAAATTCAAGAGCATCTCTATGTCTATGCCGATGCTGGCATTCATACGCTCCAAGGTAACAGACCAGTTGTTGCCGGAGAACAGGGTGGTCCCGTCTAGGTTATACAGCATGCCTGTCCACAGGTTTTCTGTGAAACGGGTGTCATCTTTGCGTTGGAGGTTGATATCTATTGCTTGATATCCCCCTGCTGCATCCAACAGATAGGCCTCCACTGGGTGGAGGACTATGCCATTGGCTTTGGTCTTGCCCTCAGGCAGGGTGGTGAGGGTCAACTCGGTGTTGGCGAAGATGTCGGTGAGGGAGGCCTCGACTGTGGTTACGTTCACCGTATTGCCCGAAACGTTTGCGGAGGTGACAAAGCGATAGAGCACCACCGTGTCGCGGTCGATGGCTATGACAGAGCCGGGGTGGATGTCTGGCACCGAATCGGTGAACTGGATTTGATAGCTGCCCGTGCTATCGTCATAGGCTGTCACAGAGGTTTCTTCCCAATCGATGGGTACATAGTCGGGGTTGACCTCTAATTGACTCTGTTCATTCGGCTTTGGTTCTTTCTCGCATCCTGCGACGAACATTGTTGCACACATTAGCATTATGGCTGCTAAAATCTTAGTCAGTTTTTTCATGATGTATATTTCGGGGTTAATAACTTGGGGATATAATTATCTAGATGATGATTGTGGAGTGCCTGACGGATGGCTGCCTGGCACTCTTTCTTGTAGTAGAAGAACATGAGGTTCTGAGCCTTCTTCTCGTCGGGACGACGGGCGACATAGACGGGCTGCATGGTGTCGGGATTGATGCCGGTGTAGTACATCTCGGTGCTGAGGGTCATGGGCGTGGGAGTGAAATCCTGTATCTGCTCAAGGCGGTAGCCAAGCCGCTTCATCTCGACGGCGAGGTCGGCCATGTCGCGGAGCTGACAGCCGGGGTGTGAGCTGATGAAATAAGGGATAAGCTGGTAGCGGAGGCCTGCCTGACGGCAGATGGTGTCGAACTGCGCCTTTGTCTGAAGGAAGAGGTTGAAAGAGGGCTTGCGCATGAGCTGTAGCACGCGGTCGCTGGTGTGCTCGGGAGCCACCTTGAGACGACCGCTGACATGGTGCAGCACCACATGGCGGAAGTAGTCCCAGCCGTGGTTCTCCTTGGTGAAGAGGTCGCAACGGATGCCGCTGCCGATATAGACATGCTTAATGCCTGGAATGGCGGAGACCTTCTTGTAGAGATCGACAAGTGGACGGTGGTCAGACTGGAGGTTTTTGCATATAGTGGGCTGGATGCAACTGTAGCGGGGGCATTTCTGACAGAGTGCCTTATCCTTTCCCGACATGCGATACATATTGGCAGAGGGGCCGCCGAGGTCGGTGATGACACCGTTGAAGTCGTCGCGCTCTGTTAGGGTTTTCACCTCGCGGAGGATAGAGGCTTCTGAGCGAGAGGCTATCTGCTTGCCCTGATGGGCGGAGATGGTGCAGAAGGAGCATCCGCCAAAACAGCCGCGGTGGATGTTGACGGAGTTTTTAATCATCTCATAGGCGGGAACCGTGCCGCGCTTCTTGTACTTGGGATGAGGCAGGCGGGTGTAAGGGAGGTCGAAGGAGGCGTCAATCTCCTCGGTGGTCATGGGCGGCTCGGGTGGGTTGACCACGACAAGGCGGTCGCCGTGGCGCTGGACGAGGGTGGCGCAGACTATCTTGTTGCTCTCCTGCTCAATGATGTGGTAGTTCTCGGCTTGGGCGCGCTTGCTTTTGAGGCATTCCTCGAAGGAGTGGAGCTCTATTGTAGGGCTAGTAGAACTAGTATTACTAGTGATATATGCCACTTGAGGGAGGGTGTGGCAGGCTTCGATGCCTTTGCCTTGGTTGAGGAGATGGGCTATCTTGAGGGTGGTGCGCTCGCCCATGCCGTAGTTGAGCAGGTCGGCGGGTGTGTCGGCAAGGATGCTGGGGAAGAGCTTATCGTCCCAATAGTCATAGTGTGCCAAGCGGCGCATGGAGGCTTCGACACCGGCGATGACGACGGGGGTGTCGGGATAGAGCTGCTTGAGGATGCGGGTGTATACGTAGGTGGCGCGGTCGGGACGGAAGCCTGCCTGCCCACCAGGCGTGTAGGCATCGTCGTGACGCAGTCGACGGGCGGCGGTGTAGTGGTTGACCATGCTGTCCATGACACCGCTGTTGACACCAAAGAAGAGGCGTGGACGGCCAAACTTGCGAAAGTCGCGCAGGTCGTCGCGCCAGTTGGGCTGCGGGATGATAGCCACACGGTAACCAGCTGCTTCGAGCGTGCGCCCAATAACGGCAGTGCCGAATGAGGGATGGTCGACGTAGGCATCGCCCGTGACAAGGACAATGTCGACCTGCTCCCATCCCAGGCGTTTGACCTCTTCTAATGTAATTGGTAAGAAATGCCCCATAGCCAGTAGATTGATTGGTTAGAAACGGAAATGTAAGCCAAGTGAGGCACTAAAACGGTCGTAATTGAAGAAGTTGTTTTCGGTGGGCCAGTCGGTGAGATAGGCGTAGGAGACATTGATTGAGAGCTTCACCTTCTGCCCTCCGATGCGAAACATCACCTGCGGCTCAAATAGGAGATGAGGCGTATCGAGTGTCTCCTCAAGTTTCTCGGTGCCATCCTCCTGCAGCAACACCTTCTCCCACTGCGACTGCATCATGCCCCCTTTCACACCCATGCCGAAGTCGATTTCGCCATCCAACAGGTCCACCCAGCCAAGGTTGACCTGTCCGAAATAAAGATTATAGTGGCCATCCACACGGTAATGCACATCCCTGATAGTATTGATGTTGTTGTTACATGAGTTGCCATAGCCGTAGCCGAGATAACCTTCGAGCACCGTCTTCCCAAACGGAAAAAAAGTGCCTGCCAACGCTTGGGCATAATAGGTGTTCCATTCAGTAATACTGAAAGAGGTCTGCAAGCCAAGAGCCTGCAATGGAGCGTAGCTGAAAGAGGCATTGAGAGCCGGATGGGCCAGCAGAGGTGCCGATATAGATGCGGAAGCGTCTAACTGCATCTCCCCTTTCTCATGCAATAGCGGAATGTCGGCATTGTGGGGATGATAGACTACGCAGGAAGAGACAAGCCCCACCAGCAGAAGCGTCGAAAACAGACTACTATGTGTTTTTCTTTTCATGAGACATAATGCTAATAGGAGGCTATGTAATTGAGGGCTACATCGAGTTGGGGCTTGTAACTGCCATCGTAGTCTTTGCGGAGCATCACCTGGTCGGGGGTGTGACCGATACCCTCAAGCACCTGTCCGCCAATACTGGCCTCGAAGGTGGAAGTGTAGACATAATGGCCTCGATAGTTGGTGCCGTCGCCAAACGGGCCGCCGTAGTTGAGGTCGATATCGGTGAAAGGCTGTAGCGGACCGGTGGCACCGTAGGTGCGTTCGCCAATGGTATGAACCGTAGATAGTACCTGTTTGGCACATAGCGGCTCTATCTCGCCCATGCTGGCGGAATTAATGTCGCAAAGGATGACATAAGGTATCTTCTCGGCAGTAATATCGCGATGGTAGGTGCTGTTCGGATAAATATAATAGGGTGTCCAAGGAGAATACTCCTGTCGACCGGGACCTTCCTTATAGCGGGTCTGCATCACTTCGGCACGTTCGTTGAGGAAGGTACCGATAAGATAGTCGAGGTCGTCCTGGTAGCCTCCGTTGTTGGCACGGTTGTCGAGGATGATACCCGCCAGTTGGCTGCGGGGGGTATCGGTGATAGCACGCAGCCAATGGTCGAGAAGCGTGGCCCCCTCACCTGTCAGCGACTGCTCTCCAAGCGCACGGATGACCGGCGTGAAGGCCGCCATCGACTGCCATAGATAAGGCACCAGCCGGCCATCGGGCAAGCGAAACAGTATGTAATGATAAATGACATTCGACGAGATGGCTTCCTCATAGAAAGGGAAAGTGCCAGACTCATGCTCTACAACGGTGTAGCCTTCTGACTCAATACCATCTAAAAAAGAGCATATCGAAGCTCTAGCTTGTGAATTGGACTCCAGATAATAGTCTCGCTGAGTCACCTCTGCCTGTCCTGGTCGAACGACCACCAACTGCCCTTCCTCTGTAGGCAAGGGATGGAGGTTCTGAACCACGACCATCATGTGGTGGTCTATCATCTGACCAAAAGCCGCACTATAGAGATTAGTCAATTCTCCCATACTGACGAAACCACTGTCGGCATAGTGGCTATCTAGAGCTTGAAACTTCGGCAAGTAACGGTCGTACACATCATCCCAGTCGGTTGTGTCCACATCCCAAAAAACGTAGCCAGTGCTAATGCTTTTCCATAGAAAAATGAATTGTTCTTCGTAGGTGCTGTATGCCAGCTTATGGCTTTCGCCGATATAAGGCACATTGTCCGACTCCTTACGACAGGAGCAGAGCATAAGTGTGGCAATAGCCAAAAGGAGTGTTCTTTTCATTGCCGTTCCTTTCTTGGAATAAAATACGAGATGCCAAACGTGAGTGTGCCAGTGGTAAGGTAGCGATAGTCCTGCAAGTGGGGATAGCCCTTGTGGTGACTGACAAGGTCGTAGTATAGGAGAGCGTCGAGGCTGAGGGCGATGTGAGAGACGAGGCAATAGCTCAGACCTATTCCACCTGCCAACCCGGCATCGCATCGACGGTCGGTACTCTCAAAGTCGGGCATATTGTCGAAATCGTTGAAAAATACCTCGTAGTCGGTCATTCCATAAGTGATGCCATTGACACGCTGCCGCAACCAATAGCCAGCAAAACCACCCAACAACAGATGACCACGCAGACGTTCTGCACCAAAGGAAAAATCTGCCATGAGAGGCAGAGCCAAATAGGTGTTGAGATGGTCGGTGTATACGGGAGAGAGGTAGTTTAGATGCCTTTGCAAGCGGTGGTTGCGTTGCATCACACTAAGGTCGGCACGAACTGCCAACCAAGGATTAATCGTGTAGCTTCCTCTAATACCGATGTCGTAGCCACAAAGGCTTTCGTATGTTTCGTCGATACGGCTGGCATGAGAGCGGTCTATGTCAGTGACGCTTGTTCCCCCACGAATGCCTACAGACCATTGTGCCAAAGCCACCCCCTGCAACAGACAGCACAAAAGAAAAAGAACCCATCGTTTCATAAACGTTGCCATAAACTGAAAATTGAAAATTGAAACTTCGTGGCAGAGGTCATTTCCACGCCCCGACAATTTCAATTTTCAATTTTCGCTTTTAAATACTTCAATCCTGAATGGCCTTGATGCCAGGGAGAACCTTGCCTTCGAGGTACTCGAGCATGGCACCACCACCAGTGGAGACATAGCTCATCTGGTCGGCAAGGCCCATCTGCTTGACGGCAGCCACGCTGTCGCCACCGCCAACGGCTGCAAAGCAACCCTGCTTGCAGGCTTCGGCCACGCTGAGGGCAATCTCGTTGGTGCCCTTAGCGAAGGTGCTGAGTTCGAAAACACCGGCAGGACCGTTCCAGAGGATGGTCTTGCTAGCCATGATGATGTCGCGGATAGCCTTGCAGCTCTCAGGGCCGCAGTCCATGCTCTCCCAACCATCGGGTACTTCTCCGCTGGGGACAATCTGGGTGTTGGCATCGTTGCCAAACTTGTCGCCGATGACACTATCAACTGGCAGATAGTACTTCACGCCGTGGTCATCCATCTTCTTCATCAGTTCAATAGCAAGGTCCATCTTGTCATCCTCACAGATGCTGTTGCCAATCTTGCCACCAAGGGCCTTAGTGAAGGTATAACGCATACCACCGATGATAATCATATTGTCGACCTTGTCGATAAGGTTCTCAAGGATGCCGATCTTGCTGCTGACCTTGCTGCCACCGATGATGGCAGTGAAAGGACGCGGAGGATTCTGCATCAGCTTCTCGAGGTTGCGCACCTCGTTCTCCATAAGGAATCCGAAATACTTGTCGTTGGGGAAGAATCGTGCAATGACGGCAGTGGAGCTGTGCTCGCGGTGGGCTGCACCGAAAGCGTCGTTGATGTAGCAGTCGCCCAGCTTGGAAAGCTGCTCAGCCAATTCGACACCACCTTTAGTCTCCTCGGGATAGAAACGGATGTTCTCGAGCAGCATCACCTCGCCATCCTTGAGGTTCTTGGCCATATCCTCCACCTTGCCCTCGCCCAGCAGCGACTGGGTGAACTGAACGGGACGGTTGATGAGGGTCTCGAGATACTTGGCGACAGGCTCCAGCGTCAGCTCAGGTTCGAACCCACCCTTCTTGGGGCGGCCAAAATGTGCCATGATGATGATGGCGGCACCGTCGGCAAGCAGTTTGTTGATGGTGGGCAGCGACTCGCGCATACGGGTGTCGTCGGTGATACGCCTGTTATCGTCCATGGGGACGTTGAAGTCGACACGCAAGAGCACCTTGCGGCCTTTGAAGTTCACATCTTTAATGGATTTCATGATAATATAGTTTTAATGGATTAGTACTTCAACAATTGTTTGAATACTTGAATGCTTGATTGCTTAAGTAATTACTCAGGCATCAACACATTCAAGCAATAAGATTAGGCTTCGGCGTGGTGAGGCTCGTGGACGGCCATGCCGATGTAGAGTGACGACAGCATGGTGAACACAAATGCCTGGATGTAGGCCACCAGACACTCAAGCACACTGATGAACACGCTGAACACCACCGATATGACCGACACACCAGCACCCACACCCATGGAAATAGTGTTACTGAAGATGAAGATAAGCACCACGAAGCCAAGAATGACGATATGGCCTGCCGTCATATTGGCAAAGAGTCGGATCATCAGCACGATGGGCTTGGTGAACACACCCACCAGCTCGACAATGGGCATCAGCGGGAAAATCTTCAGCCATGCCGGAACACCAGGGGTGTTGAAGATGTCGACCCAATAGTGCTTATTGCCACTGAGGTTGGTGATAAAGAAAGTAATCAATGCCAGCGTGGCAGTGATGGCGATATTGCCCGTCACATTGGCACCTGCGGGGAAGAAGGGAATCAGTCCCATGCAGTTGCTGAAGAAGATGAAGAAGAAAAGCGTAAGCATGTAGGGCAGGTACTTCTCGTAGTGTTTCTCCCCTATCATAGGACGGACAATGTCGTCGCGCACGAAGACCACCAGCAGCTCCACCAACGACTGCAGGCCTTTGGGGGCCTGATTCTCGCGCACCCTATACCCCTTCTTGGCAATCATTACGATGACGATGAGCATGACCACAATAATCATGATGGCCGCGGGCACCTTGGTGATGGAAAGATCGATGGGCTTAACAGTATTGCCGGCCTCGTCGAGCAGCAACTCACCATTCTCGTCGACACAGACGACCTCCTCCTTTTCCAAGCCTCCACCAACAAGACGATAGCCCTTATAATCGGCATGACCATGATGGAACTTGGACGACATGAAGATATCGAGATGCCCGTCGTTGACGAGGATTATGGGCAGGGGGATGGCAACGGCATGTTCCTTGCCGTCCTTGCCGTAGTAGTCGAACATGTGCCACGAGTGCGCGTCGCTGACGTGACCGATGATGGTGGAACCGGGATTGAAAGCCCCCTCGGCCTCTACCTCCTCCACTTCAAACTCCTCTACAAAGGGGTCCTCGCTTTCGAAGTCGTCGGTGGCGACAAACTCAAAAGGCAACGACTCGTCAGCAGCCAGCTCGATAAACTCCTGTGCATTCGCAGTTGTCCCTATTGCCAGTGCCAACGCCATAAATAAAAAGGATATACGTCTCATAGTGTTATTAATGTTTTGTTTGTTCAAATGTTTCTCTCGGCAGCGAAAACTCATTTTCGTCGCTCTCGACTTTCGCGATGTTGTTAAAGATGTCCACCTGCATGGAATCGAAAATGTTGAGTTGGTTCTTTGGTTCGGCCTTAGCCATGGCATTCATCTCGCTCTTATACTGTCGCAGCGTCTGACGCACCATCTTGTGCACCGCCGCCGGACAAGTGGTCTGATGAGCCTTAGCGTAAGCCTTCAGCATCTCACCCTCCCACTCGGGGAGGGTAATGCTGACTTTTTTCGGCTTAGGTTTTGAACGTGAACCTTTCATCTTCTCATCTCTTATACATGCTACATGCGGAAACCGTGTTGTTCCATCAACGACGAGGCCTGCTCCGCGCGGTCTTTGTCGTGCAACACCTGTTCTGCCAATTGATGCAGACCATATAGCAGTTGGGCAGACTCCTGCAGCAGATTGTTCACGCCTGCGGCCTTCGAAGTGCCGCTATACTGAGAATAGTAGGCAATATCCTGACTGTAGTACTTGAAGATGCTGTCCCAAATTTCGGTGGCACGGTCCTTACCATAGACATCGTAATAGAGGTCGACCATTATCATGCTGTACTTGTCGTACACAAAGTTCTTTTCGGGGAAGAACTCGTCGCTCAAGTCGAGCATCTTGCGGGCACGGATGGTGTCGCCTTTCTCTATCAGTTCCTTAGCTGCCACACAGAAGGTCTGACGCTGCACCGTTCCCATGTTGATGCTCACTGGGTCGACATAGATGTCTGCATTCAGGTTGCCCCACTGCAGAGGATGTATCTCGCCATCTGCATCCTTGTAGCCATTGATAAAGTAGTCGAAGGTCTCCTCGGTGAAGGTCTGCAGAGCATACTTGCCATCACGCTTGTCGAACAGCACGGGCTGGCTGATTTTCGACTGATAGGGCGTAATCTTGTAGTTCATACCATCCTGCACGCAGTAGCTGCGTATCGGAGTGAACACACGCTGAATGTAGCTCGGATTCATGATGTTGATGTCGCGCTCGAAACGGTTGGTACCGAGGATGTCGAGTATCATCAGTTCATGGCGGAACAGGTTGCCCTTGGTAATCTGCCACTTGATGACGGGATCGACCTGGTCGGCAATCTCAGCGGGGATGACACCCAGTTTCACCAGTTTGGGAATATCGAGGGTGATCTTGAAACGGCTGGTGGGCAGCACAATCACCTCCTCGCCACGACCACTGCGGGCTTTGAACTTCTCAGGATGCTCGCGCAGCAGCTGCAGCACGTCGGTCACCTCGAAGTAGTCACTCGTCTTGTCCTGAATATACACCACATCCTGTCCCAGTCCGTAGAACTCCTTAGGCAGGGTGAACGCCACCGGGTCGGACTCGTAAATGCGGTTGTAGAGCTGCTCCACATACCAGTGCATGCCCGACAGGGTGTAGTTCAGAATGCGCACGTCGGTGCGGAATCCTTCAACCTCCTGCACATACCACAGGGGGAAGGTGTCGTTGTCGCCGAAGGTTATCAAGATGCCGTTCTCGTCGACCGATCCCAGATAGTTCTTGGCAAAGTCGCGGGCCGCAAACTTCTGCGAACGGTCGTGGTCGTCCCAGTTCTCGTTAGCCATCAGCACCGGCACACAGAGCATACACACCACAAACACCACGGGCATAATAAATTTATACAGGTTCTCCTTCTTCAACAGGCGTGTCAGCCAGTCTGCCAACGCCATCACACCCAGTCCAATCCAGATGGCAAAGAAACTGAACGAACCCACAAAGGCATAGTCACGCTCACGCGGCTGACGCGGAGGCATATTCAGATAGATGCCGATGGCAATACCCGTCATAAAGAACATGATGAACACAATAAAGGCATCCTTCTTGTTCTTCATCACGTGGTACACCAGACCTATCAGACCCAGCAGCAACGGCAGCAGATAGTACACGTTGCGTGCCTTGTTATCCTTCATGTGGTCGGGCAGGTTGTCCTGCGGACCCAAACGGGCTTGGTCAATCGCCTTAATACCGCAAATCCAGTTGCCGTTCATATAGTCGCGCGTGCCGTCGTCGTTGAAGTAATGGCCCTGAATGTCATTCTGCCGTCCGGCAAAGTTCCACATAAAGTAGCGCCAGTACATCCAACCCATCTGATAGCCGTTGAAGTACTTGATATTCTGTGCCGACGAGGGCTTATGGTCGCCACGCACCTTGCCAGCCCAGTACTCGTAGAACTGCGGATGACGGCGGTCGTTGTCGTTGCTATACATGCGGGGGAATATACCCGTATGATTCTGGCGGTAGATGAACTTCTGCTGATACGAGGCGGCAATATATTTGTCCTTGCCCTTCTCGTCCTTGCCACGGATATATTTGGTGTAGCCCTGCTTTGCGTCGATGGGGTCGCCAGCGGTGTAGTACTGGCCCTTGAACAGCGGCGTGTCGCCATACTGCTCGCGGCCCAGATAGGCGCGCATTGCCACAGCATCCTTCGGCGCATTCTCGTTCAACGGAGTATTGGTGTTGGCACGGATAACCAGCAGGAAGAAGGTCGAATAGCCAATCACCAGCATCATAAAGCCCAGCACCGACGCATTGATAATCGGCCTGTTCTTTTTCTTGGGCGACGTATACCACAGTCCCCACACCACGGCGGCAGCCAGCAGCAGGAAGAAGAATATCGTACCCGTGTTAAAGGGCAGCCCCAGCGTATTGACAAAGAACACGTCAAATGCCGAATCGACATTCACGATACCAGGGATAATGCCCCACAGTATCAGTCCCAGCAGCACCACGGAGATGACACCGCTCCAAATGAAGCCCTTCACCGTTGTCTTCTCCCACTTGCGGAAGTAGACCACATACACAATGGCAGGCACCGTCAGCAAGTTCAACAAGTGAACGCCGATGGCAACACCCACTAGCAGGCATACCAGCACCAGCCAACGCAGCGACCGTGGGTCGTCGGCCTGTTCCTCCCATTTGAGGATGGCCCAGAACACCACAGCCGTGAAGAAGGACGACATGGCATACACCTCGCCTTCCACAGCCGAGAACCAAAACGTGTCGCTGAACGTATAGGCCAACGCACCCACAATACCGGCAGCAAATACACCCCACGTGCGGGCATCCTTAATGTCGGGGTTCTTGGGGTCGGGCAGCAGGTGCTTGCCCAGCAGCGTGATGCCCCAAAACAGGAACAGGATTGTAAAACCGCTACACACAGCCGACATCACATTCACGGCATGTGCCACATTCTCAGGTGTTGAGAACATGGAAAAGAGCCTGCCTATCAGCTGGAACGAAGGTGCTCCCGGAGGGTGGCCCACCTGCAATTTGGTTGCCGTGGCAATATACTCGCCGCAGTCCCACCACGACGCGGTAGCTTCGGCGGTTAGGATGTAGACAGTACAGGCCACGATGCAGACCACCCAGCCTATAATGTTGTTCATCAGATGATACTTCTTCATGTTTTTGTTGATATGTTTATCTGTTGATATGTTGAAATGATTATCTATTCAAAAGGGGAACAATAATTTCAATTTTCACCTTTCAATTTTCAATTTACATTCGGTTAATCGGCATCGTCATGCATCTGGCGCCGCCGCCTGCTCTAGGCAGCTCGCTGGCCTTAAACACCACGACAAACTTGTCGTAATCCTTCATGTCCACCTTGCCACTGCACACCTCGTCGGCATCCAGCACCGCAAAGCCGGCATGATTCAACGCCTCTATCGTCCGCTCGTTGCGCTCATAGCCTATTACCTTGCCGTCGTCCAGCGCAAAAAAGTTGGCCCCGCTGTGCCACTGCTCGCGGTCTTGATACCAGCTGTCATATCCGCCACACAGCACCGGCTCCATCTCCATGCCGCAGGCCTTCAGGCCCTCAATCATGTTGGGATACTCCTTGGTGCTGATATTGCCGTTGTCGCACGTAATCAGCGTAGTCGCCTTGCCAGCAAACAGTCCTGTCTTGTCCAGCAGCGGAGGATACACCATCAGCTGGTGGCTCCCCAAGAAGGTATGCACCATGTCCAGATGTATGAACGAGTCGGGCTTGTGGGGCAGCTCCTGCGTCAGGATGTTAAACTTCGGACGCTCCTTGGCAAACTTCTCCGCCAAGAACATGATGCCCTTGTGGTTGGTGCGTATGCCCTGACCGACGCAGAGCAGGTCGGGACCCGCCACCTGCACGTCGCCGCCCTCCGTCCGTGCACTAGCGTTCACCGCCTGGCCGCAGAAGGTCTTCGTGTTGAAATAATACTCAAAGATAGCCCTGTATATCAACGTCTCGCGCTGACGCACGGAGAACGACATCGAGTTGATCAGCACCTCGTTGTACACCGACGACGACGCATCGCGGGTGAAAAACAGGTTATACAGCGGTTTCAGCGTGAAACGCGACTCCTTGAAGTGCTGCGGGTCGGTGTCGCCATGAAACGGCACACCCTCAATCAGTTCCTTTGCCAACTGCTTGCTGTCATGCTCCATCAGCTGGTCGGCCAGAAATTCGCATCCGTCCAGCTTGCAGCTCTGCGCGACCAGATACTGGCGCACGTCATCGTTATCCATCAGGTATGCCAGCACATCCTCCACATAGTAGACCTGGCACCATTTTTCAAACACACCAGCGAACGACGCGTACTCCTTGTCAACAATATGCTTGCTGAGGATGTCGCTGAACAATGCCTCCTCGGCATTGGCAGGTATCATCCGTTCAATCTCTATTCCGGGTTTGTGTAGCAACACGGCATTCAAATGTCCGTATTCGCTCGCGACATTCACCGTGGTTTTGGGTATATTTGTTTCTTCAGCCATATACTTTTTTATTGTCTCTGGCAACATGCCAGTCGATTTTCAATTTTCATTTATCAACTCTCAACTCTCAATTTAATTGGTTTATAGCACCATTTCACTCCGACACAACGTGTCGCAGCAAATGCAAATATACGATTTTTTTTTGAATCCCACAAAAAACCACCACAACTTTTTCATTTTTTTCACAACAAAGACAAATCATGCCTGTGACACGGCACACGACCCATATCGCACCCGTCACCATACTCCGTGCAGTGTGGTGCTGTTGTCCATAGAGGGACAACCTGTCTGAAATAGTCGTCACCGCACCTCATAAAGAATTGAAAATTGAAGGTTGAAAAATTGAAAATTGGGAAACCCCGCGTCACGCGCCAGTACGTAAGTCCACTGGACATCCTTAAGGGGATTTCTATTTATCAAGAATTAGAGAATTGGAGAATTTGTAAACTGTATATTTTGAATTTGATAAGAATTTGAGACCTATTTATCAAGGATTAGAGAATTGGAGAATTTGTAAACTGTATATTTTGAATTTGATATGAATTTAAGACTTTAATTACATGCAATTAATAGAAGTGGCCTTAATCTTCTTGAGAGGGGGAGCAGACGTCCAGTGAATGTTCCTCCGAAGCGGGAGGGGGTGTGTCCTCAGACCGCTGACGCGCCAGCCGTCCCTGTCCCCTCTTGAGAGGGGTGGTCGAAGACCGGGGTGTGTATCCGCCTCCTGCTCCAGCACCGCGTTGCCCTTCAGGTCGTACACCACCACGCGGCTCAGCCTGTAGCCCGACAGCACCGTCACCTTTCCCCCTCGCCGGGTTGGGCATCGTCTGCGTGAAGCGGTCCGGATTGCCAATCGACTGGGGCGGGCCGTCGTGGTGCGCGCCCGTGTACACGTCCGGCCACCCGCTCCACGCGCCATACTCCGTGTCCCACTCGCACATGCCGCACACCCGCGCCATATAGTTCGTCTGCTCCCGCAGACCCGTCAGCGTCACCATCGGCACGTTCGTCGTCTCCGTCGGCACGTCCCAGCCGTTCACCTCCATATACTGCGCCTCCCTCTCCTTCGTCTGTGCCTACGAAATCTACGCCATGCGCTGGTCCGTCGAGGTCTGCTTCAAGGAATGCAGGCAGTACCTACGACTCGAGGGCAACCATGCTCAGCACTTCAACTCCCAGATAGCCTCCGTCTGCCAGATGCAGTACACCCTCCTGAACGTGGTCAAGCGCATGACCTCTTACGAGACACTCGGCGGCCTCTTCCGCGACACCAAGGCCGACGTGATAGAGATAACGCTCTATGAGAGAATCCTGCTCGTATTGCGCGAAATCCTTGAGGAATTCACCTTTCAATTTTTCAATTCCTTGTGGCGGAGCGTGGCGACGGCGGTTTTGTAGAACTCGTCCTGCTCCTTCATCACCCTGTAGTAGTGCCCGTGCCCGAAGAGGCGGTCGGCCACAAGCCCCTTTATCTGTAACAAAAGGAAATGGTGGTTGAAGGCGCGGACGCTGTCGCTGCAAGTCTCTTGTATGCTGTCGCGCACCACACCTTTTTCGGCTGCAAAGGCTATAAAGTCCGTGTAGATGCCCAGCGTGTCGAAGTTCTGCAGATAGGTTTCGAAGTCGGGCATCAGCGTATCGCCACGATGCTTGTCTGCCCACACCTGCGGAAACTGATTGATGATGCCCTTGCGGCGGCACTCTTGGTAGTATTGGGTCGAGGGGGTGGTGTCCATCGGGATGAAGATGTCGGGCATCACGCCGCCACCGCCATACACCGTGCGCCCGCCCACGGTCTGGTACTTGAGCGAGTCGGGCAGGTGGATGGAGTCGGCACTGAACAGCTCGCCACGCTTGTATCGATTGCGGAGGTCGTTGTCGTAGTCGTCGCTGCCCTTGGTGTAAGGCCGCTGTATGCAACGCCCTGATGGAGTATAGTATCGTGCTGTGGTAAGCCTCACCTGGCTACCGTCGGTAAGGGTATACTGGGTCTGCACCAAGCCTTTGCCGTATGTGCGCCGCCCTATCAGCGTACCGCGGTCCCAGTCCTGCACGGCTCCGCTGACAATCTCGGAGGCCGAGGCTGACTGCTCGTCGATAAGGACGATGAGCGTCCCCTTGCGGAAGTTGCCCCAGCGATTGGCGCGGAAGTCCTGTCGCGGACGCATCCGCCCCTCTTGGTATACTATCAGCTTGCCCGACGTGAGGAACTCGTTGGCAAGGCCGCAGGCTATGTCGAGAAAGCCGCCGCTGTTGCCGCGCAGGTCGAGAATCAAGGCCTTCATGCCCTGCTTCTGCAACTCTTTCACTGCCTTGCGGAACTCGTCCACCGACGTGCGGGCAAAGCGTTGCAGGGCTATGTAGCCGATGGTGTCGTCTTCCATAAAGTAGACCTCCACCGAGTGGATGGGTATCTTGTCGCGCTCAATGTAAAAGGTCAGCGTGTCGGCGCCGCGCAGCATATCCACTATCACCATCGTACCCTTCTTGCCACGCAAATGACGGAAGGCGAAGGCGTTGTTCGCGCTGTCGCCCGTGGCGTTGATGCCGTCGATGCGGATAAACTTATCGCCGGGCAGCATTCCCACCTTCTCCGACGGCCCTCCGGCAAGCACTTCGGCTACGCGGATGGTGTCGTTGACCACTGAGAAGGAGATGCCCACCCCTTCGAAGTTGCCCAGCAGGGCCTCGTTGGTGCGCTTCACATCCTTGGCGGGAATATATATGCTATGGGGGTCGAGCGAGCGAAACATGGCACGGATGGCCGTCTCGCTTAGCGCGTTGGTGTTGGGGTCGACTACGTAGGTGTTCTGTATGAGCGACATCACTTCGTTCAACCGCTGCGTCCCAGGAATGGTGTCGACCACCTTCGCCTTCTTTTTAAACCAAAAATGTTTGCGACTTTGCGCCTGACTAGGCACGACCAGAATAGTGAGTGCAAGTATGAGAGGGATGATTCTTTTCATATTATTAGGGTTAGAGGTTAGAAAATTGAAACCTCGCAGGCGGCGAATAATTTGTCAAATAATATCAATTTTCAATTTCAAAATAGTGTTGCCAATACTGCTGTCGCTCTGGGATTTTGGATTTGGAAATAGGTAGTTTCGGGTGTGGTGATACGGTTTATTGTCACTTGCTCTCCCGGCTGGGTCTCCTGCTGGTATTCGAGGCAGAGGTGGTAGGGGCATGGCACGTCAGTACCCTTGGGCAGCGTGTCGAATATCCATCGCACATACTCGGCGTTGTTCACATGGTTGGTGTGGTCGAGCATCGAAGGCAGCACATTGAACTGCGCCACCTGTTCCACCTCCCCCACCCCTTTGGGCAACCGTATGCGGTCGAGCTTCTGGCGGTCGGTGGCAAAGCCTTCATAGTATTTGAACGAGTCCATAAAGTCGTGCATCCGCATCACATGACGGCTGCTCAATTCCATTATAGCCCAATAAGTTGTCGAGGCGACAATGGCGTTGCCCTGCTGGTCCAATATCTGCGAGTCGCGGAAGGCAAACAGTCCGTCAGTGCCACGCGACCAGGTCTTCAGCGTCACAGGCTCCGCCTCATGGGGCAGGCGGTCGAAACGGTAGTAGGCTCGGCATATCACCCACGCCCTTCCCTGCTTGATGAGCTCGGAGAATCCGATGCTGTGGGTCTGCGAATGGAGACAGGCTATCTCCTGAAACAGCCGTACCGCCGACCAAGGCGATAGGTTGTCATACTGGTCACACAGATAGTTGTGAGTGATAAGAGACTCTGTATAGAACATGAGGTTAGAGGTTAAGGGTTAGAGGTTAGGGGTTAGAGGTTAAGTGCGGCAGCTACTCTAACCCTAACCTCTAACCTTTTTTCTTTACATTCTTTCGGGGACTTCGATACCCAGTATTCTCATGGTGTTCTTCAAGGCCTGCGCCACCACTGCACACAGCTGCACACGGAAGGTCTTCACCGCCGTGTCGGTCTCGCGCAGGATGGGGGTGTCCTGATAGAAACTGTTGAAACTCTTAGCCAAGTCGTAGGCATAGTTGGCCACCATGGCGGGACTGAAGTTGTCGGCTGCCGAGGCTATCGCGCCGGGCATGTCGTGCAGGCAGCGCACCACGGCCTTCTCCTTGTCGGTGAGGGTCGGCACAGCACCGGGAGCCAACGGCTGCATCTCGTCGATGCCCTGCTCCTCAGCCTTACGCACAATACTGCGGATACGCGCGTGCGTGTATTGGATAAAAGGACCCGTGTTGCCGTTGAAGTCGATACTCTCGGCGGGATTGAACAGCATGTTCTTGGCGGGGTCGACCTTCAGAATGAAGTATTTCAACGCACCGAGGGCGAGTATATGGTATAGCTCCTTGAGCTGTTCGGGAGTCATGTCGTCGTTCTTGCCGTGGTCGCGGCACATCTCCTCGGCGGTCTCCTCCATCTCGGTGATGAGGTCGTCGGCATCCACCACCGTGCCCTCGCGGCTCTTCATCTTGCCGTTGGGCAGCTCCACCATGCCGTAGGAGAGGTGGTACACCTTGTCGGCCCACTCAAAGCCCAGCTTGCCGAGGATGAGTTTCAACACCTTGAAATGGTAGTCCTGCTCGTTGCCCACCACATAGATAAGCTGCTCGGCTCCAAAGTCGTTGTGGCGCAGCAGTGCCGTGCCGAGGTCCTGAGTCATATAGACCGAGGTGCCGTCGCGGCGCAGCAGCAGCTTCTGGTCCAACCCGTCGCCGGTGAGGTCACACCACACCGACCCGTCTTCCTTGCGGAACAGCACACCCATATCCAGTCCCTTCTGCACCAACTCCTTGCCCAGCAGATAGGTGTTAGACTCATAATAAATCTTATCGAAGCCGACACCCAGCCGCTTGTAGGTCTCGTCAAATCCGGCATACACCCAGCCGTTCATCCGCGTCCAGAGGTCGCGCACCTCCTTGTCACCCTCCTCCCAACGTTTCAGCATCGCCTGCGCCTCCAGCATCAGCGGAGCCTGCTTCTTCGCCTCTTCCTCTTCCATGCCCTTATCCATCAGGCTCTTTATTTCCTCTTTATAATGCTTGTCAAACTCCACATAGTACTTGCCAACTAGGTGGTCGCCCTTCATGCCGCTGCTTTCGGGTGTCTCGCCGTTGCCGTAGCGCAGCCACGCCAGCATCGACTTGCAGATATGTATGCCGCGGTCGTTCACCAGGTTCACCTTCTTCACATTCGCGCCGTTGGCGGCCAGCAGTTCGCTCACCGACCAACCCAGCAGGTTGTTGCGTATATGGCCCAAGTGCAGGGGCTTGTTGGTGTTGGGCGACGAATATTCCACCACCACCGGCTTGGCATTCGGGTCCGTGGCCTTCAGCCCGTAGTCGGCCATGCCCACCGTCTGCGAAACAAACTGCAGCCAGTAGCCGTCTGCCACACTGAGGTTTAGGAACCCCTTCACCACATTATAGTCCGACACCTCGTCGACCAACTCCTTCACCTTTGCGCCCAGCTCGCCTGCCACCTGCTCGGGACTCTTGCGCGCCAGCTTCACGTAGGGGAACACCACGACCGTATAGTCGCCCTCAAATTCTTTCTTGGTAGTCTGCAGCACCACCGTCTCGGCGGCCGCGTCGATGCCATAAAGGCTCTTTAATGCGGTCGAAACCGCCTGTTGAATGTTTTGCTCTATCATTTCTGTACTTTTTTTCCTATAAATCACACATATCCACTTCTGACTCCCGCAAAAATGGAATGCAAAATTACAATTTTTTTTTGTATCTTTGCAAAAATTGGTATATTTGTAACTTGTAAATTTGTGTTAAAATAATTCAAAACTGTTTCAATATGAAGAAAATACTATTGTCACTAACCGCTCTTGCACTACCATTTTTTACTTTTGCGAGCGAAGCGGATTTAGAAATGCCCAACGGTTTTGCCACCAACCCCGACACAAAAATCCTCTACTGGGGTTTCCTCATCGTCATTCTCGGACTCCTGTTCGGGTTCTACCAATTTTTCAAGGTCCGTAAGCTCAAGGCCCACTCCTCCATGCTCGAGATTGGCAACGTCATCTTCAAAACCTGCTCCACCTACCTCAAGCAGCAGGGCAAGTTCCTCATCGGTCTGTTCGTCATCATCGGCCTCTGCATAGGCCTCTACTTCGGTGTGCTGTCGCACATGAGCTTCGGCTCCGTCTGCCTCGTGCTGGCGTGGACAGTCATCGGCATCCTCGGCTCCTACGGCGTGGCATGGTTCGGCGTACGCATGAACACCTACGCCAATTCGCGCATGGCCTTCGCCTCCCTGCGCCGCAAGCCCCTCGACCTGCTCAACATCCCCCTGCGTGCGGGAATGAGCATCGGCATCGTCCTCATCTGCATCGAGCTGGTGCTGATGCTGGTCATCCTCCTCTTCATGCCTGAGAATCTGGCAGGCAGCTGCTTCATCGGCTTCGCCATCGGCGAGAGCCTCGGAGCCAGCGCCCTCCGCATTGCAGGCGGCATCTTCACCAAAATTGCCGACATCGGCAGCGACCTCATGAAGGTGGTCTTCAAGATTGGCGAAGACGACCCCCGCAACCCCGGCGTCATAGCCGACTGCACCGGCGACAACGCGGGCGACAGCATCGGACCCACCGCCGACGGTTTCGAGACCTACGGCGTCACCGGCGTCGCACTCGTCAGTTTCATCCTCCTCGCCGTGCCTCCCGCATTCCAAGTGCAGCTGCTGGTTTGGATCTTCGTCATGCGCATCCTCGGCATCATCGCCTCCGTGCTGGCCTACTACCTCAACGGTGCCATCGCCTCGGCACGCTACCGCAACGCCGACGACCTCAACTTCGAGAAACCCCTCACCAACCTGGTGTGGATAACCTCGCTCCTCAGCATCCTCGGCACCTTCCTCGCCAGCTACCTCATCCTCAACAACCCCGACATCAACGCCGCCGTCCCCAACCTCTGGCTCGCACTCTCCATCATCATCAGCTGCGGCACCCTGGGCGCGGCCCTCATCCCCGAATTCACCAAACTCTTCACCTCCCCCACCTCCAAGCATGTCAAAGAGGTGGTCAAAGCCTCTGAGCAGGGCGGCGCGTCGCTCAACATCCTCAGCGGCATCGTGGCCGGCAATATGGGCGCATTCTGGACAGGCCTCGTCTTCGTGGTGCTGATGGTCATCGCCTACACCGCCTCCAGCGCCTTCGGCCTCGCTCCCGTCTTCGGCCCCTACTTCTCCATCTTCGCCTTCGGCCTCGTGGCCTTCGGCATGCTGGGCATGGGCCCCGTCACCATTGCCGTCGACAGCTACGGCCCCGTCACCGACAACGCACAGAGCGTCTACGAACTCTCGCTCATTGAAGACGACATCGAGAAGACCACCCGCGAAGTCAAGTCCGAATTCGGCTTCACCCCCGACTTCGAAAAAGCCAAATACTACCTCGAAGCCAACGACGGCGCAGGCAACACCTTCAAGGCCACAGCCAAGCCCGTGCTCATCGGCACCGCAGTCGTGGGCGCGACAACCATGATTTTCTCCCTCATCCTGCTCATCCAGAAGACCCTCGGCATCGAACCCGCCAGCATCCTCAACCTCCTCAACCCCTACAGCATCATCGGCTTCATCCTCGGCGGCTGCGTCATCTTCTGGTTCACCGGAGCCTCCATGCAGGCCGTCACCACCGGAGCCAACCGCGCCGTCGAATACATCAAAGACAACATCAAGCTCGATGCCGACGCACCCAAGAAGGCCGACACCGAGAAGAGTCAGGAGGTGGTCAAAATCTGCACCCAATACGCGCAGAAGGGCATGATCAACATCTTCATCGCCATCTTCGCCTTCGCCTTGGCATTCGCCTGCTTCTCCTCGCCCGAGAGCATCGGCGGCCAGAACGCCGTCTGCCTCTTCATCAGCTACCTCGTCAGCATCGCCGTCTTCGGCCTCTTCCAGGCCGTCTACATGGCCAACGCCGGCGGCGCATGGGACAACGGCAAGAAAGTAGTCGAAGTCGACATGAAGGCCAAGGGCACCGCCCTGCACGATGCCAGCGTCGTCGGCGACACCGTGGGCGACCCCTTCAAGGACACCAGCTCCGTGGCCCTCAACCCCATCATCAAGTTCACCACCCTCTTCGGCGTCCTGGCCATGGAGATTGCCATCAGCGAAGGCTTCCGCAGCGTAGCCCCCTACTTCGGCATCCTCTTCCTCGTCATCGCCCTCTTCTTCGTCTACCGCTCCTTCTATCATATGCGCATCAAAAAGTAAGCACACACACTATCGCACCTACCCTCCGCGCCCCGCACCTCCGGGACGCGGAGTTTTTTTGCCCCCTTCCCCTCCACCCCTCCCCTAGCATCCCCACACCCACACCCATACTCCGCCCCTCCCACACACCATCCCCGTCCCAGATTCGCCCCACCTCCGTCCCACCCTCGCCCCAGACTCGTCACCCAAACGTCCCGTCCCCATCCTAATTTTGTCCCCCCAAACGTCCCGCCACGCGCGCCAATACAAATAATTTTTCACTCCCTTACCGCATCCTGCCGCTTCTTACTGATTCCTACTTAATTGTACTGATTTTTACCGATTGGCAAGTCGTTAGTTGGTCCCATAGCGATGAACGACCTATGATAGGTCGGGTGAAACTGCACCGTTCGAGGGAGTTAGTATGGGTCTAGGTGAATGAAAAGTAAGAAATATAGTTAAAAAAGTGTTAAAGTTGGGGGCGAAGTGCAACAAAAACGGCTTTTCGCAGTCTATATGGTGCAAGGGACGCGGTGGGACGGATTGGGAGGGTGGCAGACCCTATAGAGAAAAAAGTGTGCAAGGCACACAATAATAATGGCAAAAAAACGTTAGTTGAATTTAAACTATATTTTACGCGATGAGAAACAATACGACACGATTCAAGAAAGCCTTGGCGCTGACGGTGATAGGACTATTCACAACGATAGGTGGCAAGGCATGGGCGCAGTGTCCCGAAATCACCATCGACGAGAAGTACGACCACCAACGGTCGGCGATATGTGTTGAAAACGGATGGGATACGACAGTGGACTGCCGCAACGCCAGCCTGGTGCTGCATGTCACCTATTTCATCACGGCCGAGAAGTTCAACGGCACCTATCTGGTGGAGGAGATACCGTACAACCCAGTGGACACGACGTTCCACGCAGGCAGCCAGCTCAATATCAACAACGACGACCAGTGGGAGGCCACGATGATTCAGTTCCCGTTCACCTTCATGTTTTTCGGCTACCCCTACACTCAGGCCAATGTGGGGTCGAACGGACTGGTAACGTTTAATACCAACTGCCTAGGACAGGGCTGCAACTACATCTTCAACGAGCCTATCCCCAATCCGAATTTCACCCAAAACACAACCACATACCCTGCTTGCATGAACGCTATCTATGGCGTGTATGAGGACATCGACCCCCGAGGGTTGACGACGGGCCAGGGCATGTACCGCTATGTAGGCGGGACGTACCCCTGCCGCCACCTGTGCGCCAGCGTCAACGAGGTGCCGCTGTTCCCCTACAGCAGCAATAGCAGCAACCGCTGCACCTACCAGATAGTCTGCTACGAGGGCACCAACGTCATCGAGGTGCACGTCAAGCAGCGCAGCTGCTGCTCGAGCACCAATGGCGGCAAGGGAATGATAGGCATACAGAATGCCACGGGACTGAACCAGGTGTCGCACTACCACGACTTCAACTATGTGGGCGACCCGACCTACAACATAGAGCCCAACTCGCCCGGCGCCTTCGTGGCACCCAACCGCGGCAACCAGACGGGCGGATGGACCGGCACGACGAGCTACGAGGCATGGCGTTTCACGCCACAAGGCTCAACCTCAAAGAACATCTTCTGGTGGCGGCTGTTTGAAGATGCCGACGGCAACATCATCGACTCGGTGCAGCTGACCAACAATCCGGGCGACACCAACGGCTACTACCTGAATGCGGAACACACTATGGTAAGGGTTACGCCCACCCGCACCACACGTTATGTGGTGCAGTGCCGCTACAAGGGTGCCAACGGCCACTGGTACGGCGTGGACAACCTGAGTATGCGCGACACCATCACCGTGGGAATGGACACGGGACGCACCATATCGCTGTGGGCTGAGGACACCATCCTGGCCGAGGGCGAGCGCACCAGGGTGTATCTGCAATATCCCAACGACCAAGTGCTCGACTCGTGCACATGGCTCGCCAAGAAACGATACAACGGCCGCGACACGCTAATGCCGCCGTCGGCACTGACAAACTACTACACCAACGTGGTCTTTAACAACGATACCGACATGCTGGTGCAGAACCACACCGACAGCAGCTATGTGTTCTGCAACGCCTCGTTCAAAAACGGCTGCAACAACTACGACAGCGTCTTGATTCAGACATTCCCCAACTATGACTTCTACGACACGATAGGCCTCTGCCGCGGCGAGAGTGCGGACTGGTGCGGGATGCACTTCGCACAGCCACAGCACACGTTCGACACGTCGAAACACTACTACTCGGTGCATGAGAGCGACAGCGTCCGCCATCTGCATCTGGTGGTGTCGGACCTGAGCTACCACACCGACACGGTGCTTGACTGCAAGCCCTACACTTGGCAGAACGGGCGCACCTATTCGGCCAACAACGACGCGACCCGCGCCACCGACACGGTGCACCTGAAGAACGACTGGGGGTGCGACAGCATCGTGACGCTCGACTTCACCATCATCCCCATGAAGGCCATTATCGAACACACGCCCGAGGTGGCCACCATCGACAATCTGACTATCGAACTGTATGACCGCAGCTACGGCCACGACAGCCGCAAATGGCTGCTGCCCGACGGACAGACCAGCCTGATGGCCGAAACCAGCATCATCTTCCCCTTGGACGGCGAGGACTCGATGACGGTGCAGCTGGCGGTGCACAACAACTACGGCTGCGACGACACCGCCACGTCGGTGATACCGCTGCACAAGGTGTCGTACTATGTGCCCAACGTGTTCACCCCCGACCGCAACGACAACAACCGCTGGGCTCCCTCGATACAGGGCAACGCCAACGAGATACAGGTGTGGATTTACAACCGCCGAGGAGCGCAGGTGTGCTACTTCCAGGGCAGCGAAGGATTCTGGGACGGCACGGACATGTACGGTCGCCGATGCGAACAAGGGTCATACGTATACATAATCCGCTACCGCAACACGCTAAATCCCGAAATCACACAGGAGGTGAAGGGGACCATCACGCTGCTGAGATAAAAAAATCAATTAATCACGTTATTACGTCATTACGTTTTTACGACATTTCGTTTCAAAAAATAAGAAAATGAAGATTGCAGTAGTAGGAGCCACGGGACTGGTAGGTGGCGTGATGTTGCAAGTGTTGGAAGAGAGAGGTTTTGCCAAGCATGAGATATTGGCGGCAGCCTCGCCCAAGTCGGTAGGCCGACAGATAGACTTTGCCGGACGGAAGCTGACGGTGATGAGCGTGGAAGAGGCCATAGCACAGAAGCCGCAGTACGCCATCTTCTCGGCAGGAGCCTCCACCTCGCGACAGTACGCCCCGCTGTTTGCCGCCGTGGGCTGCACGGTGGTGGACAACTCGTCGTGCTGGCGGATGAATAAGGAGGTGCCGCTGGTGGTGCCGGAAATCAACATGGACACCGTCGCGCCCGACAACCGCATCATTGCCAATCCCAACTGCTCGACCATTCAGATGGTGCTGGCGGTGTCGCGGCTGCATTGGAAGTACGGCATCAAACGCATAGTCATCTCCACCTACCAAAGCATCACCGGCACGGGCATCAAGGCGGTGCGCCAACTGGAGGCGGAGGAGGAATTCAGCTACAGCCACCACACACCCAGCGCTCAGCTGCGCAAAACGATAGAGAAGGCTTTGGGCGACGCGTACCAGCCTGCCTACCCCAACCAGATTTATCGCAACCTGTTTCCCCATGGGGGCGACTTCCTGCCCGACGGCTACACCACCGAGGAGCAGAAGCTGGTGGACGAGACCCGCAAGATATTGGGCGACGAGACGATACAGGTGAGTGCCACGGTGGTGCGAGTGCCTGTGGTGGGCGGACACAGCGAGGCGGTGAATATTGAGTTTCACAACGAGTATGACCTCGACGAGGCGCGACAGCTGATAGCCGACACTCCGGGCGTTATCGTGTGTGACGACCCCTCGAAGAACCTCTACCCCACCCCCGTGATGGCTCACCATAGGGACGAAGTGTTTGTGGGACGTATACGCCGCGACAGCACACAGCCGCGCACACTCAATTTGTGGGTGGTGTCGGACAACCTGCGCAAGGGTGCCGCCACCAACGCGATACAAATTTTGGAACAACTAACTAACAAACAATAATTCACTCACTCCACTCTATGAAAACCAAACGTTTGCTCTCCATCGTGTTTGCCACATTGATATTATGCTCGTGTGGAAAGAAAGTGCTGCTCGACGACACCCGCACCTTTGCCAACGACACTTGGCTACGTTTCCAACCCGAACAGTATGAGGTGACCCCTGCCAGCACCGACGACTGCTACAACTTTATCCTCACCATCACTATCGACACCAGCCGCTTCCACGAGAACGGTCTGCCCATCATCATGGAACTGGACAATGCCAACCACGAGAAGCGCACACTGTTCAGCACCCTGGTGCTGCGCAACCACAACGGCAGCTGGATGGGCAAGTTTGACGACCACGGCAATCTGGTCGTCACGCAGACGGTGCGACAATACCTCTTCTTCAGCTCCAACGCCACGCATTCCCTCTCATTGGGACAGCGCACCAGCAAATACGAGATTCACGGCATCCGAAGCCTCAACCTCAAAATCGAAAAGGCAAAAATAGAATACCCAGAATAAATAGTGATTAGTGATTAGACAAATGATTGCGGCAGCCTCAATTCACTAACCACTAACGGGGACTTCTATTAATCACCTCGGAGAGGTGAGACTATTCATAACGTTGCGGAGGTCGAGAGCAGAGCCGAACTTGTTCGGGCTATGCCGAGATGTAGCAACGTCTCGAAGAAACACGGTACAAGCCGAAGGCGCAGTGCCGTGACACTCAGCCATCTGAGAACTGCGTCCCGAAGGGACGCGACATATATACAGAATTTATAGAACCCGCCTAACTTCAATCCCCATGATCGACTCCTCCATCAACAAGCATATCGACCGCATTGCCCTCAAGCTGAAGACTATTCCCGAGAATCCAGGAGTATATCAGCACCTCGACGAGGAGGGCAACGTCATCTATGTGGGCAAGGCGCGCAACCTGCAACGGAGGGTCAGTTCCTATTTCTCACACTACGAGGACAAGAGCGCCAAGATACGGATGCTGGTGCGCCACATCTACGACATCCGCGTCACCGTGGTAGCCACCGAGGTGGACGCACTGCTGCTGGAGAACAACCTCATCAAACGCTACCAGCCACGCTACAACAGCATGCTCAAGGACGACAAGTCCTATCCCTACCTCTGCATCACCGACGAGGAGTACCCCCGACTGCTCTTCACCCGCAACCACCACGTCAAGGGGCAGTACTTCGGCCCCTACCCCAACCAGCGCATCATGCGTGAGCTGCAAGACATCATCGACCAGCTCTTCTCCTACCGCAAGTGCAACAAGATGCAGCACAAGCCATGCATGAAGCACCAGATAGGTCTTTGCAAAGCCCCCTGCGCAGGGAAGCAAAGCCACGAGGAATACATGGCGGACATCGAGAATATCCGTCGCATACTGAAAGGCGACTTTGCCGACATCCTAGAAGAGATGAAACGCCAAATGCTCTCACTGGCCGACCAACTGCGTTTTGAAGAGGCGGAGATGGTCAAACGCCGCATCCGACGGCTGGAAGAATACCAAAGCCGCTCCACCGTGGTCAACACCTCGGTGAAGGACGTGGATGTCTTTGGCATCGTGTCGGACGAGAAGTACGCCTACGTCAATATGATGCGCATCAAGAACGGCAGCATCATCTACAGTTTTTCCCACGAGATACGCAAACAGCTTGACGAGACCGACGAGGAGCTGCTTGCCACCGTCATCCCCACCCTGCACGAGCGCACCGAGAGCACCGCCCGCGAGGCAGTGCTGCCCTTCCGGGTGGCCGACCTGCCCGAAGAATATCTCAAACAGACCGTCCCCACCCGTGGCGACCGTCTGCAGCTGCTCGAGCTCTCCATGCGCAACGTCAAGGCCTACCAACTACAGTGCCGTCACCAACGCGCCTTAGTCAATCCCGACGAGGGCGAGCTGCACCGCAAGCACCAGCACCTGCTCGAGCGCATACAAAAGGCGTTGAACCTGCCCATGCTGCCCGTCAATATCGAGTGCTTCGACAACTCCAACATACAGGGAGCCTACCCCGTGGCAGCTATGGTGCGCTTCACCAACGGCAAGCCCAACCGCAAGGAGTATCGCAAATTCAACATCAAGACCGTCGAAGGCCCCGACGACTACGCCTCTATGGCGGAGGTTATTTTTAGGCGATACAAACGCCTCTCCGACGAGGGGCAACCTCTGCCCCAACTGCTGGTTGTCGACGGTGGTGCGGGACAGATGGAAGTGGCACGACAGGTCATCCAAGATCAGCTGCACCTCGAAATCCCCATCGCAGGCCTTGCCAAAGACGACCGCCACCACACCTCCGAGCTCCTCTACGGTTTCCCTCCCAAGGTGGTAGGCCTCAAGCCCACCGACCCCCTCTTCCATCTGTTGGAACAGATACAAAACGAGGTCCACCGCTTTGCCATCACCTTCCACCGCCACAAGCGCAGCCGTGGCACCCTCCGCACCCAGCTCACCGACATCCCCGGCATCGGCGACAAAACCGCCCGCGACCTACTCCTCAAATTCGGCAGCGTCAAAGAAGTGCGCCTACAGACCGAAGCCGACCTCGCCAAAGTGGTCGGCCCCGCCAAAGCCAAAGCCGTCATCGCCTACTTCGCCACGCAGCAAGTCTAACCCTACCGTTTTGGCACACCCCCAACACCCCTACTTGGTCTATTTTCTGGATTATAATCCAAAAAATATATATAGGGGACTTCTATAAATCACCTCGGAGAGGTGAGACTATTCACAACGTTGCGGAGGTCGAGAGCAGAGCCGAACTTGTTCGGGCTATGCCGAGATGTAGCAACGTCTCGAAGAAACACCGTACAAGCCGAAGGCGCAGTGCCGTGACACTCAGCCATCTGAGAACTGCGTCCCGAAGGGACGCGACATATATACAGAATTTATAGAACCCACCTATAGTCAATCTAAGGTGCCGGACAGTTTGATTCTTTGATTCTGAACGGCACATATAGCCAAGATAGTCGGCCCGCCAAAGCCAAAGCCATCCTCGCCTACTTCGCCACGCAGCAATAATAGTTGCGGGCAGCGGAGACTGCCCGCAACAAGGTTTAACGTTTTAATAAATTAATTATCCTGAACGGGGCGTACAGAGAA
>JAEEIS010000220.1 GCA_016281475.1 Bacteroidales bacterium
TGAATGCAAAAGTGTGGGGCAAAGTGGATGTGTTCGTTAACGGCAAGTTCTTCGGTCAGCAGATAGAATTGCTGAGTCGTAATGAACCGTACTTCAACGTCGACTTCGGCCTCAGCACCGACCTCTTCGACCGCCACCTCTCGCTCTACTTCAAGGTCAACGACCTCTTCCAGTCGTCCAACACGCACACCATCTCCACCAACCCCTACTACGCCGAAGACTACCGCTGGAGCTACAACAGCCGTTTCGTCAGCCTCGGCCTCACCTGGCGCATCGGCAAAATGGACCTCGAAAGCAAAGGCCGCCAAGGCGCTGCCTATTGATTCATCGCTTCACCTCATTTTTACGTGTGTAAGCGACCGAGGACCTATGTGCCCGCCTCTCCCATGAGTGCAGGCTCTTATGCTTGTCGATATTAGTTAGTTATATATGTGGTTCGAATAATTTGTGAAAAATCATCTATGGTTTGGAAAATATTTTGTATCTTTGCATCGCGAATGGGGGGTAACCCAACGACAATGTTACGGACTAACATACAGAAACAGCAATGAATAAATTAACCGTAAAAAGTGTAATCATAGAGGGCAGAAGAATAGAAGTTTCGTATTCTGTTTCTAAAGGATTGCAGCAATTTTTTGATACGAACGACAACGTCTTTTGGGTAGAATACTCCGAGGATGTCTATTCCACGCCTACTGCCATTGCGCTTGTACCCTTTGTGTGCAATGTGCTTCCAATAATATGGCTAACGGATTCGTTGCTGGAGCTCCCTGAAATAGATAAGGCATTTTATGATAGCATCCCGGATATTAGGAGAGGCTATGAAGGCATGTATCCTAGATTTGCCTTTAGAGGTAAAATCAAAGCAGAAAAAATCGTTGACTGCAATTATCCTTCCGAAGGTGGCAGTGCTGCGTTCTTTAGCGGTGGAGTAGACGCTTTCACCACGCTGATTCGTCACCATGACGAAAAGCCGTTACTGTTGACAATCAGGGGCGCGGATCTGCGTCTCAGTGCCGTGGAAGGTTGGCGGAATGTTTCGGAACATGTGACGGCCACCGCGCGGCAATTCGGATTGGAGTCGCCCATATTTGT
Source organism: Bacteroidales bacterium (assembly GCA_016281475.1). Next base: position 1,096 of record JAEEIS010000220.1, read on the forward strand.
CGCCAGCAATTTCCGCACATTCATTCTAGACCGGTGGCTGAGCGTTATGGTTGTGGGAAAGGCTCGCGACGGCTGGTGGCATGGCTTTCAGCATGGCATCGGCATCCTGAGTATGGCTGCCCCGATAGCATGGTTGCGACATTTGGACAAAATCTACATTGCAAGTTCGAACACGGCAAAGGATAAAGTATCGTGTGCCAGCGATCCTACAATAGACAATTGCCTGCGCTTTGGAGGCAGTGTGATTGTGCACGATGGGTATGAGTTGAGCCGTCAACTCAAAATCCAAACAATCGTAAAGTATTGCAAAGAAACCTCTCAGACAATTGAACCGAGGGTCTGTTTTGTCTCCCCTAATGGAGGTAATTGCTGTAAATGCGAGAAGTGTATTCGAACCATTTATGCCATATTGGCAGAGAACGAATCCCCTAATCGATACGGATTCCACTATACGGACGAGGATTTGCGAAACAGCAAATCAATTGTTATCGATTCGCTCCGTGTAACAAATGATGCCGTAAGAGGCAATTGGATTGGCACCATCAATCGTTTCCAAGAGACGGGCGCCTATAAGGACGACAGCCGTATCAACTGGATCTATAATCTCAACCCCTATACTTATACCGCTCAGAAAAGCGCTATTCGCAAGTGGTATCGCGAAATGAAACGTGCCTTCCGAGTGTTGCTTATTAGGCTGAGACTTCTGTATTATCGCTATTTTAACTAGTAGACAGCGAAATATCTATCTCTGGACAAGTGTCGGCGTAGTCCCTTGATGCCCCCACGTGGCCTTTGCCTTTTGTCGCTCCTTCAAGGATAGATAATCGTTCCATCATCGCTATAGAGCCCAAAAATCGAGCTGACGATTTGTGTGGGTCGATTCGCGATTGGAGGGAGTGAGGCAGGGTGGAATGTTACTTTTGGGAACGGATGAAGGCGCGGACGGCTTCGCGGTCGGAGCTGAAGGTGAGGATGCTGAGGACGCGCTCGTAGTTCTGCGGGTCGGAGCAGGAGGGGTAGGCGGCCTTGATGAAGTCGACTTGTGAGTTGTTGAACCCGAGTTCTTTGGCGATGCGGGCTATCTGTGAGGAGGTGAAGAGCTGGCCGTTGGTGAGAAGCCCTTTGGCGGTGGAAAGCTTTTCGCTGTCAAAGCTTTGGCTCTTGATGATGGCTACCATCTCGTCGACCCATTGGTCGGCGACCACGGCGGGATTGGTCATGGATGGGGCGGGGACGTTGGCAGAGGAGGGAGTGGGAGGAGTGGGTGGGGTGCCGTGATGGTGATGGGGGCGGTTGCCGTATCCCTGTCCAGAGTAGTTGCCGGTGGCCTGCGAGGAGTAGAGGAGCATCTGTTGGCGACGCATGTCGTAGCTGACGGTGATGATGGGCGAGGGGGTGGCAGCATAGAGCTGTGTGGCGGCGGCCTTGTGGGCGGGGTGGGTGAGGATGACGACCACTTCGTGCAGGCGGCTGTCGAGGTTGTTGATAAGCACTTCTGAGTTAGGAACATTATTGACGAGGTCGCCATCTATGTAGACTTGGAAAATCTCATGGTTCTGAGCCTGCACTAGTATGGAGGGTGCCTGGGGCGGGGCAGGGAAGGTGCCGTGGGGGTTGCGGTTGCGGTTGTGGCTGCTGCCGGGTTGTGCGGAGAGGGTGGCGACGAGCAGCAGGGCGGTGAGGATGAGGGTGAGTTTTTTCATGGTGATTAGGTATTATTGAATTAGTAGATTTGATTGATTCGATGGGATTGGTAGGAGGTTTATTCGCCACGGGCGGAGTCGAGGGCCTGCTGCATGGCGCGGATTTGGTCGCGGTATTTGGCGGCGGCAAGGAAGTCCATCTCTTTGGCGGCTTGTTGCATCTTGCGCTGTGTGTCGCGGATTTCCTTGCGCAGCTGGGCTTTGGTCTTGTTGCTCCACTGGATTTCCGGTTCGCTGGCAGTGGGGGCGTTGGGTTCGGCAGCTTCGGGGAGGTATTGATGTTTGCCGCTATGGGCAGGGGTATTAAGTGCGTAGGGTGAGGCTGCCAACGGTTTGGAGGAAGAGGGGGGTAAAGATGTATTAGTGGCATACCCCCCGGCTTCGCCGTACCCCTCTAAAGAGGGGAGGGGGATGTTGGGTCGGTGCTGGTTGATGTCGACGGGGCCGGTGGTCTCTTCGGCGGCGCGCTCGATGACGCTGGTGGAGCCGAGGATGGCTTCGGTGCTTTTGACAATCTGTCGCGGGACTATGCCGTGCTCGAGGTTGTAGCGTATCTGCTTCTCGCGGTGGCGGTTGGTCTCGTCGATGGCACGCTGCATGCTACCGGTGATGATGTCGCCGTAGAGGATGGCTTTGCTGTGGACGTTGCGGGCGGCGCGGCCGATGGTCTGGATAAGGGCGCGGTCGCTGCGGAGGAAGCCTTCTTTGTCGGCATCGAGGATGGCGACGAGCGAGACTTCGGGGAGGTCGAGACCTTCGCGCAGGAGGTTGACACCGACCAGCACGTCGAAGACACCCATGCGGAGGTCGCGCATGATTTCGACACGCTCGAGGGTGTCCACATCGCTGTGGATGTATTTGCTGCGGATGCCGAGGTTGAGCAGGTAGGTGGTCATCTCCTCGGCCATGCGTTTGGTGAGTGTGGTGACAAGGACACGCTCGTTCTTATATACGGTCTTCTCTATTTCATCAAGTAGGTCGTCGACCTGAGTAACGGCGGGACGCACTTCGACCACGGGGTCGAGGAGGCCAGTAGGACGGATGACCTGTTCGACCACCACGCCTTCGGCCTCTTGCAGCTCGTATTGTGCGGGGGTGGCGCTGATGTAGATGGTCTGACTGGTGAGGTTGTAAAACTCTTCGTAGGTGAGGGGCCTATTGTCGAGGGCAGAGGGGAGGCGGAAACCGTATTCGACCAGCGACCGTTTGCGCGAGCGGTCGCCACCATACATGGCTCCGATTTGTGGAACGGTGACGTGGCTCTCATCAACTACCAGCAAGAAGTCGTCGGGGAAGTAGTCGATAAGGCAGAAAGGACGGTCGCCTTCCTTGCGTCCGTCGAAATAGCGCGAGTAGTTCTCGATGCCGCTACAGTAGCCCAGCTCCTGTATCATTTCGAGGTCGTAGTTCACGCGTTCTTCGAGCCGCTTGGCCTCAAGTGGCTTGTCGACGGAGTAGAAGTAGTCGCGCCGTTCAAACATGTCGGTCTGTATCTGGTGCAGTGCGTCGGCCATGTTCTCCTTTGAGGTGAGAAAGTTGCTTGCGGGATAAATCGTTATGTCGGAGAATGTCTCAATGCGTTGTCCGCTTACGGGGTCGAAGCTTTCGAGGCTCTCAATCTCATCGTCCCAAAAACAGATGCGAAAGCAGAAGTCGGCAAAGGAGGGAAACACGTCCACCGTGTCGCCTTTGACGCGGAAACGTCCGTTGACAAACTCAATCTCGTTGCGGACATACTGCCCTTCCAACAGCTGTAGCAGAAAGTTGTCGCGGCTGAGGCGGTCGCCAACCTTGACGTGTATGGTGCCACGGCGGAACTCGTCGGGATTGCCGATACCATAGATGCAACTGACCGAGCAGACCACGATAACATCGCGCCTGCCACTCAGCAGGGCTGAGGAGGCTCGTAGACGTAGTTTGTCGAGGTCGTCGTTGATGGCTAGGTCTTTTTCGATATAGGTGTTGGTGGAGGCTATGTAGGCTTCGGGCTGGTAGTAGTCGTAGTAGGAGACAAAGTATTCTACGGCATTGTTTGGGAAAAACTGTTTGAACTCGCCGTATAGCTGGGCGGCCAAAGTCTTGTTGTGGCTCATAACGAGGGTAGGGCGGTTGAGCTGGGCGATGACGTTGGCGATGGTGAAGGTCTTGCCGCTGCCGGTGACACCCTGTAGCACCTGTGCCCGTTGGCCACGTTGGATGCCTTCTACCAATTGGCGGATGGCCTCAGGCTGGTCGCCCATGGGGGCAAAGTCGGATTGGAGGGAGAAGTTCATTGGGAAGTAAGTATTAAGAGCTAAGAACTATGAAGTATTGTCTTGGATATTTGATTGATGGCATTGATACCGTCCATGGCAGAGGAGACGATGCCGCCGGCATATCCGGCCCCTTCGCCACAGGGGTATAGGTTGCGCAGTTGGGGGTGCTGGAGGCTCTCGTCGCGAGGGATGCGGACGGGCGACGAGGTGCGGCTTTCGACGGAGAGGATGCTTGCCTGCTCGGTATAGAAGCCGTGCATCTTGCGGTCGAAGTCGCGAAAGCCCTGCTGCAGGCCTTTCACGATGAAGCGGGGCAGCAACTCGTGCTGTGGTAGGCTGCAGGTCTGCCCAAGATAGTTGGTGTGGTTGTTATCTTGGCTCATACGGTTCTGGCAGAAGTCGGTGAGCCGCTGTATGGGGGCGGAGATGCTGCCCCCGACGGCTTCGAACACGCGCCGCTCTACATCCTGTTGAAAACGGAGTAGGACCAGCGGACCGTATTGTGCATATTCAGGCACATCGCTAGGCGAAACGGTCACGGCGATGCCGCTGTTGGCAAAGGGGGAGTTGCGGCGCGCATTGCTCATGCCGTTGACCACCTGTTGGTAGTTGCCAGTGGCGGCAGGCACGATGCAGCCTCCTGGACACATGCAGAATGAGAATACCCCGTGGCCGTCCACCTGCGTAGTGAGGCTATAGGAGGCGGGTGGCAGAAACTGCATGTTGGGGTTAGGGGAATGGTATTGTATCTGATTGATGAGCTGTTGCGGATGCTCTACGCGAACGCCCATAGCAAAGGGTTTCGCTTCCAGCATCCAGTTGCGCAGGGCAAAGAGTTCATAGATGTCGCGAGCCGAATGGCCTGTGGCAAGAATGACGGCAATGCCGTTATATTCGTTACCCTCAGTGTCTCTCACCCCACATACCCTGCCTTGCTCCACTATTAGGTCTGCCATACGGGTCGAGAAATGATATTCGCCACCGTACCCTTCTATCGTATGGCGCATATTGGCAATGATGCCGCTTAGTTTGTCGGTGCCAATGTGGGCGTGGGCATCAATGGCTATCGACGGGTCGGCACCGTGTTCAATAAAGCGGTGCAGCACCTCCTGAATGTTGCCGCGTTTGTTGCTCCGTGTGTACAGCTTGCCATCGGAATAGGTCCCTGCGCCTCCTTCGCCAAAACACCAGTTGCTGTTAGGGTCTACCGTCTGCGTCCGTGCCAGTAGGACAATGTCTGTACGGCGTTCTTCCACGGCTTTGCCACGCTCTATGATGATGGGCTTCAAACCCAGTTCCAATGCCCTCAAGGCGGCAAAGAGTCCGGCAGGTCCTGCTCCCACAATAATCACGGCAGGCTTGTGGCTACAGTCCTGGTAGGCACCTCTATAGTCGGGAGCCACATATTTCTCGCCACAGTACACCTCCACCGTCGTGTGGTAGCATATACCGCGTCGCGAGTCGAGACTGCGGCGCAACACCTCCACATGCGAAATGTCGCCTGCGCAAATGCCTGTTTTCCGTGCCACCGTCTGATAGAGCATAGCGGTGATGCTGTACTCTTGGGGTGAAAGGTCTATGGTGTACTGCTTTTTCAAGAGGTCGAAATAGTTAAAATCATCCTTGGAAGGTGAAAGAGAGCATAAAGGTGCGCGACCGCAGGTCGGTGGTAGAGAGGGTGTACAGGTCGTTATCCTCCACCCTTAGGTCCACTATGCCGAAAGCCATCTTCAGTTCGATGGCAAACTTCACATAGGGAAGGAAGAAGTCGAACCCCACTCCCATCGTGTAGCGTAGGTCTATGGGGTTGAGGCGGACGATAGATTCGTCATTGTTATTCTTGTTTTTGCGGAGTGAGGCAAAGTCAAACCCCCAAGAGCCGCCCGCTATGAGGTAAGGGCGAAAGTCGGAGTACCGCATGGCGCGAAACTTAAACTCCACAGGCAACTCGCCATATACCGATTCCACCGTGCGCTTGGTGTCGTAATTCCAGTGGGTGGAAGCGTATTCGTCCGACCACACGAATGCCATATCGCGGCTGATAAGCGTTATGCCCGGCATCAGGCGTAGGTTGAGGTGGTCGCCTAGGCGAAAGTCGTTTATCTCGTTGATGTGGAATCCTGGGCTATAATATGACGTGGTGCCCATGATGTTCGCCCTTACCTCCTCGTCGTCGGTATAGTGTAGGTCGAACTTCGACAGAGTGTACCCCACCTGTATGCCGAAATGCACCTTCCGGTCGTCAAACTTGCCCAAATGCACAGGCGAGTTCTGGGCCGTCAACGCTTGGGTGCAGACGAGCCAAAGCAGCAATAGGGCTATCTTGTTCAAATACCTTAGCATTGGGTCTTTCCAGTTGTGATTTCGCCGCGTAGCGACATCTGTAGGCACTCGCGCACATGGTCTGGGTTGTCGGGGTAGGTGCCTAGCAGGTACATCATCTTCGTCACGGCAGCCTCCAGTGTTATGTCGCTGCCACCTATCACCCCTATCCGGCTCAATTCGCAGCTGGCTTCGTACTGTCCCATTATTACGGCACCTGCCTTGCACTGGGTCACATTCAGCACCACTATGCCACGTCCTATGGCATCGGCAATGGCCTCAATAAACCAATTTTCGGTAGGGGCGTTGCCCGAACCGAATGTCTCTATAACCACTCCGTGCAGCCCCTCGGCACGCAGCACCGCGTTAACCACCTCCAGGGTGATGCCGGGGAAGAGCTTCAGCACCGCTATGTTGCGGTCGAACTGCTTGCGCACCATCAAGGGCTTCTCAGGCTTGGGCAGAAACAGGTGGCTCTTGAAACTAAATCGTATGCCCGCCTTTGCCAGCGACGGATAGTTGTAGCTGCAGAAAGCGTCGAAATTCTCCGCGCTCACCTTTGTGCTGCGGTTGCCGCGATACAGGTGGTTCTCAAAGAATAGGCACACCTCCGGTATGTAGGCTTCCTGACACGAGGCCACCTCCAAGGCACAGATGATGTTCTCCCTGCCGTCGCTGCGCAGCATGCCCATAGGCAGCTGGCTGCCGGTCAGGACGATGGGTTTCGACAGATTCTTGAACATAAAGCTCAACGCCGACGCGGTGTACGCCATCGTATCGGTGCCGTGCAGCACCACAAAGCCGTCGTAGTCGTCGTAGCGGCGCTCAATAATCTCGGCCAAATCCACCCAGAACGAGGGTGTCATATTCGACGAGTCGATAATGTCCGCCATCTGGCAGGTGTCAATCTTGTATGAGCACCGTTGCAGCTCTGGCACAAGGTCATAGATATGCTCCATTGGGAACGGGCGCAGAGCTCCGTTCTCGTCCTGCACCATGCCGATGGTGCCGCCGGTATAAACGATAAGTACCCTGTTATTCATCTTTCTTCATTATTGAATCTTCCTCATAACGCAGGATTGCCTCTTTTATTGTGTTGGGGATGATTGCGCTTCCGCCTGTGCTGCGACGGTAGCCCGCCATCACCGTGCGACAGGTGGCGCACACTGCCCCGGTGTCGCTGTTCAGCACTTGTTGTTTCACCGAGAGGCTCTTGGTTCCGAAGTGGTCTACATGCGTCACTACGTGTACTTTGTCGTGGAACCGTATCTGGCTCGTGAAGTCTACCTCCACATGTACCACCATCACCGTGAAGTCGCCCTCCTCGGGAGGCAGCCCGACGGCGGTGAAGTATTCCGATTTGCCGAGATCGAAAAATTCCATGATGACGGCGTTATTGACATGTCCCATCTGGTCGATGTCGTTAAAACGTAGTTGGATAGGGGTGTTCATATCTGTTGGAAATTAAAGGTTGAAGAATGGGCTGCTGCCCTATTTTTTCAGCGAGAAGAAGAACTCCAGTCCCCCCCCGTCGCGGTTTTTCACATATATGTCGCCTCCATGGAACAGGACGGCGTGTTTCACAATCGACAGCCCCAGCCCCGTGCCGCCGTTCTTTCGGCTGCGACCTTCGTCGATGCGCAGGAAACGGTCGAACAGGCGTGGCAGGTACTCGTTGGCTACCCCCTTGCCGGTGTCGTACAGGTGGAGGTAGTAATAGTTGTCGTCTTCGGGCTGGTAGCAGTCGATGCCCACAGTCACCCCGTCGCCAGCGTGCACGATGGCATTCTCAATTAGGTTGCGGAATATGGAGTAGATGAGCATGCTGTTGCCAGTCACTGATAGGCTGTCGGGAAGATTGTCGACAATGGTAATGCTGTGCTGCCCGGCATTTTGTGCCAGCTCCACGATAGCCTCCTCCGCCAGCGCGCGGATGTTGACGGGCTCTTGGGTAAACAGTTCGTGAGACTCCTCCAGTTTGTTGATGAGCGACACGTCGTTGATCAAGTTCGACAGGCGTAGTGTCTGGCTGTAGCAGCGTTCCAAGAAATAGAGTCGCTGCCCCTCGTCCACAGGCTTGTCTCCCAGCAATATCTCCAAGTATCCGCGTATCGAGCTCACGGGGGTTTTCAGTTCGTGTGCAATGTTGCTGGTCATCTCCTGCTTCAGTTGGCGGTTGCGGGCCTGTTCCACAATGATTTGCTGTTTCGACTTCTCCGCCTCGGCGCGCAACAGTTGCTCGTTCTTCACCTTCTTGCGCAGGCGTAGGGCAAACCACACCTGCATGACGATGGCGATTACGAGAAGCGAAACTGTTATAATAAATCCAGTGGACATAGGGGTGATTGTATGTCTTTAGTTGCTACTTAAAAAAATGTATCCGAATCCGGTTCTGTTGGCCAACCGCCAGCCTTCTTTGTCCAATTTCTTGCGAAGCCGTGCGATGTGGACATCCACGCTGCGGTCGTTGACCAGGGTGTCGTTGGGCCATACCTGCGTCATGATTTCTTCTCGAGTGAAATAGGTGTCGGGATGCTGTGCCAGCAGGCAGAGAATCATGTATTCCCTTCGAGTCAGCTCAACATTCTTTCCACCCAGACTCACGTTGGCATTAGTCATGTCGATTGTCAGAGAGCCAAAGGTGTTACCGCTGTTATGGTTCTGCTGGGTGCGCTTCAGCACGGCGCGAATGCGTGCCAGCACCGTGTCGAACGAAAAAGGCTTAGTGATGTAGTCGTCGGCTCCATTGGCAAAGCCTGTCAGCTGGTCGTCGTGCGCATCGCGGGCGGTGAGGAAGATGATAGGTGTGTTGTTGCCTTGTTGGCGTAGGTGATGAGCCATTTCGTAGCCCGACATGCGTTCCATCATCACGTCTAGTAGAATCAAGGCAGTGCCGCTGTCAACCTCCGACTCCAGTAGTGCCAGAGCCTCCTCAGCGCTGTTAGCGGTCGACACCACAAAGCCCTCGTTTCGCAGATTGAAACTAAGAATCTCGCACAGGTCCTGTTCGTCGTCGACAACTAGTATCTTGGTCATAGTGATTTTTTTGCTTGATAGTCTGATTGCTAAAAGTTTTGGTACGTCAGGCATTCCCGTCCCCTCTTGAGAGGGGAGAGGAACATCCAGTGGATGTTTCTCCGAAGCGGGGGTATGTTGCTTTATTTAATAACGAAAAAGGGAGGCAATTATTATTGCTTCCCTTTCTTTTTTTTGTGGCATTGACTGGAATTGAACCAGTGACACAAGGATTTTCAGTCCTCTGCTCTACCAACTGAGCTACAACGCCATCAATTTCTCTCTCGAAATCGGGTGCAAAAGTACTACATTTTTTTTAATCAGCAAAATATTTTTTCAAAAAAAAATGCAACGTGCTGGTTTCCTCGGCTATTATTTTTCGTCTATGGGGGTGTCGGAGGTCTGCAAAATGGTATCTTCTTCCTCCTTTTTTGCAAAAAATAGCTGGTCGACGATTAACCAAATAGTACCAATTGTGATGGCAGAGTCTGCCACATTGAATATAGCGTTGAAGAATACTAGCGGTCTGCCGCCCACAAAAGGCACCCATGTGGGCCACACCGTGTCAATCAGTGGGAAGTAGAACATATCCACCACCCGTCCTTGCAGCAGTGGTGCGTACCCTCCTTCAGGTGGGAACATCTGGGCCACGTTGTAGTAGCTCTCATTGAATATCAGGCCGTAGAAGCAGCTGTCTATCAAGTTGCCCACAGCACCTACCACAATCAGCCCTAGACACACGGCTAATGGCTTACGCATACCGCGGTTTACCTTGTATATCAAGAACCATAGCAGTGCAGCAGATGCCACCAGTCGGAACAGTGTGAGGATAATCTTGCCTGCGCTGCCGCCCAGTTTCATTCCGAAGGCAAAGCCCTCGTTTTCGACAAAATGGAGCAGACACCAATTGCTTATCAGCGGAATATCCTCGCCGATATGCATGTGTGTTTTTACCCAAATTTTGACCATCTGGTCGATGACCAGTATCGCGCCCATCAGCCACCAAACGATGGCATAGTGTTTTCTTATTTCCTTATCCATGATGATGCAATAACACTTCTTGCCGAAAAATATTGTTCAGGCTGTTAAATTTTCTTCGTGTCGAGAGTCTAGCGTGCTTTGAACATGGCACACTGCTCCAGCAGTTCCTCATACCAATCATCGCCGAAGCGGCGGATGAGGGGCTCGCGGAGATATTGGTAGAGGGGCACGCCGCATTCCTTGCCTTTGCCGACGGCGCAGCGGCACACGTCCCAGCGGTGGTAGTTGATGGACTTGAATTCGCCGTATTCGTCCACGCGGAGGGGGTAGAGGTGGCAACTGACGGGTTTGGGCCAGTCAATCTTGCCGTCGCGGTAGGCCTGTTCGATGGCGCAGAAGGCGGTGCCGTCTTCTCCCCACGCCACGTATGCGCATTCGCGGTCGTTGACTAGCGGGGTGCAGGGCTCGGCAGCGTTGTCGAGTGCCGACACGCCTTGGCTGTGGACCACTTCAAGCCCTTCTTGGGTCATGTAGGGTTCGACAGAGGGGAGGATGCGCTCAAGGATGGGTATCTCGGATTCGAGCAGGGGGGCTCCGCAGTCGCCTTCCACACAGCACTGGCCTTTGCATTGGGCAAGGTCGCAGCAGAAACACTGGTCGGCGATGTCTTCGGAAACGATGCAGTCTTTGACGATTAGCATATCTATATGGCGTTAATGGGAGAGTGTATGAACAATTTTGTCTGCCAGTACCTTGGCAAGCTTAAAGCGCGATTCGACCGTCCAGCCTGCCACATGGGGGGTGAGGACGGTGCGAGGCGAGTCAATCAGATATTGGAAGGCGGAAGGCAGGTGCTCGAGGTCGAGGCCGTCACGGCTCATGTCTTCGTATTCAATCACGTCGAGGGCGGCACCGAGAATGTGTTTTCTCTCCATCTGTTCGACTAGGTCGGGTGTGTTTACCACCGCACCGCGCGAGGTGTTGATGAGGTAGAAGGGGTGGCTGAAGTGTTGGATAAAGTGGCGGTCGACCATGTGGTGTGTTTCGGGGGTGAGCGGCACATGGAGGCTCAGCACCTCGGCACGCTCCTGTAGCTCGGCAAGGGTGGCCTCCTGAACATAGGCGGGGGCATAGCCGGTGGGCTTGTACTTGTCGTAGGCAATGATGGTGCATTCGAAGCCTTGCAGCCGTTGGGCGAAGGCGCTGCCCATGTTGCCGAAGCCGATGATGCCGACGGTGCGTCCCTTGATTTCCAGCCCTCGGTTGGCTTCGCGTTGCCATAGGCCTTGCCGCACTTCGGCATCGGCGCGGGCTATGTTGTCCATCAGGGCAAGGAGTAGTCCTAGGGCATGTTCGCCCACCGCGTCGCGGTTGCCTTCGGGCGAGTTGAGGCAGCGGATGCCCAGGCTTTCGGCGTAGTCCACGTCGATTGTCTCCATGCCGGCACCCACACGCCCTATACAGCGCAGGTGGCGGGCGTGGTCGAGGATGTGGCGGTCGATATTAATCTTGCTGCGCACCACCAACGCCTCGTATTGCCCTATCTGCTCTAGGAGGCTGTCGTAGGAGACGGTGGTGTCCACCACTACCGCATGTCCTGCAGCCTCCAGTGTCTGCTGCAGCACGGAGTGGGTCTTGTCGGTGACGAGGATGCGTGGCATGTGGCTATTCAAAGACGTTGATGACCACCTTGGACGAGGCTCCCAGTATGCCGATGCCCCCTTCGATGTTGGTGTGCACCTGCACAGGCTCTGAGATCACCTGCATGAAGCCGTCGTAGTTGTTGGCGGCTTTGAGGGTCTTGGTGTACAGGTATTGGTCGCGGCTGATGGCATAGACTTCTAAGCGGGTGGGAGAGAGTTCAAGCTCTTGGTCGGGGGTGTCGAAATAGGTGTTCGGAGAGACATGTCCGATATAAACACTGATGGTGATAGGGTGGGCGTTGCCGTTGATGCGTTCGTCGGTGAAGCTGATGGCGTTGCCACTGTTGTCTTCCTCTTCGTATAGGTCGAACACCTCGTTGGTGGCATCAATGTCGAAAAGAATGTCGTCATCGATGGTAATATAGCTGTATTGCCAACTCCCCCATGTCTTGGTGGCAAGACGCACCATGTAATAGTTTCGCTCTTCGGAGGGGTCGTGGAGTTTGAAGTGCAATTTGATGTCGCCTTCGACGTAACCATTGACATGGACACTGTCGTCAATGTCGGTCCACCAGTGTTCGTTCATGGTAGTGTCGTATTCGATGGTGAAGTCCGACACCACAGGCCGTTGGGGTATGCGGCAGCCGGCACTCACTTCGCCCAGGTGGGGTGATATGACGCGTATGCTCAGGCTGTCGCCTGGTTGTGGCACGATGCCGGTGTTGTACATTCCGTCGCCTTCGCTGGAGGCGGTACTCTCGTTGCCGTTGACGGCGACAATCACTTGGGCGTTGTCGATAGCGGGAACCTCGGCATTGCTGAGGAAGAAACGGCTCTGCGACACGCGCAGCATCCAGGTGCTGTCGGCTTGGGGCTTGGATATGACCACAAGGTATGGGTCGGTAACTTCGCCGTTAAATTCTATGATTTTCTCGCACGAGGAGAAGCCCAAGGTTACCAAGGTGGCTAATATGAAGGGAAAAACTCTTTTATTCATGATTCGAGTTATGTTATGTGTTGATATGTTGATATGTCAGCAAATTTTCAATTTTCAATTTTCAACTTTCAATTTAAAAAGTCCATGTGTAACTAATAGACGGGATGATGGGGAAGAGCGAGAGCTGTTTCAGGTATTTGGTTTCGCCATAGCCGTCGACCAGCCAGCTATAGTCAGACCCTTGATATACCAAGTATGGGTTCTTTCGGTTGTAGAGGTTGTAGACACTGATGTTGATGGTGCGATGGCCGCGCTTGAGGTCGCGGTGGAAGTTGACACTTGCGTCCATACGGTGGTAGTTGGGCAGGCGGTAATTGTTGCGGCTGCTGATGTAGGGTGTCAGGCCGTAATAATACTCGTCGGACGTGTGCTCAATGGCGTCGAATTCCTGCATTGCCAATGTGGCGGCGTTGCCGCTGGAGAAGACCCAGCTGATGCTGGCGTCGATTTTGTCGGTGAACTTGTAGGTGGCGACGAGGCTCACATCGTGCCTGCGGTCATACTTGGCTGGGAACACTCTGCCGCCATTCAGCTCTTGACCGGGACGGTCGAAGAGGCGGTCGGCGTGGCTCCAAGTGTAGCCAATCCAGCCAGTGAACTTGCCAATATTCTTTTGAGCAAGGAACTCGATGCCGTACGACCATCCACGGCCCATGCACACCTTGTCTTCCCAGCCTTGCGAGCTACCCCAGAACGAGGCACCGTCCTTGTATTCGAGCAGGTTGTCCATGTATTTATAATAGCCCTCGACGGAAAGGTCTACAATGTCCATCAGGTTGTAGAAGAGACCTGCCGCCACCTGCTGCGAGGTCATGGGAGTGATGCGTGCGGTGACGGGCACCCACAGGTCGGTGGGCAAGCTGATGCTGCTGTTGCTCAACAGGTGCAGGTATTGTGTCATATAGGCATAGCCCACCTTGGCCGACAGACGGTCGGTGATAAGCCAGCGTCCGCTCAGTCGGGGCTGGAGGCTTGGGTAGAACTTGTCCTGCACGGCAAA
>JAEEIS010000221.1 GCA_016281475.1 Bacteroidales bacterium
CTGTGCAGGCGGGCGGTAATCTGCCTGCCGCTGTGCGTCACCAGCGTCAGCAGGTAGGGTGCCGGGGGCAGGTGGCCGAAGTCCAGGCTGTACTCCCATTCGCCCACGCGCACCAGCTCCACCCGCTCGCGCCGTCCCTGCATGTCGGTCAGGTAGGCCTCGCGCGGAGGCTCGCTGCCCTTGTAGCGCAGCCGCACCCGCTGCCGGAACGGGTTAGGGTACGCCACCAGGCAGCCGATGTCGTCCTGCATCATGACGCGGATATCCTCCATCTGCTGCGTGTCTTGCGTAGTTACAGGGTGCACATAAGGCCTCAAAAATGCCGTGTCCACATACCGCGCGATAAACGCCGTCGTGCAGCCCATACCATTGTAGGCACGAAGCGTCGTGTCGCCAAAGTGCAGCTCCATGTCTGACACGTTGCCATAGAGGTACAGGCTGCTGTCGCTGAACAAGGCACCTCCAATATATCGATAGTTTCTGCTTACATCACCAAGATCCATATAAAGCATCTCGTGCCCGCTATAGTCCCATACCGCCAAGGACAAGACATGTTCGTCCGCATATTGCTGAAAGTTGTAGTGGTGCAGGCTGTCGGCAAACAAGATGTCGCCAAACGTACTTATTCCCAAATAATACGTGTCCGGCTCGTGGCAATCCATGACCTCTCCACGGGAATTCACACAAAAAAACATCCGATTCACACGCACTCCAACGGAAACCATTTCCCAAAACACGAATTATCACGAATTTACCATTAATTATTCACGAATAATTCGTGTACAATTGATGGCAATTCGTGTTTCAGAGGAAAAAACGACTTGTCATCGTCCCAGCCTCACAGCAGCGACTCGATGGCCGCCTCTATGTCCTTCGGCTCCGTGGTGGGAGCGAAACGCAGCACGCGGCTGCCGTCGCGCGAGACGAGGAACTTGGTGAAATTCCACTTGATGTCATTCTCCTTCTTCACGCTCTTGCTAATGGTCTTGAACAGGGTTGCCGCTGCCTTCGCCTTCAGCCCCTTGTACTCCTCCGTGGGAGCCTGCTCCTTTAGGTAGGCGAAGATGGGATGCTCCTCCTCACCGTTGACATCCACCTTCTTCATCATCTGGAACGTCACGCCGTAGTTCACGCGGCAAAACTCCTGAATCTCGCCGTCGCTGCCCGGGTCCTGCTCGGCAAACTGGTTGCACGGGAACCCGATGCACACCAGCCCGCGGTCGCGATACTTCTCGTTCAACTTCTCCAACCCATCGAACTGGGGCGTGAAACCACACTTCGAAGCCGTGTTGATAATCAGCAGCACCTTGCCTTCAAACTGGCGGAAGTCCACCTCCTTGCCATTGCTTGCCAATGCCTTGTAGTCGTAAATAGTAGCCATATTATTATATTTTTGATTTTATGTTTCACCAAATACCACACTGACAACACATTATCCTCTACCCCACATTTTTTCAACATGGCAAATTTACGAACTTTTTTCCATACAACGATATATTTGCCCAACAATTACCCACATTTAACACTCTCCCCACCAAAAGGGGACCCATACGCGCGTCCTTTCGGCACGCCCAGCCGCATGGTGACTCGCTACCCCACACTGCGTTTGAGGGCACTAGGGGCATCTGCCTTCGGCACTTTTTTTGACACATCATATCTATCATCGCCACGTCCTCGCGGTTGTGTGGCTCCCGAGAACGACCTATTCTTTCCCGGCCAGCAAAGGGCAGTTTGTCGCTCTAAGGGCGACAAACGAGCGATGAAGAACCCTTGATGGAGCGAACTCTCGAGGGAGTTAGTCGGGAGTTTGGACGGGGAGAGTCTACTTCAGCGGCTCGACGTGGAGGGTGATGTGGGTGGTGGGGCCGAAGTGTTCTTTGAGGGCATGTTCTATCTCACAGGTGCGGGCGTGGGCGGTGCTGAGGGGGAGGCTGCCGTCCATGCGGATGTGCAGCTCGATGGCATAACGGCTGCCGATGCGGCGGGTGCGCAGGTGGTGGGGGTCGTGCACGTCAGGAAAAGCGGTGACGATGGCGAGAATTTCGCGCTCCACTTCGTCGGGCAGCGAGGCCTCGAGCAGCTCGTCGATGCCCTGCTTGAGGAGTTTGCACGCCACGCGGAGGATGAAGAAGGTGACGACGAGCGAGGCCAGCGGGTCGAGCACCGTCCAGCGGTCGCCGAGGAGGATGGCGCCGCCAATGCCCACGAGGGTGCCGAGCGAGGAGAGGGCATCGCTGCGATGGTGCCAAGCGTTGGCCTCGACAGCGGGCGAGTTGAGCGTGCGCCCTCGGCGGACGGTGTATTGGTATACCAGCTCTTTGACGATAACGGATACCACCGCGGCCCAAAGTGCCAACATGCCGGGGGCGGCAAGGGTGCCGCCACGATACCAGAAGAGCAGCGACGCGACGGCCTTGTAGCCGATGCCCAAGGCAACAGCGGCAAGAGCTATGCCGATGAGGGTGGTGGCGAGGGTCTCGTACTTGCCGTGTCCGTAGTCGTGGTCGCAGTCCTCGGGCTTGCCGCTGATGTGCACAAAGAGCAGCACCACGGCGTCGGTGAGGAGGTCGGAGAGCGAATGGACGGCGTCGGCGGTCATGGCGGCACTGTGTCCGACAATGCCGGCGACAAACTTAAAGAGGGTGAGCAGCACGTTGGCCGCGCTGCCCACCAAGGTCACTTTGTATATCTCACGCTCGCGTGACATGATGAAAATTGAAAAAGTGAAAGGTGAAAATTGAAATCTCGCGGGAGCAATTGTTTTGCTTCCGTGAGATTTCGATCATAAATTATCAGTTATAACTTTACTTTGTTACCAAGCGGTAGGTGTCGCTGGCAATGACGTACTCTTCGTCGGTGGTGACCACGACGGTGGCAACCTTCGAGTCGGGGGTGCTGAGGATGACATCCTCGCCCATGATCTTGTCGTTGAGCTCGAGGTCGACCTTGATGC
>JAEEIS010000222.1 GCA_016281475.1 Bacteroidales bacterium
AATTGAACTTTATGGAGGGGAACAAAGAAAACAAAAAAAGATGCGAACCTTGATTAAAGGGTAGCATCTTCTTTAAATTAACAATTAATAATAAACAAATAACAATTATTTACTTGACGTAGTTTTATTATAAATAACGAATTATCATGAATTGACATGAATTATTTTGTTGGATATCTTATGCTGATATTCTTTCTGATAAATTTACGTTAATTCGCGATAATTCGTGTTGAAATAAAATGTATGTTTATTTGTACCTCTTTACCCTCTCGTCCTCAATAACGCCATTCCAGTTCATACCGAAGGCGAAGTCGTAGGTGTTGCCGTCGGCATCCTTGTAGCAGCGCATGTCGCGGGGAGTGTCCTCGGCCTGGGCTTCGACGGTCTCCATGTCGGCAGGCATCTGGAAGGGGAGGAGTCCGCTGGGCTCGTAGTTGCCGCAGATGACTTCCAGGATGGCCTGCTTCTGGATGTCGAAGGTCACGAGGATGGCATCGGCCAATGGCTCAAATTCGGCGGGGATGGTGGGATTCTCGCTGTTGAGCACCACAATTACTTTCTTCGTGCCCATTGCCTTGCGGGTGTTTTCGACAAGGGTGAGGTCGGGAGCATTGAACGTACGCACGCCCTTGCCGCGATAACTGCGGTTGGTGCCTTTCTCGAAGGGTGAACCGCCAGCCAGGCTGACTTCGCGTGCCGTGGTGGCCACATAGTCGCGGTATTGCAGGCTGATGGGGTAGTAACCGTTGCCGGGAACGCTGATCTTGCTGCCCTTGGGGATGAAGTAGTTGTTCACGCCTGCTGCACTTTGTGCCATTTGAGCTAGAACCTTCGGGTCGGAAGGTACGGGTCGGCCGTACATTTGCAGCATCTTGGTCGCCACATCAACCATAGTTTGCTTATCCTTCAAGACCTCCCCCATGTTGTAGCCGAAGCCGCTGTTGGGTGAGTCGATGAAGACGATGGCTGCATCAGCCTCTTCGGGAGTAGCCACGGGTTCGAAGAACTTGCTCAGCATGTCAGCCTTGACGGGTGTGATGGTGTCGGTGGGAATAACCGAACCCCAGAAACTGTTGTGGGCAGGATAGATGCGCTGTGGCACATAGACCTTCACCTTCTTGCCTTCGCTCTCGGCTTTGAGCGGCAGGGCAGCATCGTGGTTCTTCACCATGACGATGCTCTTCACTTGAGCCTCATAGCCTTTGGCTGTAAATTCGGGGCAACCCACGATGCGGGCCGACTCGGCAGGATCGAGATAGGGATTCTCGAAAAGTCCCGTCTGGAAGATGTTGCGAAGCAGACGCTCGGCGCTCTTGCTGATGCGCTGTAACATAGCCTCTTCACCCATCTGCTGGGCCATTATCTCGAAGGCTTCGAGCACAGGCTTCTTGTCGTTGTTGCCGCCAAACTGGTCCACGCCAGCCATCAGGGCTTTGCAGTGACGTTCGGCCACGCTGAGGCTTTCCACGCCATAGGGCTTGCCGCTGTGGATGCCGGGATGGGCGATGTCGGCAGTCACACCCCAGTCGGTGCACACCACGCCATCGTAGCCTGCCACCTGGCGCAACTGTCGTCCGATGATGTCGGCATTGAAGTTGTTGGCAACCACCTCGTTGCTTTGTCCATAACTGATGGTGTAGTAGGGCATGACGGCAGCTGCCTGTCCGGTGTTCTTGAGGTTGAAGGCACCTGCGATGAAAGGACCTTTCAGCAGTTCGTAGTTGCCGTTTGGATAGACGGCGTACTGTCCACGTCCGTAGTGGGCATCACGTCCTGCCTCGCCCGGACCACCGCCCGGCCAGTGCTTTGCCATGGCGTTGACGCTTTGCAGTCCCCAGGCTCCATAGAGACGTGCCTCGCCTTCGGAGGTCTGGAAACCATCGCAATAGGCCTCGGCCATGTCGGTGACGAGACGTGGATCCTCGCCGTAAGTACCGTGGAAGCGGAACCATCGGGGCTCGGTACCACAGTCGATTTGCGGCGAAAGGGCGGTGGCGAAGCCTAAGGCACGGTATTCGATCGAGGCGATTCGTCCGAACTCACGCATCAGTTCGGGGTCGAATGTGGCTCCCATACCGATTTCGTTGGGCCACATCGAGATGTCGCTGCCTGCACCGGCATTGAATTCCGAATCGCTCTTGCCTCCATGGCGCGGGTCACTCGAATTGTTGACGGGGATGCCGTGGCCCAATCCTTCGACAAAGGCCTGTGCGGCATTGTTCCAGCGAGCAGCCACTTCGGGGCTCTCGACAGTCGTGATGAGCAGGTGGCGCAGGTTATCTTCGCTGAGGAAACGCTTATGGTCGTCGGTGAGCGCCCAGGCATCGGCGCCGCTCTCGGCATAGAATTTGCCGTCGTAGGTGCCGTTGCCGAACGATCCTACCGAGGGAATGGCCTGGTGGTTGCTGTAGAGCATCAGGCCTGCAATCTCTTCGCGCGAGAGTTGGGCGGCAAGGTCGGCAATACGTTCGTCGAGACCGAGGCGCCAGTCCTCGTACTTGTCGAGTTGGCCGTTGCGGTTGAGGTCCTTGAAGGCATGGTTGCCTTCCTTCAGGATTTGTACGCCCGAAGCAGGGGAATAGCCCAATGTGGGACCATCCTGGTGAATCAAGGTGTAGCCGTCGTGTTGTTCTTCGACGGGCTTTTGTGTGCAGGCTGTCATCAGAAGGACGATGCCTGCCGAGACGAAGAGTTTTTTCATATAAAAGTAGTAAAAGGGGAGTAAAAGGGACGGATGTTCTGTTCGCCCCTTTTTTATAATTTTATTCGCGAAACTAACAATTGTTATTTGTTAATTATTAATTGTTAATTGTTTTGTATAATTGCCTGCTTCGTACTCCTTTGATTCCGTTTCTCCAGGAAGCGTGACTGCGGCAGTGGCGCCTTCGGGGATGCTGAATGTCCAAACCCACTCTTCGCCCTCATAGTGCCATTCGCTTTCGATGAGGCCAGCAGCCGAACGATAACTTGCCTTGATGGAACCGAGGCGACGATCGGGCTGAGGAGCCATGATGATGTGCT
>JAEEIS010000030.1 GCA_016281475.1 Bacteroidales bacterium
TACATACCCCGGCTCTTCAAGCCACCCCTCTCAAGAGGGGACATCCTCGCTGACCCTCTCGACCCGTGGGCTGGTGGCAGGGCTGTACTTCGTCACCCTCGAGTCGCCCAAGGGCACCAGCACACAGAAACTGGTGGTGGAGCGATAAAAATTGAAACTACATTAAAGATGGGATTGAGAATTGGATGCGTCAGCAATTCCCAACGCCCAAATATAACATAATCCGTGCGATGCAGCCTCAGAGGCTGTTGAGAAATCAGTCAGATATAGCATAAAAAGCGATTTTTTTTAGTGAAGATATGTCTGATTTGAAAATTATTTGTATATTTGCAACATGGAGATATGGCGAATTTGTGTTCTGCTTATGCGGTAAATTGCTATATAATAATGTATTAAAACGACTATCTAAAAAACATCAATGACATGAGAAAAGTATTATTTATCATTCCGTTGCTTGTCCTTTTGATGATGGACAATACGGGTTTCGCCCAGCTGACGGTAGTGAACTCCCGGACGAGGGCCATTTCGAAGCCGTATGGCAAGGATGCCACGGTCAGGTTCTTTGGCAGCGGTGGAGACATGTTTGTCTACAACTGGGACTATGTGAAGTCAACGCATGTTTTCACATGCAGAAGAGTTCCCACGCATCCTGACGCAAACAGATATGAGTTTCCCATCATGTTCAATGCCTATGGACAAATCCAGTATACGATAGAGGATATTGTGGTTGTGGACAAGATGTGCTTTTTTTGTGGCACAGAGACTGTGCCAACTCTTGAATATGACGCATCTGGCAATCCCTATGTTGTCGACCAAATGCACGGATATATTGGACAGATGCGTCTGGACCATATGACCGACGTAGTGAATGGGGAAGTGAAGTATAGGATTCACACAATTACAAACACCAAAGAACTTAAACGGATTGATGCCATAGTAAGTCGGCAAGATCCATCTGACACATTGCTCGGACTTGTGGGGACATCCGTCGATGGAAAGTCGAGCTACCTGCTTATGAAAGAAAGGGTAAATGGTCTTATCGGTGAAATCTTCAAGGTGACTAACTCAAATGAGGAATTTACTGATATGGTGTTTTGTACACCCAACTTTGCAATAGCATCGAGATTTTCTGGTGAGCACTACACCTTTGGGATGCGTAGCGGGGATATTAATGAGAACTATTATGTTCATGTTCACACAAACGACCTCTACTACTTGAACAAATTCAATACCTCAACCACCATAGAATTCCTTACGAATACAAATACCACTTGGCATCGTGACAATGTGGACATCAGGCTGTGTCAACAGCAGGGGTATCATGTTTATCTGGCATACGAAAGCTTTGAAGGGGATCCTATTCCAGTGTTTCCTGCAAGCCAGACTTCACTATTTTTGATGGAAGCGAATGCGACAAGCGACATACAAATAATAACACTACAAAATGTTGATTCGGGCGTAAAAGACACTGGTGCGTTTACCGACATGGTATATGTGCCAAGAGGCAATCAAGTGGCACTGCTCCATAAGAACACGAAGACGTACTCTCCGTGGAAAGGTGTTATGCAGCTGACCACGAACCCTCCTGGGGCAGTGATGAGCACTTTTTCCTCGACAGACGACGAAACGCTGACCTCCCTTGACATATACAATAGCGAGCAGGTGTGGGCTGTGGGGAATAGGCCGTCCCATAACGACAGCGTGGTGCTCTTTTACCAACATGCGGCATATCCAAGCCCTTCGTGTTATAACTACCCTATTTATCACACTGCCGAACTGGAACCTCTGGATAAAGCAGATCGACAATACGTCCCACTTATAGTCAACACATTAGATATAAACACTTCACCATGGAGAACGATGTCTGCACAAAAAGTAGATATAACCCAGCGGTGCATTAAAAAGGCAGCCGTATCGACAGATTTGGACGGTGACACTGACTTGGAAACTGACGGAGAAACTGATTTGGAAACTGAATGATGACAAAAACTGAAGAATATGAAACATCTAATCGCAATAATTATGGCAGTGTGCCTGTTTGGCACGATGGCGGCGCAGGACACTATCAGCGGCCCGGACGGAAAGGTCAAGGGCTGGTATATGACGTATTGGTACGACACCTGTTTTGAATATTACGATACAAATACTTATTATCGAACACTTGGTTCAGACGAGATAGAATGCCTACAATTATTTGGACAGAATTATCGACCCTATTATCATTTGGCAAAGGGAGAACGTGTGAAATATCCAGCGGCGGTGAAGGGTGTGAGCGTATGGGTTCGGGATTGGAAAGCCTATATTGATTCTCATTGGCCAGCAGGCACACATTTATGGATGGTAAAGGACTCAATCCGCTTGCCAGAGTACATATATATCTATCAACAAGGTACGATTGGGGAGTCGAAAGACTCGATGCTATTGGTGGATTCCGTGCGGTGGGACACGGCGCGA
This sequence comes from Bacteroidales bacterium, assembly GCA_016281475.1. The sequence continues at coordinate 2,455 of JAEEIS010000030.1, forward strand.
TACCAGATTCTGAAAGTTCCGCTGAATGTCGACACCGACCGATTTGGATTCAAGTATAGCCAACTCTATACCGCTTATTTTGACCATCCAGTAGAGGTAGACAGCCTCTTCTTTATGGTAGGCACCCACAATAACGGTGCATATGATTATGATGGTTATGCTAATCCACCTACAGTGTATGACGGCGTGCTCAGATATGACAGGGGCTGGCCAACCTGTTGTCCCTTTGTATACTCAACTCCTGTAATGTCATATATTACTTACTTGGATCGATGGTTCAACGATACAGAAGCAGACTTGTACCAGCCGTGGGGTCTGTTTATGCCCCTAATAGACTTTGTGGACCTGCATGTGGTGCCGGCCGATATTCACATGGGGACTGCCGGCCCCTACGACACAGTGTCGAAGAACACCACGCAACAAATCTGGGCACAGCCTTTCCAAGGCTACCGCTTCACCCACTGGAACGACGGAGACACCCATAACCCACGGGCCATACGGCTGATGAGCGACACTACGTTTATCGCCTATTTCGACACCAACAGGCTGTACCATGTGGAAGTGAGCAGCAACCGGAGCTATGGCGGACGCGTGGACGGTGGCGGTGACTATTATGAAGGAGACACCGCCGAGCTGAGGGCAGTGCCTCTGATGGCAAACTACCGCTTTGTCCGCTGGAACGACGGGGACACGAGCAATCCCCGCTATGTGGTGGTGACCCAGGACACGGCATTTGAGGCTCAGTTTGCACGCGAAGGCGAGGGCATTGAGCAGGTCGAGGAGGTGCGGCTCTTCACGTTGTCGCCCAACCCGGCGCGGGACGAAGTGACGGTGACGGCAGAGGGTGCGGATGGATACGGCTGTTGGCTGACGTTGCGCGACGAGGCAGGGCGCGAGCTGCTGCGCCGACAGATGGGTACATACCCCGGCTCTTCAAGCCACCCCTCTCAAGAGGGGACATCCTCGCTGATCCTCTCGACCCGTGGGCTGGCGGCAGGGCTGTACTTTGTCACCCTCGAGTCGCCCAAGGGCACCAGCACACAGAAGTTGGTGGTGGAGCGATAAAAATTGAAACTACATACCCCCCAGCCTATCGGCGTACCCCTCAAAGAGGGATTGAGAATTGGATGCGTCAGCAATTCTCAATTTTCAATTCTCAACTCTCAATTCCCCCCAGTTGCCCTGTAGGGTGTTGTCGGAACGGATGGCGTTGAGCGCGGTGAGGTAATCGCTGCGGGGAATGGGACGTGCGCCGAGCGAGGCGAGGTGAGGGGTCTCTTGCTGGGCATCGATAAGGCGGAAGTGGTGGTCACGGGCAAAGTGCACCAGCTGGGCGAATGCCACCTTGGAAGCGTCGGGCATGGTGTGGAACATCGACTCGCCAAAGAAGAACGGCCCAAGGCTGACACCGTAGAGTCCGCCGACAAGGATGCCTTGATAATAGGTCTCGAATGAGTGGGCCAGCCCCAACAGGTGGAGCCGGACGTAGGCTTGGATCATCTCCTCTGTAATCCACGTGCCGTATTGCCCCTGTGCGGTGCGGTCGACATGGGCGCAGTGGCGCATGACCTGCTCGAACTGGGTGTCGATGCGAACATCATATTTACCCGAACGGACTACGCGTTGCAGGCTTTTGCTGTAGCGGAACTCGTCGGGATAGAGTACCATGCGAGGGTCGAGCGACCACCAAAGGATGGGGTCGCCCTCGTTGAACCACGGGAAGATGCCACAGCAGTAGGCATTGATAAGACGTTCGGGGGAGAGGTCACCACCGATGGCGATGATGCCGTCGGGCTCGGCCTCTTCGGGGTCGGGGAAGCCGGGGTAGTGGGGGTCGAGTTGGTAAATCATAAAGAAAAGATTAGCAAATATTGAATCGACAAATGATTGCGGTGGTCAACTTTTAATTGTTAACTTTCAATTCTCTCAGTAGTGCAGCGCAGCCGATGGTGATGTCCTCCCATGCTTGGTCGAAATTGCGGGTGTACCACGGGTCGGCGACGTCGCGGCGGTGGTGGGCATGGTCGGAAGGGTCGGTATGGTCGAGGAGGAGGCTAATCTTGTGGTCGGGGTCGTGGGGGATAATGCGACGGATGCCATAGAGGTTCTCCTTGTCCATGAGCACCAGATGGTCGAAATAGTCGTAATCGTGTCGTGTCACCTGTCGGGCGGCATGGCGGGCGTCGTGTATGCCGTGGGCTTCGAGGGTGCGCAACGCCATGGGGTAGATGGGATTGCCAATTTCCTCGCGGCTGGTGGCGGCGGAGTCGACCTCAAAGAGGTGACTGATGCCCGCGTTCTGTGCCATTTGGCGGAAGACGAACTCGGCGGTGACGCTGCGGCAGATGTTGCCGTGGCAGACGAAAAGTATCTTTTTCATGTTGTTCATGCTTTGAAAATGCAAAGATACGCAAAAATTGAAAATTAAAAATTAAAAATTGAAAATAAATGTGTATTTTTGCAAATTCAACGTCACGAAATAATAATTGACCCAGTTTATGAAGAAAATAATTATCATTGCCGTAATGATGCTTGGCTTTTCGTCCATGGCACAGAAGAATGTTACCAATATCGGTGTCATACCTACACCCCAGCAGGTGGCGATGGGCAGTGGCACGGTGTCGCTGGGGAAGAGCAGTCCGATACGCAACTTTGTCACCGAGATAGAGGGTGCGCAGAACCAGCGGCAGGCTTATAGGTTGGAGATTACGCCCACGGGCGTGCGAGTGCAGTGCACCAGCAACGAGGGGTGGGACTATGCCCTCCGCACCCTCGCCCAATTGAAGAAGATATACAATAACGAGGTGCCTTGCATGACCATAACGGACTGGCCTGCCTACGAGTATCGCGGATGGCTGGACGACATCAGCCGCGGACCGATACCCAACAAGCAGTTTCGCAGGAAGACTCGGTCGTTTGCCGAGCAGTATAAGATGAATTTCGGCAACTATTACACCGAGCATACGCTCTATAATGAGGAGTATCCTGACATTTCGGGCAATAGCGGCATTGGCGACTTTGAGTATGCCGACGACCCCTATATGATGGCGAATCTGCAATGCTTTGCCCATTTTGAGAAGACACTGCGCATACCCTACTATCAGAGTTTGATGGACAGCCCGACGAACGTGAATCCCGCCAAGGAGGAGACATACGCTTTTTTGAAAAGCCAGATTGAGAACGCGGTGGCGGCATACTATAGCAGCCGTTTCTTCAACATCAACTGCGACGAGACCGAAGGGCTGGGCAGCGGACGTGCGCACCAGTATGTGAGTGAGAGGGGTGCCGACGAGGTGTATTGCCAGCATATCAACCGTGTGTACGACCTAATACAGCAGGCCTACCGTGAGGCACACGACGGCAAGGGGAAGATGGAGGTGCTCATGTGGGGCGACATCGTGGGCAAGAATCCCGAGATGCTGAAACAACTGCCACGCGATATGCAATATATTGTGTGGACCTATGGCGCGGCTGAGAGCTACGCCGACATGATAGCCCCCTTTGCCCGCATACACCGCGAGCAGGGCAACGCCTTCTGGGTGGCACCGGGCGTGAGTCATTGGAGCAGCACGCCACAGGTGAGAAACTATATGCAGAACATTGCCTATCTGGCACGCGACGGCTATCTGGCAGGGGCGCGAGGGCTGATGAACACGGCGTGGGACGACAGCGGAGAGAGCCTTTTCGGCGACTGCTGGCACGCGATGGCGTGGGCTGCCGAAATGGCGTGGCATCCCATCACCAGCACCGACCCCAAGAAGGCACGCGAGGAGATGAAACGAAGGGAAGAGCAGTTTAACAAGAACTACGATAGGCTTTGCAGCATCGAATATAGAAAGTATAATTCGGATAATTCTGAGAGGTCTATCTCCAAGATGATTTACGCCGTGGGCGACCTGAACAGTAACAAGTGGGTGGGCGACTGGTTCAACACCCGTGCGCTGATGCAGCCGCTGTTGGAGTTCAACCCTACGGATGTGGACGAGGCAATGCTGCGCCGTTGCGACAGTGTGGACCGCATTGTGGGACATGTGTTGGCGAGCATCGACAGTGCCATGGTGCCTCATTTTGCATACGCATGCCACCGTATATTGTGTGTGTCGGAGAAAAGCCGTCTGCGGGTGATGATTTACGACGCATTGAACGGCAAGGGTGATTACGTGACTCGTAAGAACGATATCCAGGCGGCGAGCCGGGAGTATTTCTACCACCTGCACAGCTTGAAACGGGAGTATCTGCGCCTGTGGGATGAAGAGTGCACCGACTACAGTCGCGACACAATATGCAATCGCTACGACCGACTGGGCAACGAGGTGCAACAGGCACGGCAGAAAGTGTTTATATCCAACGACTATCGCGATGGAAAAATGTACGTGACGTTGAAGACCCTTTTCGAGGACAGGCCTATCTATTTCACTGTGGATGGACGCAAGCCGACCAAGGGGGCCAACTTGTATAAGCGTCCTTTCACCATAGGACGTAGCTTCACGGTGAGAGCGGTGAGTTACAACAAATGGGACGACCCCGTCTACAGCGAGCAGTATCTGCTGTTCCATAAAGGTATAGGCAAACTGAAAAAACTCAACACGGCCTATAGCGACTATCGCAACGTCTATAGCGGTGGCGGAGACAAAGCTTTGTCGGACGGCATATTGGGTAGCGACGAGGCATACGACGACGGCCATTGGCAGGGCTACTGGGGGAAGGACATTGACGCGGAGTTTGACTTTGGCTCTGCCACCAATGTGAGTTCCGTCACTATGCGGTTCCTGCAAAATACCAATGCTTGGATATTGGCACCTGAGACCATTGAGGTCTACACTTCGGCGGATGGCACGGAGTGGAAGAAAGTCTCTACGGAGCATTTTACTCCCGACTTCCACCAGTACGGTGCGGTACTGCATACCCATGCCATCCGCAACATCAATGCCAAGACACGCTATCTCCGCGTGGTGGTGAAGAACCCTGGCAAGTTGCCCTACTGGCATCCCGGCAAGGGTGGCGACAGCTATCTCTTCTGCGACGAGATTGTCGTGGAGTAGGCGATAGTTGACTAATGTAATCTTAAATATGGTAAAGACTAAAAAATGGTGGGGGATGGTGGCTGTTGTTGTGCTTGTTGCCCTGTCGTTAGGGATGACGATAACAAAGGGGGCGAAGCGTTACAGTTTGCCATTTGACTTCTATTGGGGGAATGGTCCGTATGTTCAGACAGAAGGACCATTCTGTGCATTGCGGTTCTCGGCAAAGGACAGCACGTTTCGCTATGTCGTCCTGACTGATGACGACGAGCATTATTATCGGTTTTACTATGACACAACAACATCGAATCCACGTGTTTTCGTGGTTTATGGCGACGAGGAAGACCCGCTATCACAGTATATAAAAATTGGCGGGTACTCATATATTGAGGTGGCCTCCTCATGGGGCGATGGGCCTGATTATATATACAGTTTCTCAGATGTTGACGACGAGGGAATCCGTTATTATTATGTGACAGGCTATTATTATCTGGACACGGTGGCAGACACCATCCTAAACCTCCCTCCACATGAGGATACGGTGATTAGTTACTATCGCTGGAAAGATTTGTCTCTTGAAAAATGTGGGTGTGACAAATGAAAGATGAAGCCTGCCGTAGTTGAGGAATACGGCAGGCTCGTGTTTTAGTCGGCGTAGGCGCATTTACTTGACGCGAATGCCTTTGCTGTTGAGCAGCATGCCGCGACCATAGTCGGTTTTGCAGAGGTATAGGTCTTTGCCAACGGCCTCGATACTGACATACGATGGCGGAGTGATCATCTTTCCATCGGGACTCATCAGGCCGTACCAGTCGCATTCGGCTTCGTAGCACAGGCAGGTGGCTATAGCCTTGCGGGTGTAGGGCTCGTCGTCGTAGTATTCATCGTCGTCGCTATGCCGGGTGGGATACACCAACTCCTGGGTGTTGTATTTTAATTGGGTCACGTCTCTTATCTGTGAGCTGGTGATTAACTGACCTTGTAGGGTATAGGTGCTCATGGTGTGGTCGGGGAAGGTGGCCTCGATGGTGGTGTCGTTGAATGAGAATGAGGCTGAGGATAGGGGCATCACAGTGTCCATGCCAAAGGAAAGAATGGCTTGTTGATTGTCAGTTGCGAGAATCCAAAAGGTGTCTTGAGGGGTGATGTAGTTATACACGGGTGGTACTACCCAGTCGCCATTGCGGTCGATGAGCCCCATCTTCTTGTTGTCACAATCGTTCACTGCGCAATGCCCTTTATGGAAGACATAGCCGTCGTCGGCCTCGCTGAAAGCAAAGCCACGGTCGATAACTACCTTACCTTCTGTGTTGATGAATTTTATCTGACCCATTACTTCCACAGCAGCCAACCCTTCGGAGAAGATCCAGGCGTGTTCGTAGATGGGTTTAATCACCAGATGCCCGTCGCGCATGTGGAAGTAGCCGCGTTTGTCGCCGTTGCTAAAATAGATTAGCGAGTCGCCTTCCATGGGCTTGGCAATGCACGAGATGTGCTTCAACAGCTTGTGACCGTTACTGTCGGACAGATAGCCCTTGTCGCTCCAGTAGTCCTCGTAGTAGTAAAGGTTGTCGTTTAACGCCTCGGAGAAATTTACCTCGCTGAAACGGTCGTCGAATCCACAAAGGTCGGCGACATTCCAATAGACACTGCGACAGAAACTCACGAGAGCACCTGCCGCCCATAGGATGAGTACCACAGCAAAAGCGGTGCCTACGATGCAGTGTAGCACGCGCCCGTACTTGGAGTTCTCCTTCATGCCGAACAGAGTTGCCACCCAGTCGACAATGGTCGTGAACACGACCTTGATTCCATGCCATACGGCTTTAATAGCTTTTTTCATATTGTATCAGGATTTTAAATGACTAACGTATTTGGACAGTAGCTCATTAACCCTTGTTCTCAACCTCGTCAAACGCCTCGTCGGCCATTTCTGCATAGCGAGATGAACGTTCCTCGGGTGACATGATAGGCGCAGACATGCAGCAATCCATCATGGCACGACTTTCTGCATTCTTCAACTCTGCCAGCCGTCTGAAGAAGTTCATGCGTGTGTGGGTGTCCTTTGCCATCGTGTTCATCATTCCCATAGGAGAGGCAATGAAGTTGCGCGAGTTGCGGATGGAGAGGTTGAAGGCAATCTCCACAGCATCTTGGTTGGCACCCATGTAGGTGAATGTCCAACCTTCTTTTTTCAGGTCCTCCACGAGCTTTTTAACGGCAGCTCCGGAATACTCTATGGAGGAATTCTCCATCCCGTCGGTGATGATGGTCACTACCACTACGTGGTCTTCAATTGCGTTCACATGTTTTCGTATGGAAGTCAGCGTAAAGCCCATTGCATCGTAAAGCGGAGTGCAGCAGCAAGGATGGTAATCCTCTATGGTCAGGGGACGAGCATCGGAGACAGGAACCATGTCGAAGATGTAATTTTTCTCACAATCGCAGAATGTGAGTAGCGACACAAAGTGGTCTTGTGTGTCAGCATACTGTTTTTGAGCCTTTTTGATACCGGCCAGCGTCTCGTTGAAGCCATCAATGGCAGCAGTCCGGATGCTCGCCATCGACCCGCTTTTGTCGAGGATAATCACGTTGAAAACCTGTGTTTTCGTCAGTTTGTTTGTTGTGCTTTCCATATTTCTGTTACACTGTTTTGTGTCGTGCGCAACTGCTAATTGTTATTATGTGACTGGCACATGATATGTGCTAGATTCTGCTTATATAGAAGGCAAATTTGGACATTATCTATCGCTGTAATGAAAAAAAAATTAATTGCTGAGCTGATGCACATTATTATCAATGTCATTCATCATGTCATTTAATGTTGCGCCAACAGCAATAAAGTAGCTTTTACCGACAAACTCAGAGTCGTAATCCTTCATCTTTTGATATGAAGCCTCACTGAAATAGTGTAGTTCTCCTATTCCGCGAGGCTCGACAGAGCAGATGGAGCAATAGCCAGTCAGATTAAATCTAATCAATCTGTCAATCAGCGTATCGGCAAGCCTTCCCCCAATGGGTTTGACAGTATTGCTAACTTGTTGAGTGCTGCTTGACTCATCCTCATAGCCTTCGAGGTCCCCAATTATTGCGTTAAGGCACAGCGATATGTATTTGCTTTGTTTTTCCGACATGAGTCGGAACAATGGTTGGATGGACTTTTGGGGCAGCTCGCTTAGTGTTCTGCGGATATCCCATCTAGTGGGGTTGTCCATGCTTCCGAGCCCTTGAAGGTCTATCAAATGGTGGATTGCGCAGTTGCATGTGCTGTTGCTAAGCACTATTTGGCTACCGTAAATACATTCGTTTATCCTTCTCAAGCGTTGCACCATCCGCAAGGATAGGTGCATCAACAATGTCAACAGTCGCTGTTTAGAAATCTTCTCCAGCTGTGTCCAACTATCGTAGGTGCCGAAAAAGGCAGTAATTACCCAGAGATGACCTTCGCCATCTCTTAGTGCGTAGAACACATCGTAGCAGCCTCCGTCGATGTAGGTATAGGTGGTGTCGACGAGTTTTAGATTTGGATGATTCCTTCCTTTGTTTATTACATGGTCTAACAGCTTCTTTATGACATCTTCGCACATGAACATGACGTTAGAATGCCATTTGTCTTCGTCGTCTTCCTCCTCGCAGTCAGGAATATCTTCTTCTGGGTCGAAGAGGATGATGTTACCGTCCATATCTTGCTCGAGCGCGTCGACCATGTTTATATAGAACGATTCAAGGTTTCTCTTATATTTGAACCACTGGGAGACGATGTATTGATTCATAGTATAAAACAGATGTGCGTTGTACTGGAGTTTTTTCAAAATGCAAAAATACAAAACATCTACGCAGTCTTTCTGCGTAGATGATTTTTTTGTTAAGAAAGTAATGTGCTGGAGGCACAAACTATCAATAACCCCGCATGCAATGTGGGAGTTATTAATCAGCAGAATAATGTGTCCGGAAGGGACGCGTTTGTTATTAGTACTTGCTCAAGGCAGCGTAGTTTTCAATGGATTGCAAAAGTCTGTCATGCAACTTTTTTACCAGACTTTCGGGTGATACCACTATAATACTCTCGCCATAGCCAAGAAGGTCGCGCTCCAATTCGTAGTTTGGGATGACATCGATGCAGAACAGTGCACTGCCATCATCTGCGGATTCCAATTCCTTTTGACTGTGATGCAGCGGCTTGGTTCGCACGTATGGCACTTGGGATTCAGCCACCTTGAAGACAATATGCTCTATTGGGGCATCAGTCTTGGTGACGCCAACAATGTCTTGGAAGAAAGCTTTTGGGTCGAATTGGAAGTCGAAGATGTATTGTGTGCCTTTCGAAGCAGCCTCGATCCCTTCGATTCTGTCCAATGCCAATATGACTATCCGGTGCTCCGTGTCATCATGTCGTTTCCCGATTACGAACCAACGGTTGCGGAATTCTTTTAAGAGATAGGGTGAAATGCAGAACGTTTGCGATTCAGGCCATTTGAACGGTTTGTAGGTGAGAATGATGGGATGCCGGTCGACAATGGCGTCATGAAGTTCGGACATGTATTCCAGACCACGCAACCGCTCGTTGCTTTCGAGGAGGATGACAGGCTCTGCCTTGAACCGCATTGAGGCCACGTGGTCTTCTAGACGGTTGACCACATCCTCTACGCCATGAAATCCTTTCGAGGAACTCATCTGTTTCAGCAGGTCCACCGCTTCGGATAGTCGTTGCATATCGTATTCGGTGAGAGGTGTTTCTGTGATGCTGTAATGCTTGTCCTCGTAAGTGTAATACTTTTTGTCGACAACGATAATGGGAGCATAGTAGCCCAGTATCTCCGAGTAGCGCATCTCCCGAATGTCGTGCTGGACAGAACGTAGGCTCACCTTGCCGTAGCCGAGGGTCTCTTGCAGCGCGTCGTTGCAGGCATAGACAAGTTCTTCCAACGTGGCTTGACGTCCACGCTGGAGCATCCGATTGATGGTTTTGTACCTTAATAGGGCATTCCTGTTTGCAGGCATGAGTTTTTTTCGGCTTCTATGAGATTGCACACCTCTTGGTCGACCATGCGAAAGACCTGACCAATCGGTTGGTTCTCGAATTGCAGAAGGCTGTTGTTGTCGAATGTGACGATGCGCGAGGCCTGTGTCGAAATCAGTGCAAGGTCTTTTGCGGCTTTTTTGTCCCGTGTTTCAAACCTGAATGGCTGCACGACGAAAGCGACGGACTGTGCGTTTTGTCCTATGGTAGAGCGATGTGGTTGACAAAGCCTCGCTGCCATGCCAGCACTGTATGTTCCTCCTATACCTGTCACAACGATAAGATTTTTGGGATTTTCATCTAGCAGTGTGAGCAGACGATTGTCTAAGTCTTTGTCGTCAGCGTTGACGCAAAGCCTTTCGATATCAGATGTGTAAGAGGAAATTCTGTCCTTATTGACAAGGGCAAAGTCGACATCCTGCGTACTCTTGCAGCAGATGTTATTAACAATATTGCACCCGCATCCGCCGATGCCGATCACTTTGAGTGTCATTACAAGACCTCCTCTGTCGGCGTATAATCTGAAAACCATTTGTCCAGCAGAGCGTCGGCCTGCTTCTCGATGGATGGTGTGATATTATTCTTGACCTTCTTGTAAGCCAGCGCTATAGCGGCGGCCTCGTCCGCCCAGCCTAGAATGGGTATTCGCTTGGCGGAGATTAGGTTAATGGGCAACACAAGATACGCCAGCGCAGCGTACACGGTGTATTTGTCCTTTTTCGGCGTAGCGGGGTCGCGCAGCACAAAGTATAGAATTACCGCCGGCCGCGCCACCGTGCGTCCCACCCTGTAGGAGTACTCTTTGAGTTTATCATGTATGAGTGTGAAGTTTAGTCCTTTCATAAATTATGATACAGTATTTGTCGTACTACAACTAGAAATTATAGGCATAATTGATTAATTTGGTCTAAATTGTTTCTTAATAATCCAAGTTGAGAATTAAGCTTTTTTTCCTTTTCGTCGCTTTCTTTTATGTGTTTTGCTATTACAGCTTCGTATTTTGTAATAAAGATACTTTTCACTTTCTCCATTTGTTTTTCCATATTGACATGAGTCTTTTTTGCGCAAGCAATATAATGTTTTTCCATCTTTTCAAATTCATAATCAATTTTTGGACCGACATCTTCTTTCATTTGTGCTTTTACAGAATCTAAAGACTTAAACATTCTAAATAATGGGAACGTAGTCAAATTTGTCTTATCATAATTGAATGTATATTCTCGTTGCCATTCTGGGTTGTTCAGTATGGAATAGGTGAAATCGACGGCGTCAATAGAGAATGTATTAATAAAAGAAGTCTTAAAGTCGTTAAAGTTTTCGATATAAGAAGTATGTGTTGCAGATAGGAGCTTCTTAAACTCTGCATAGCAATTAGAAAAACAATTTTGGCCTTTTAATTTTGTGGTGGCACTCTCCATCGTGGCCTGTGCTTCGTCTTTTGTTGAACTATTATCTATTCTGTTGAAAACATAGTTCTTGAAAGAAACTCTGTTTGTTGATACACTATTCACAATAACAGACTCAATATATGAATACTGATATACAACATGAGAGGAAAAGAAATCGGTCATGAATTCTCGTAAGGGTTTCACTCGCATCATATGAGTTTCCTCCAGTTCGTTCTTTAGCTCGCCTTCTCTCATTTCTATTTCCGATTGAAGGTTATCTCGCATATTCAAAATAAGTCTACGAATTCTGTCCTGTATGGTTGCTTCTTTTTCACTCTCAATTTTCTCTAAAAGGTGATCGATGTCTGAAATAAAATCTGAGCACAATGTCCTTCTCTCTTCATCAGACAAATGGTTCAACAATTCTGTTTTCTCAATAATACCTCTTTCTTCTAAAGACAATAAAGATGGGGCCAAAAGAATATTCGGATTATCGATTCCGAGGAAATTGTATATTCTTTGCTCTACTACTTTAGGTATTTGTGTGCGTTCAATGGACTTGCGTATCAGCTCTATTTTTGTAATGATGAAAATACATTTATCTGCAACATCACCAAGGTTTTCCTCAACATAGTTGGCTAGTGTTTGCGGGAATGCTTGCGTGGCAGTAGTGATAATGAGGGCAATATCACATATGTCTTTTATTGCCCTGCGAGTTATCTCCGAGTGTAAAGGGTTTAGGGAATCTGTACCTGGAGTATCAACTATTACGATTCCGTTTTTGAGTATTTTTGAAGGATAATATACCGTAGCGTCAACTAGGGTCTGTGATACTTCATTTGATGTAGTTATCCTATCAAAAACATCAAGCAATAATTCATCAGATCTGTTAATGTGTAGAACATCCAATACTTTTATCCACGCTTTCTTGAGGTTAGATAACGCATTATATATTTCAGGAGTGTATTTGTTTAGTATGGCTGTTTTGTCTCGATTGTACTTTAACGTCTCTCCTGTTTTTAAAGCAATTTGTAAGTTTATGCGGTCCCCATATTCTAATTTCGTTATGGTAGTAGTAGTCCCTTGTAAAGCATTAGTCCTAAAAAAATCCGCACCAATTAATGAGTTGACAAGAGTTGATTTCCCACTTGAGAACTCACCTACAATTCCAAGATATAACTTATTGTCGTTAACCCTTTTTTTTACAGTGTCCAGTTGACTAATCAGTGTTTCTTGAGTGGCTTTAGCAAGCAAGGAATCTTTGATAGTTGACTCTATGATATTAATTGTACCATTGTAATCCATTTAACTCAGTATTGACATAATTCCATTGTAATACTTGTTCAATTGCTGTATGAGCGCCGCTAGATTCTTTTCTTTATTAGATTCTTCCTTCTGCTTACCATACTTTTTTACAGTAGGATACAATAATACCGCGGGGGCAATTGTAGAGATGGCCTGAACAATTTTACTTGCACCTGAAAAATAGCTTATCCCCAATCCTGCAATTGCACCTATTGCAGGGATTAAATAATATATTCCATCGGACAACTCTTTTTTCATCTCAATATTGATAAATTTCATATCATTCATAAGAATATCTTGAATTAGTTCAGCCTTCTGTGGTTCTCTTTCTGCAAAAGAGGACAGCCATTTTCCATTTATTTCATAGTCTGAAAACCATATTGAGGCAGAATCGCTCAATATCAAATTAGCCAAAGGTATTGATAATTTCTGCTCGTTAGCGGTATTTATTAGTTTACCTTTGACGAGTGCAATAAAATCGCTCCATAATGAGTCGAATTTTTCTTTGTCTGTATTATCCATGATGTTTATAATTTTAAATTGTTGTTATTAGATTCTTGATTTTTTCTTGACGGTTTCTAATGTTGTTTTTTTCGTCTTTCACCTCTTATATTCTGAGTTTAACAGCATTAAATTTGGCTTTCCATCTTAAGTACAGTCTCGTTATATGTTGCAAGATACCGATTAATCTCCGATGTGATGTGTGCATTAATGTCGCTCAAATATCTATTGTAATTCGAAATACTGAAATACTCCCCGTTTTTAGACAGGTTGGTTAAACATTTATAGATTGTTTGATGTACATTGAACTACTGTTTGACGGTACAAAAGTACACAATATTTTTCAAATGGCAATATTATGCCGCATTTTCTCTTCTGAGGTA
>JAEEIS010000031.1 GCA_016281475.1 Bacteroidales bacterium
CTTTCGCTTTCGAGGAGTTCGGAGATGGTGATCTTCTCACCGAGGACCGTGGAGACGAGTCCTTCGAGGATGGTGAAGTCTGCCTTGTCGCGGAGGACGTACTTGGCGGCCCAGTCGAAACGGATGCAGTTGCTGTCGGTGTGGGATGTGGAGGCGCTCATTGTAGTAGTGTTTTTGTTTGTTGATTCAATTTGTTCAAAAATCACTGCAAAGATAGTGTATAGTTTTAAAATATACAAGTGTTTTGATGAAATTATTAACACTTGAGGCTTTTATGGGTTTCATGTCCTCTTTGTCTGTATTAATGAAATGAATATCACACTAATACGAAAAGGACCAACAAGGACTAGCAGGTACAGGCTTTTTTTAATACATTTGCAAGGAAAAAACTATCAAACAAGAAAGATCAAGTTAGTTTATCTAAGCGAAATCAAATATTAAATATTATGACCAAACTATTACATTTCAAAAAATGGTATCTGCCATTACTCATTGTTTTGCTTTCGGGCTTTGTGGGAACGACAAGCCTTCATGCCCAAAACACGTTATCCGAAGGTGCGCTCAATGGTTTGTTCTCGGTCAGTGCGACCCAGCAAGTCTATTTTTCACAAGGCAACTTACAGTACAAGGCCTCAACGAATACCTGGCGTTTTGCCGAGAACCAGTATGACTATATTGGCGATGCCAACAGCAACATTTCCTCCACCTACAGCGGTTATATTGACTTGTTCGGCTGGGGAACCAGCGGATATGACCACGGTGCTACGTACTACCAGCCATGGAGTACCAGTACAAGCTATAACTACTACTATGCTTATCGTAGCTCTACTTATAATTTATTTGACCAAACAGGCAAGGCCGACTGGGGTTACAACGCCATCAGCAACGGCGGTAACACAGAGAACAGCGACTGGCGCACGCTGACTCATGAAGAATGGTTATATCTGTTCAACAATCGTAGCACGCCTACAGGCATCCGCTATGCCAAGGCCCAGGTGAACAACGTGAACGGTGTGATCCTGTTGCCCGACGACTGGCAGAGTTCCTACTATACGCTGAGTAGAACAAACACATCCGGTGCCAGTTTCTCCAGCAACACCATCACTGCCTCACAGTGGACTACCTTGGAACAACACGGAGCGGTCTTCCTGCCTGCCGCGGGCTACCGGGGCGGGACTTCGGTCAGCGATGCGGGTTCCCGCGGCTACTACTGGTCGTCTTCGTACAACAGTAGCAGCGACGCCTGGGACGTGGGCTTCCGCGATTACTACCTCGATGCCGACAACTCCGACACCCGCTACCGAGGTCAATCAGTGCGGCTCGTGACCCCTTCCCAGGGCTACATCAACGCCATCCTCTACCCGGCGGAGGGCGGTGCGGTGAGCGGTGCTGGTACCTACGAAAAAGGCACCGAATGCACGCTCATAGCGACGGCCTCTGCAGATTACCAATTCCTCAATTGGACGGAGGACGGGGATGAAGTCTCAACCAGCGCTACTTACACATTCACGGTGACGGGCAACAGGACGCTGGTCGCAAACTTCGCTAACTGCAGCGTCATAATCCCTGAAGGCGCCATCAACGGTGTGTTTTCCGTAGGCGAGAACTCCAGTGTGGTCTTCTCTAAAGGCAATTTACAGTACAAAGCCTCAACGAATACCTGGCGTTTTGCTGAAAACCAATATAGTCTTATTGGCAATACCAACAGCCAAATTTCCTCCACTTACAGCGGTTATATTGATTTGTTCTGTTGGGGTACCAGTGGTTACAATCACGGAGCAGTGTGTTATCAACCGTGGAGTACGAGTTATACTCTTAGCGACTATTATGCTTACGGTAGCTCTACCTGTAATTTATATGACCAAACAGGCAAGGCCGACTGGGGTTACAACGCCATCATCAATGGAGGAAACCAACAGAATAGTGGCTGGCGCACACTAACAGAAGCGGAATGGCAGTATGTGTTTAACACCCGTAATACTGCAAGTGGTATCCGTTATGCTATGGCCAAGGTGAGTAACATAGAGGGTGTAATTCTGTTGCCTGACGACTGGCAGAGTTCCTTATATTCGCTGAGCAGCACGAATTCAGCAAGTGCTAGTTATTCCAGCAATACTATCACTGCCGCCCAGTGGGCTACTTTGGAGCAACATGGTGCCGTCTTCCTGCCTGCCGCTGGCGAACGGTTTTTGACTAATGTCAACAATGTCTATTATGTCGGCTGCTATTGGTCGTCCTCCTACTACTTTGGCAAAGCGAGGTATCTGCGTTTTGCTGACCGAGCCATCTACACCGATGATAGCTCTGAACGATACTGCGGTCACTCGGTGCGTTTGGTTCGCTCGGCTCAGAACTGTTCCTTTGCCATTTCTGCCAGCCCCAGCTCGGTTGAGGGCGGTGCGGTGAGTGGGGGAGGCACCTGCGAAACGGGCACTGACTGCACGCTCATTGCGACGGCCTCGTCGGGCTACTACTTCGTCAACTGGACGGAGGGTGGTATGGAAGTGTCCACTAGTTCGAGCTATACTTTTACGGTTAATCGCAACAGGACGCTGGTCGCGAACTTTAAATACATCCCTGCGGGAGGATATATCCACGGCTCGTTTTCGGTGTCAGCGAATACGCATGTCCGTTTCTCACAAGGCAACTTGCAGTATCA
Source organism: Bacteroidales bacterium (assembly GCA_016281475.1). Next base: position 2,660 of record JAEEIS010000031.1, read on the forward strand.
AGCCTCGACCAATTCCTGGCGCTTTGCAGAAAACCAGTATGACTACATCGGGAGTGCCAACAGTAGTATTTCCTCCACTTACAGCGGTTATGTTGATTTGTTTGGTTGGGGTACGAGCAACTACAACCATGGTGCCACCTGCTACCAGCCATGGAGTACCAGCACAACCTATAATGACTATTACGCTTACGGTGACTGGGGATATAATTTATATGATCTTACTGGCAAGGCAGACTGGGGCTACAACGCCATTAGTAACGGAGGTAATATGGAGAATAGTGTTTGGCGCACACCGACCTCAAAAGAATGGAAGTATCTGTTCCTCTACCGTATCACGTCATCAGGAATCCGTTATGCCAAAGCACGAGTGAACAACGTGAACGGCGTGATTTTGTTACCTGACGACTGGCAGAGTTCCTACTATTCTTTGAGCAGTACGAACACATCCAGTGCCAGTTTTTCTAGCAATACCATTACCGCCTCCCAGTGGGCAACTTTGGAGCAACACGGTGCTGTGTTCTTGCCTGCCGCGGGCAATAGGGAAGAGAAGTCGGTAAGCAGTGTGGGTAGCTACGGCAGCTACTGGTCGGCTTCGATCAACAATAACAGCTCTGCGAGTAGCGTAACCTTCGATCTCATTAGTCTCTATTCGGCGACAGGCAGTGACCGTTACTACGGTCAGTCCGTGCGCCTCGTTTGTCCCTGCTTCTTTGCTATTTCTGCCACCCCCAGCCCTGCAGAAGGCGGCTCGGTGAGTGGTTCTGGCATTGACCTTGAGGGTGCTGTATGCACACTTACGGCAACGGCCTCTGCGGGCTACCACTTCGTCAACTGGACTGAGAACGGCACGCAAGTCTCCACCAGCACTACCTACTCCTTCACGGTGACTGGCGACAGGACACTTGTAGCTAACTTCGCCCCGAACACCTTTGAAATCACCGTCACTGCTGATCCATCGATTGGGGGAACAGTGAACGGAGCGGGAACCTACAATAATGGAGCCAGTTGCACGTTAACCGCCACCCCAGCCACTGGCTATAACTTCACTAAGTGGACGAAGAACGGTACGCAGGTGTCTACCAACGCCAGCTACACCTTCACCGTCACCGAGGCGGCCTCCTACGTGGCGGTGTTCACCAAGAAGACCTACACCATCACGGCTACGGCCAATCCGGCAGCGGGCGGAACCGTCACGGGTGCGGGAACCTACGAACACGGAACCAGCTGTACGCTGACCGCCACCCCAGCCACTGGATACTCCTTTGTCAACTGGACGGAAAGCGGCACCCAGGTTTCCACGAATGCGAGTTATCAGTTCACGGTTACAGGTGCGAAAACACTGGTCGCCAACTTCGCTGCGAACACCTACACGGTGACGTTGAACACCAATGACGGCACCATCAACAGCGGTAACGTCACTTCCTACACCTACGGAGTGGGAGCGACCCTGCCCACCGATGTCACCCGCACGGGATATACTTTCGGAGGCTGGTACGCCAACGCCAACCTCACGGGTTCCGCGGTGACATCCATTCCCACCACTGCCACAGGTAACAAGACCTTCTGGGCGAAGTGGGCCATCAACAGCTACAACATCACCGCCAACGCCAACCCAACCGCTGGCGGCACTATCACAGGTGCGGGAACTTATAATTATGGTTCAAGCTGTACGTTGACCGCCACCCCAGCTACAGGCTATAACTTCACCAAGTGGACGAAGAACGGCACCCAAGTATCGACCAGTGCGACCTATACCTTCACGGTTACTGGTGCAGCCTCATACGTGGCAGTGTTCACCAAGAAGACTTACGCCATCACAGCCACCGCCAACCCGACAGCGGGCGGCACCGTCACAGGCGCCGGCACCTACGAACACGGTGCCAGCTGCACATTGACGGCCACCCCAACCACGGGCTACTCCTTCGTCAACTGGACACAGAACGGTTCCCTGGTCTCCACCAACGCAAGCTACCAGTTCACGGTTACTGGAGCGAAAACCCTCGTCGCGAACTTCGCCCCGAACACCTACACCGTGACCCTGAACACCAACGGCGGCACCATCAACAGCGGCAACGTCACCTCCTACACCTACGGAGAGGGTGCCACGTTGCCCACCGATGTCACCCGTACAGGATATACCTTCGGTGGCTGGTACGCCAATGCCAACCTCACGGGTACTGCTGTGACATCCATTTCCACCACTGCCACGGGCGACAAGACCTTCTGGGCGAAGTGGACCATCAACAGCTACGACATCACCGCTTCCGCCAACCCGACAGCAAGCGGTACGGTGAGCGGCGCCGGTTCCTATAACTATGGCGCCAGCTGCACGCTGACCGCCACCCCGGCCACGGGCTATAACTTCACCAAGTGGACGAAGAACAATACGCAAGTTTCCACTAGCGCAAGCTATACCTTCACCGTCACCGAGGCTGCCGACTATGTCGCTGTGTTCACCAAGAAGACCTACACTATCACGGCCACGGCCAACCCGACGGCAGGTGGTACCATCACAGGAGCAGGAACTTACGAACACGGATCCAGCTGCACCCTGGTAGCCACCCCGGCCACGGGCTACTCCTTCGTCAACTGGACGTCGGGCAATTCCCAGGTTTCCACCAACGCAAGCTACCAGTTTACGGTTACTGGAGCAAGGACGCTCGTCGCGAACTTCTCCCCGAACACCTACACGGTGACGCTGAACACCAACAACGGCACCATCAACAGCGGCAACGTCACTTCCTACACCTACGGAGAGGGTGCCACCTTGCCCACCGATGTGACCCGCACGGGTTATACGTTTGGTGGTTGGTATGACAACGTCAACCTTTCGGGTACTGCGGTGACATCTATCTCCACCACTGCCACGGGTGACAAGACCTTCTGGGCGAAGTGGACCATCAACAGCTACGCCATCGGCGCTTCCGCCAATCCGACGGCAGGCGGTACGGTGAGCGGTGCCGGTTCCTATAACTATGGTGCCAGCTGCACGCTGGTAGCTACTCCGGCCACAGGATATAACTTCACCAAGTGGACGAAGAACAATACGCAAGTTTCCACTAGCGCAAGCTATACCTTCACCGTCACTGAGGCTGCCAACTATGTCGCTGTGTTCACCAAGAAGACCTACTCCATCGTGGCCACGGCCAACCCGACGGCGGGTGGTACCATCACGGGTGCAGGCACCTACGAACACGGTGCCAGCTGCACATTGACCGCCACCCCGGCCACGGGCTACTCCTTCGTCAACTGGACGTCGGGCAATTCCCAAGTATCCACCAACGTAAGCTATCAATTCACGGTTACTGGAGCGAGGACGCTGGTCGCGAACTTCTCCCCGAACACCTACACCGTGACCCTGAACACCAACAACGGTACGATCAACAGCGGCAACGTTACCTCCTATACCTACGGAGAGGGTGCCACCTTGCCCACCGATGTGACCCGCACGGGTTATACGTTTGGTGGCTGGTACGACAACGCCAACCTCTCGGGTACTGCGGTGACATCTATCTCCACCACTGCCACGGGCGACAAGACCTTCTGGGCGAAGTGGACCATCAACAGCTACGCCATCGGTGCTTCCGCCAACCCGACGGAAGGCGGCACGGTGAGCGGGGCTGGTTCCTATAACTATGGTGCCAGCTGCACGCTGGTAGCTACTCCGGCCACAGGCTATAACTTCACCAAGTGGACGAAGAACAATACGCAAGTTTCCACTAGCGCAAGCTATACCTTCACCGTCACCGAGGCTGCCGACTATGTCGCTGTGTTCACCAAGAAGACCTAC
>JAEEIS010000032.1 GCA_016281475.1 Bacteroidales bacterium
ACTTCAGTGCCATCGGGACGCACCACCTTCAGCGCGTCGTAGATGTCGGGCAGGCTGATGCCGTCTTCAAACGTCACGTCCACAACGGCGCCGATGATTTGGGAGATTTTTCCTTTTACAGTTTGTTCCATTTATCTAGTATTTTTTGTTTGCAAAAAATGGGGCATACTATGCCTTTTTGAAAGTGCGAAATTACGATTTTATTTGCAATTGGTAAAATTTTTAACACAAAAAATTTATTAACACTTTCCAATCCCCTAGTTCTATGATAGTTTGTACAGCCTCCCCGGCAGGCAGCGGACCACCTTTTTCAGCTCCAATTCCATCATTGAGGCGGCAATTTTTGGCAAAGGCAGCCCCGATTGCTGCGCTATTTCGTCCATCGTCATCTCGCGATTTTTCTCCAGCAGCCCAGCTATCATCTTCTCGTTGGCGTTGAGCTCGGCAAATAGGCTCTGCTGCTGCTCTTTATGTCGCCGACGGTCGAAGGTGTTTTTCCATCCCATTTGGAAAAAGAGGTCGCCCGCGTTGCGTATCATTGTCGCCTTGTTGTTGACAATAAGATTGTTGCAACCCTCCGAGGTGCTGTCGTTCAGCCTTCCCGGCACGGCAAACACTTCGCGGTTGTAGCTGCTGGCAATGTTGGCCGTGATGAGTGCGCCGCCCCGCTCCGCCGCCTCCACCACGATGGTGGCATCGGCCAGCGCGGCAATGATGCGGTTGCGGGCAGGGAAATTGGTCGCCTTAATCTCCGTGTGCAGCGGGTATTCTGTTATCAGAGCACCCCCCTGCTCCATAATGCGTTTGGCCAGGCCGCGGTTCTGGCTGGGATAGATGATGTCCAGCCCATGCCCTAGCACCGCCACGGTGGGAGTCTTGTTGTCCACCGCCGCCGTGTGCGCGGCGGTGTCGATACCATACGCAAGACCACTTACTATCAGAGGGTTGTCCGATGCCATCTCCTCCACCAGCCGGGCCGTGGTGCTCTGTCCGTAGTCGGTGGCCTTGCGCGACCCTACCAGTGCGACGCTGTGAGGCATGTTCAAGTCGCACTGCCCCAGCCTGTACAGCACCACAGGCGTGTCCTCGCAACCTGCCGTATTGAGCCGTTGCGGATAGTCCTTGTCGGTGAAGAAAAGAATGTCGATATGGTATTTCGCAGCCTCGGCGATGTATGCTTCGGCCTGTGGCAGAGTGGTTTTGCCCGCTATGGCGTTGACGACGCTCTCGTGTCTGCCAAAGATTTCCTTCAACTCCGGGCGCGACATGGCAAACAGCCTTTCCGTGTCGGGGCAGATGTCTGTCAGCTGCCGGATGCTCTTGGGGCCGAGTCCGGGCACTAGTGTTAGGGCTATGTTATATAGGTTCAATGTGATGGAGGTTTACTTTAAAGTTCGTAGCTCTTACTTCTTACTTCCGCAGCGACCAGCCGGAGGCTGGCGAACGACTGTTCGAGCCGTTGCAGGCATTCTTCCCGCGGCAGCCACACCGCCTGCGTGATGCCTTCCTCCGTTTGGGGCACGGCGGTCTGTTTGTCGGTTGTGTGCATTGAGAACCAACTGGTTTGTTTCAGATGCCAGCCGCCATATTTGTCGTAGATGTGGTAGGTCTTCAGTATCAGGTTGCCCAATGTGGCATGCTGTATGCCGGTCTCTTCTGCCACCTCGCGCAGCGCGGCCTGCGCCAGCGTCTCGCCGCGTTCCACCATGCCCTTGGGCAGGTCCCAGCGGCCCTCGCGGAATATCGCCAGCAGCTCGCCGTCGGGTGCCTCTACCACCCCTCCCGCAGCCTTCACCATGCGATAGCGGGCGCGGAGATAGTCGTGCAAGTGCCTGATTCCATGGCTTCCGCGCACCCACACGTCGTGCCCTCCGCACAGCAGGGCGAAACAGTCGTCCAACCGTTCATCGTCGCACACCACGCCCCCGTCGCCATGCGGCTCACTGCCCACGCCTCCGTCGGCGCAGTAATACAGGTAGTTGTCGAGATACGAAATGGTAATTGTTTTCATCATATTGTATTAACGCCCACAGCCCAAATTTATTTTACCCTCCACGAAAAAAACTCTCCGACCCCGTTTTTCCCCCTCCTTCGTTTAGGCCAGCTCCCAGCAATTCTCCATTTTTATAGAATGCTTATAGGGCCCTTTATCGCCCTAGGAGCCTTAATCGGCCTGCCAATCGGTAGAAATCGGTACAATGCGGTAGGGAGCCGTAAGAATCGGTAGGAATCGGTACGGGGTGCAAAAAAAATGCGTATGGCGCATTTTATTTTTGTCAATAGAAAAAAAATGTGTATCTTTGCGGTATGAAAACTAACGACAACATGGCCGTACAGATGGCCAATTTCTTACTGCAAGTCAAAGCGATAAAGCTTAACAACGAACATCCTTTCACATGGGCGTCGGGGCGCAAATCGCCCATTTATTGCGACAACCGCGTGACACTTTCGTACCCCGAAATCCGAACCTTCATACGCCAAAGTTTCGTGGAGGTGATCAATAAGACGTGGTGTGGCATCGACGTCATTGCCGGCGTGGCGACGGGCGGCATCGCCCAGGGCGCGCTGGTGGCGCAGGAGCTGGGTCTGCCCTTCGTCTATGTGCGTTCGGAGGCGAAGAGCCACGGGCTGACCAACCAGATTGAGGGCGAGATACACGAGGGCCAGTCGGTGGTGGTCATCGAGGACCTGGTGTCGACGGGCAAGAGCAGCCTCATCGCCGTCAACGCGCTGCGCGAACGCGGCTGCAACGTGAAGGGCATGGTGGCCATCTTCACCTACGGCTTGGACGTGGCGGCGAAGAATTTCGAGGATGCCAAGGTGGAGCTGCATACGCTGACTAACTACGACACGCTGATTGATGTGGCGTGCCAGGAGGAATATATCCGTGCCGCCGACCAGGAGTCGCTTGCCAACTGGCGCAAGAACCCCGAGGCGTGGAGCGACGCGCACATGGCGTAGCCCCCGAGGCTTGACGCACCCTTGCTGTTGCCCTATGAAGAGACTCTCCGCCATACTGATTGTGCTCGTCTGCAGCCTCTCGCTGCGGGCACAGAAGGTGAGTGACGTGTCGTTCGCGCTGGCGGGCGACACGCTGACTATCACCTACACGCTCGACCGGCCGGCGGACATCTGCGTGCGTGTGGCGATTGACAACGGGCGTTACACCGAGCCGCTGGCCGGGCTGACGGGTGCCGTGGGCAAGGGCGTGAAGGCGGGCGAGGGGCTGACCATCACGGCGGTGAACCTGCCCGAGATACGCGGCGTGGAAAAGGAGGCGCTGTCGTTCATGGTGGAGGTGGACGATGGGGCGCTGCTGGTGTATGTGGGCGACCGCTATTTCCGCATGATGCCCGTGGAGGGCGGCAGCTTCACGATGGGCTGCACGCATCCGCGCGGCGAGAAGCATACCTACGCCGACGAGCTGCCCACCCACCGCGTGACGCTGAACGGCTATTATATAGGCCAGTACGAGGTGACGCAGGGACTGTGGGCATCGGTGATGGGGGAGAACCCGTCGAAATGGACGGGCAACGACAGCCTGCCCGTGGAGCAGGTGTCGTGGAACGATGTGCAGATTTTCATTGCGCGACTGAGTCAGACGACGGGCTACCGCTTCCGTCTGCCTACCGAGGCGGAATGGGAGTTTGCGGCGCGCGGAGGCAATCGCGGGCATAACACCGTCTATCCCGGCTCGACGAGCCAGCCGTGGGAGGTGTGCTGGTTTGGCACCAACAGCGGCGGGCGCAGCCACCCCGTGGGACGGCTGAAGCCTAACGAGCTGGGACTATACGACATGGGTGGCAACGTGATGGAATGGTGCAGCGACTGGATGGATGCCTACACGGCCGAGCCGCAGAGCTGCCCGCAAGGTCCCAAGGAGGGCGAGAATCGCATCCTGCGCGGCGGTTGCTTCAACAGCCCCACGTGGGGTTGCAGCGTGTTTGAGCGCAGCTGGTACCTGCCCGACTTCGGCTACAGCTTCTATGGCTTCCGCCTGGTGCTCGACAGTGCCGAGCGGGAGGAGGATTAGTTCGATGCGGTATCTTAAGCATGGCTTATTGAATGATAGTTGATTCTCAATATAATAGTAAAATGAAAAGAGTTGTTTTATTTATTGCATTTATGATAATGGCATTATTGTCGTTTATTAAATTTCGAGGGATTTATTAGAGGGATTTATTAATAGATTATCTACTATAAAACTATATAATGATTTACTGTATGGTTTTAATAATAACGACAAATATTTAGGGATTTCTTGGATGCTTACATCGGGGTCTTCATCTGAATATTTTAATAGTGAAATAGAAAGTAATGCTAATTTGTGTGTGGTACAATATTAATACGGAGGGGATTAATTATCATTCTTATTTTTAGACAATTGCCTTTCAAAAATAATAATTCAGTTCATTTCGCTGTTTCCATTGATGAAAATAGTTACGATAAGTATTATGTTGTATTACTATACGAATATTTAGACAATAAGACATTTGGGAGTGAAGATTTATAATGATTAGGATAACAGCAAGTTTATAGGCATTGTTTGCTAAAATTAATATGGAAAAATATGCAGTAATAAGGGCAGATTATATAGACGGATTGTCGTTGAGAGTGTTTTTCAGCGACAAAACAAACCGTGTGATTGATTTCGGTGAGTTTATTACTCGTCATCCGCATCCACAGTACAACAAGTACAAAAAAACATCGTTGTTTAAACAGTTCACCATTCGATGTGGTGACCTGATTTGGGGCAAGCATGCCGATTTAAGTTTCCCCATTCAGGCTCTTTATTCTGGGGACTTGGAATATTGTGACGGAATGACCGTTTAATAATGGACAATAATTAGGAGTTAAATACAATAAAAGACATATCCTTTACGTTTATAACCCAACATAATATTCTGATAATAATTTATTACTATGGAAAAAATCCAAGTATTAGACAAGACATTCCGGCTCTATATTCCTGAGACGGAGATTCAAGCAACGGTGAAACGCATAGCAAACGAGTTGTCGCGTGATTTCAAAGGCAAAGACCCTATTTTTTGTCCGGTGTTGACGGGCAGTTACTTGTTTGCGGCAGACTTGACGCGTGAGATAGGCTTCGACGCGCAGGTGTCGTTTGTGCGCTACACTTCGTATGAAGGCTTGGAGTCGACTGGCGAAGTGACCAAGGTGCTGGGGTTCCCCGACAGGTGCACGGGACGCGACGTGATAATCGTGGAGGACATTGTGGACAGCGGCATCTCGATGGAGTTTATGATTAAAGAGCTGCAGAAACGCGACCCGGCCAGCATTTCCATCTGTACCTTCTTCTTCAAGCCGGGCAACTTCCAGAGGGATTTCAAGATAGATTATGTTGGCAAGTCGATAGACAACGAATTTATCGTGGGCTACGGCCTCGACTATAGCGGACATGGCAGAACCTATCGTGACGTATATATTCTTGACAGATGAAACGTAAGACATTAGTAGCATTGTTGCTGGCATTCATGCCACTGCTGTTTGTGGGCTGTATTCCTGAGGTGAAGCCCGTGGAGGTGAACGATTCGCTGTTGGTAGGCAAATGGCAGAAGGAGTCTCACCCAGAGGAGTATTGGCGCTACGATGCCGACCACACGGGCGAGACGTGGGACGAGTCGGAGGATGTACAGGAGGGCGAGGGGACTAAGTTCAACTGGTCGACAGAGGAAGACCAGCTGCGCCTAGATCTGTATGGTGAGATGGGTCAGCACGTCTATTACGACTACACGGTTTTGACCCAGACGGCTTCGCGTCTGGAGTGGAAGGACGTATATGGCAATAAGCAAACGTTTGTAAAGAAAACGTCATGAAAGAGACAGACGAAAGAGTTGAAAACAATCCCCAGGCTTCGACCACCCATCGTAAAAAGGGTAAGAAAGGGTGGAAGATCACACTCATTGCGTTGGGGTCGCTGCTGGGACTGGTAGTGATAGTGGTGGCGGTTGCGTGCTGGCTGCTGTTCTCCCCGGCAAGGCTGACCGCCATTGTGAACAAACTGGCGGACGACCATATCTTGTGTGAAAACCATTTTGAACGAGTGGACCTTTCGCTCTTCAAGACATGGCCCAATGTGGGTGTGGAGGTGGAGAACGTGGTGTTGGTGAACCCCTACGAGTTGCCTGCTGACAATGCGTTGGCGACGAATGCCGTGCACAACGACACACTGGCGCGCATCGGTGCAGTGACGGTGGGGTTGGATTTGAAAGCATTCTTGAAAGACCGTTCCATCATAGTGAGGCAGTTGCGAATAGACGATGCCCACGCCAACCTGTATACCGCTCCTGACGGCTGGAACAACCTCGACATCTTTGCCAAAGGCGAGGAGAAGGAGGTAGAGGAGGACACCACCAGCGCGGGACTGCCTGACATTCAGCTGGAGAAAATCGTGGTGAACAACCTGTCTGCCCAATACTGCAACCTGCAGAAGCAGATGCTGGCGCGGGCCGACCATCTCGATCTGAATCTGAAAGGGAAGAAAGTGGAGCAGGTGATGGACGCCGACCTGTCGCTGGATGTCGCCTGCCTGATGGTGGATATGCGCGACAGCGCGGGCAAGTCCAACATCTATGCCGAATTGGACAATCCCTCTATTAGTCTGGACGGCTATAGCAACCCCGACATATTGGAAGAGAATATGATAGAGGGCAAGTTGGCACTGGTGTTGCCCAAAGGGCATGTGACGGTGGGGGACAAGTCGTTTGTCACCGATGCCATGCTTGCCTCGCGACACGACCTGTTGAAGGTGCGAATGCACTTCGGTACCGACATGGGATTCAAGAGCTTTACCTTGATGGAGCCTTCGTCAATCTCGCTGTTGGACTATGTGATTGGGTTGGATGGGGTAGTGGCCCTTGCCGATTCGACGGAGCCTATGCGGG
>JAEEIS010000223.1 GCA_016281475.1 Bacteroidales bacterium
ATGGCACTATTTGGGTAGTTTCTACTCCTGCTAACAGTATTAATGCAAATGCTCACTGTATGGGAATGTTTGACCATCCAGCAATCACCAACATTGATTTTGGGGATCACTTCAACACCACAAATGTCACAAATATGGCTTCCATGTTCGCTTACTGCTATAGCCTAACTAGCCTTGATCTCTCCAACTTCAACACTTCCAATGTCACAGATATGCAAAGAATGTTCAGTTGGTGTTTCAGCCTGACCAGCCTCGATTTATCCAGTTTCAACACCTCCAATGTCACGGATATGTCATATATGTTCTGGTATTGCTGTGGTCTAACCAGCCTTGACCTCTCCAGCTTCAATACAGAGAATGTGGTATTTATGAGGTATATGTTCGATAGCTGCTGCAGCCTAACCAGCCTCAATCTTTCTAGATTCAACACTTCGAATGTGGAATACATGACTTCAATGTTTGGTAATTGTAGTAGCTTGACCAGCCTCGATCTTAATAACTTCAACACTTCCAATGTCAAGGGTATGGGAGGGATGTTCTATAATTGTAGCAGATTAACGAGTCTAAATCTTTATAACTTTGATATGAGTGGCGTATATCTTAAAGATGCAATGTGTTATAATCTCGCTTCAGAATCCGGTGCCTGCACCATTACCTGCCCCACAGCTGTAAAGACCGAATTGCAAAGCGGCACAGACCTCAATAATAGTATTATCACATGGAACACACACTAAAGTAATAGAACTCACCATAATTTCTATATCCCGAATAGAGATACACTTCATCGAGTGATGGCGTAGCCTGTGGCGCTAAGGGCAATGCCAACAATTAGTCTTAGGAGAATATAGGTAACGAGGGCTGCGTACTGGCCGCTCTGTAGCAAGGTGAGGCTTTCGCGTGAGAAGGTGGAAAAGGTGGTGAAGCCTCCACAAAGGCCGACAATCAACAGGAGGTTGAGTGCCTGAGAGGGGTGACGCGAAAGGATGCCTGCAAACAGACCGATGAGCAGACAGCCTAAGAGGTTGACCGCAAGGGTACCCCAAGGAAGGCCGTGTCCGTCCCAGCGAATGGCAGAGGAGAGGAGGTGGCGTACGATGCCACCGAGACAGCTGCCGACTCCGACATAGAGGATTTCTTTCATATCAGTGCCTGCGTCTCTTCCACCATTTGTTTTTTGGTTCTATTGGGTCATAATGTATTAGAGGGATGCAGTGCTTTTTCTTGTCGAAGAAAATAGGCAGGTTGAATGTTGTCTTGACAACCTTGCCATAGAATCTGCCTGGTTTCCATTTTGGCATCAGCCTCACTATTCGCAGAGCCTCCTCGCCACAACCGCCTCCGATGTCGCGTAGGATTTTCGGATTCAGCACTGTGCCGTCTGTGTCGACTTCGAATTGTACATACACCCGTCCTCCAATACAGTTCTCGGCAGCTATCTGAGGATATTGCATGTTGTCTTCGATGAATTTATGCAACGCTTCGAGGCCACCGGGGAATTCAGGATCTTCCTCATACTCGACAAACAATTCATCGGAATGATTGGCGGTGTCTACGTTCTGTGCCGAAGCTGTGGTAGCGAGGAGAAGTAGTGCCGTGAATATCAACAGTATTTTCTTCATCTTAATAATGATTCTCCATGTATCGCTCGTATCACAAGAATAAAATACGTGAAAATACGAGCGATACGTGGAGGGTCAGACATACGTTAGCGGATGGTGACGGCGGTGCCGGAGGCGGTGACCATCAGCATGCCGTTGTTGGTGCCGAGCACCTCATAGTCGATGTCTACGCCTACGACGGCATTGGCTCCGAGACGTTGGGCACGGTCTTCCAACTCGCGCATGGCATTGGTGCGGGCCTTGGTCAACTCATCTTCGTATGAGCCTGAGCGGCCGCCTACTATGTTGCGCACGCCTGCAAAGAAATCCTTTACAAAGTTGATGCCGGTGATGACTTCACCAAATACGACGCCGTGGTATTCGGTAATCTGACGTCCTTCGATGGTGGGGGTGGTTGTGATAATCATGATCGAATGTGTTAATGTGTGAATGTGTTAATGCGTTAATCGACTTATAATTCTACAACTTAGCGATAACTAATATTATACGTTTGTGTCCAATAGTTATTAACTCCCATGGACTTGTATATCACTTGCGGCCAAGTGTTGTAGAGGTCGTAGCTGTAGTGGCAATCGTATTCGATGCTGTCGCCAGAGTTGAAGCAGACAACATCCACAACATTGTTGCGGCTGAAGAAGGAGGGGCACTGCAGGAGGTTGTCCCTTTTGAGAATGGGATATAACGCCAGTCCGCAGAAGGGGTTGTGGTTGTCATCGTAGAAATATTCATATCTTATCCCATCGGCATCGACAGACGTGGCCTTCATCAGGTTGCCCTTGTCCCATTCGAGGCGGTATGCGGTGCTGGTGCTGTACCACTCGTTGATATCCGTCGAGGTGCGATAGAAATTGCTGTCGATAACCATGCAAGGCATCAACTTGCCGTCATATCGGAACATCAGCGTGCGCGTCCTGTCATTGAGGATGATTTTTACCGAGGAGAGAAGCTTGTCAGAGTTGTAGGAGCAGAAGATGTTACTGTCGATACTTGCCAAGCGATTGTGGCTGTCGTAGTTGTATTGGTTGACAATTGGGTTGCCTGAGACGGGCAGATTGGCAAGGCTGACGTTCACCAGCCTGCGTCCAATCCACTGGGTAGCGAGAAGCGTCTCAGAGTTGCTACTCACCTCATTGATTTGTCCGGAAGGACTATAGATGCCAAAGAACGGATTTGAAACATCAGGGACAATGCGGTCCTCTTTCTGGCATCCCACCATCAGTAGGAGGGATGCTGACAGGGCAAGGAATAATGTGCGTGCATTCATGTCTTTGTCAATTTTTTCCATATAACGTCAATGGCCAACAATTATTGTGTATGTCTACAATATTAAGAAGAAATTATCGTTAATAATAAAGTTGAAACGGTTCGCTTCGCTTAAATGTTGAAAAGTTTAGAAGGTTCGCGCCAAATGATCTCACACCTTTTTAACATTAAAACCTCTTAATCCTTTAAAACATAATCTGATGACAATACAAGAACTATACCAACAAGCACTCCAAGCCACCGACCCTTCTGAAGCTATTGCCCTCTATGAGCAGATTATCCGGCTTGACCCGCAGAACTCGGAAGCATATAACAATATTGGCGAACTATACGGTAGCCTCAACCAACTCGGCAAGGCGATGCCCTATTTCCTCAAAGCCATCGAACTGAACCCTATGATGGGAGTCTATTACAGCAATTTGGCACTGGTGTTTCAATGTCAAGGAAATATTGAAGAAGCTATCGATAACTACACTAAGTCCATATCATTACAACCCAGCTGGTCGGCATATAACAACCGAGCTACCCTCTACAACTACCGCAAAGAATACACCCAAGCCGTCGCCGACTGCACCGCCGCTCTGAAGCTAAAAGGACAGGAACGGGATGTCTGCACCAAGGCGCACCTCCTCGCCACCCGCGCCAAGGCCTATATGGGCATGGACGAATACCGCAAGGCCCTGAACGACCTCAACGCAGGCATGGCTCTCAATCCCACTGACGACATCATCGGTTTCTACGACAAAGGCATCCTCCGCTGCCAACTGAAACTCGGCATCAGTCCTTGCGAAGGAAAAGGCTGCAAGTGATGACGTTAGAATGTGTGAATGTGTAAATTCTTGAATCAATGACTAACACATTAACAAATTAACGCATTGTTTTATATGGAGCGACTGGCAACAAACACAGGACATAAGGCGCAAGACAATTGGCAACGATGTGACTACGCCTACGAAATCCTCCTCGTGGTGATGTGCCTCGGGCTTATAGTGTTAATGATTGTTATGATTTGGCGATGTCTGACAGTTCCAAACCCGGCTCCGGGAGTTAGGTGGTTGTGGATTCTTTTTGTCCCAGAAACTGTTCTGTTAGTGTTTGCTGGATTATTACGTCTGGACAACTATTTGCGCTGGAGACGGGCCGTAGAGACCGTCTGGGTGCACCAAGGCAGGCTAATCATCGAGTGTCACAAGTGTATCTTCCGACGCTGGAAAGAGATTCCGCTCTCATCCATACAGAATGTGGAGCCCCATCACGACACGGTGGGAGCACTATACTATCAGAACGACAGACCCGAAAAATTGCGCATAATCTATTCAGGCAAACGCCGCTACAGATTCGGAATCTGCATGACAGACGAAGACCGCGATGCCTTGGCAAAGAAGATAATGGATTTGAATTCGTTAATTCGTTAGTTTAAGGGTTAAAGGGTTTGAGGGATTAAGGGATTGAGGGATTGACAAACTAAAACCTTTAAACCTTTCTCCCCTAAAACAATCAAACACGTTCACACATTCAAAAAAGACTAACACATTCACACATTCACACATTCAAAATATGTATACCCTAAATTATAAAGTGACCACAAGCACCTGCGACAGCGAGGGGAGACTGAAGCTCTACTCCGCGCTGCAGATGATGCAGGACTGCTCCGAGATGTGGATAGACAGCGAGCCTGAGGTGAAGTCCTACTTTGCCCGCGAAAATATGGCGCAACTGCTGGCCTCACGTCAGGTGGAGGTGATGCGCGTGCCAAGTTTCAAGGAGGAACTGATGGTGACCACTTCGGTTTATGAGATGAAGCCCATGTTTGGCTTCCGCAACACCTTCATCTACGATGCTGACGGCCGTCCCTGCTACCGCACATGGAGCATGGGTGCCTTCGTCGATAAGGCCACAGGCAAGCTGAAGCGTGTGGACGATGCCGTTGCCAACACCCTGCTTATCGAGCCGCAATTGGAAATGAACTACCGCGACCGCCGCATTATCCTACCAAAGGGTGGAGGAGAGGCCTGTGCCCCGATTGCGGTGATGCGTGCTGACATTGACTACAACCGCCATGTGAACAATGCCAACTATATCCGCATGGCGATGGAGCTGCTGCCCGAGGATTTCGAGATAAAGGGACTCCGCGTGGAATACCGCGTCGCCGCCAAATTGGGCGACATGCTGACACCTACAGTATACCGCATCGACGACGGTTTCGTCATTGCCCTCTCTATCGGCAACGAGGTGAGTGCCATCGTTGAGTTTGTACAATACTAATTGATTGTAAGGCTATGCTACATCTAAACAAAGTACATCACATTGCCATTATCTGCTCCGACTATCAAAAGAGCCTGGACTTCTATACGCGTGTGCTGGGGCTAAGCGTACTCGCCGAGCATTATCGTGTCGAGAGGGCTTCATACAAGGCAGATTTGGCACTTGACGACCAGTATGTCATTGAGTTGTTCTCATTCCCATCACCACCGCCACGACCCACCCATCCCGAGGCTGCGGGACTTAGGCACTTGGCTTTCGAGGTGGCACATCTCAATGATGA